>CAZHAC010000076.1:0-11228 GCA_964529765.1 uncultured Actinomycetes bacterium
TCGCCACCTCGATGGTCCCGGCCGAGATCCTGACCGAGTTCCAGCTCCGCCACCTCCCGCACAAGCTGCCCATGCACGACCTCGAGCCGAGCGCTTTCGAGCGCGTCTTCCGCGACCGCCTGGAAGAGATCGGGGTCCGTGCCGGCTCCGCAGCCTTCGAGCAGCTTCAGAAGCTGCTTGAAGGCCGGACGGCGCGGGGCGCGCACGCGGTGGCGCTGGCGGACGCGGCCGCGGAAATCACCCGCGGCCGCCGCGCCGCCGCGGGTTCCAAGGGACCGGCCGAGATTCTCCCAGGGCAGCTCGAGGAAGCCTGGCGCAAGCTCTTCGCGACCCGCTGATGGCGTCTGCCTCGCCGCCCGCCGTCATGCGTCTGCGGGAGGGCCGCCAGCAGGCCGGCCCACGCCGTGCCCTCGTGGCCGGCATCAGCGTCGCCATCGTCCTGCTCTCAGGCTCCCTCCTGGTGGCGGCGCTGCTGCGCCTGGCAATGCGGCTGGGCGGAGCCTCGGCGATCGCCGACCCTCTCGGCCTGCCCATTACCTCGGGCGCCGCCTCGCCGGCGTCGACCTGGGGGTACGTCATCTTCCAGTCGAGCCTGCTTCCGCACCCCATCCTGGGGACGTCATCGTGGGCGTGGGGTGGCGGGTCCCTCCTTCTGACGGCGGCCGTCGGCGTGCAGGCCTTCCGGGCTGCCCGCGACAGCAACCGCCCGAGCGACCTGCTCCTGATCGTGGCGCCGGCGCTTCTGGTCGGCCTCACCGCCGGCCTCGCCGAGCTCCTGGCCGACCGCCGGCCACTGAGCATCGAGCTCTCGCCGCTGGTGCTCGGCGTGCCCGCGGGAGCTGTACTGCTGGCCGCCGCCTGGGCCCGGCTGCGGCTCGTGCGCGCCGCCGTCCCCTGGCTGCGCGCGGTGCTTGCGGCCGTGTTTGCCGTCCCCGCGGGGACCGCGCTGGCCGCCATCCCGGTCCTCACCATCGCACCCGCCGGCAGCGAGCCGGGGGGTATCTGGCTGGTCTTGCTCAGCCCCTACGGCCCCAACGCCGTGTTCCGGCAGACGTTCGTCGGCGGCCTTCACGTCCACTCACTGGTCGGGGTCGGGGCTTTCGCCTGTAGCGCGGTGCTCGCCGCGGTTCACCTGCGCACCCGCTCGGTCGCCGAGCGGGTGGGCTTCTTCCTGGCCGCCGCCCTCCTCCTCGCCGGGACCACTGTGGCGGCGACTCCGGTCTCGTCGCCGGCCGCCGCGCTGACGGCCTTCCTGGCCGCGCTCCCAGGCGCTGCCGTCGCCGGCCTCGTCGGGGCGGTGGCCGGGCCTCCGCTCGGGCGGACGGCGACCGGTCACCGGCTGTCGATGGTCGCTGCGTTGAGATCGCTCGGCGACCGCCTGCCGCCTCCGCCCGCCAGCGAGTTGACGGCCCGCGACATGGAGGGGGAAGAGCCGGACACAAGCGACCCGCTGCCCGTCTACCGCCCGCTCGGTGCCCACCATGTGGGCCGAGCGGCGGTCGCGGCTTCGCTGGTCGTGGTCCTGGCAGCAGTGGTCCTGGTGGCTGTGGCCACGTTCACCGGCGCGGCTCCCGAGGACTCGGCGCCCGAACTGCATTCCGCGCACGCCTACCTCGACGCGGCGGCGACCAACGACGCCGGCCGGATCTGGCCCACGGTCACCGTCGACTCCTCGGCCCTGCCGGCGTCCGCCGGCCCGCGCCTGCTCGACAAGGACGGCCTGGCGCGGATGCTCGCGGTCACCGGCAACCAGCATTCGAAGGTGACGGCCGTGAAGCTCGAGATCAGCGGCCGCAACGGTGCCACCACCCTCGTCCACGCTCGCTATCTGGAAGCGGGCACCGAGCGGGACGTCACGCTCCCGCTGACCTCCGATCACGGCACCTGGAAGGTGCTGCTCACGCCCTCGGCGATCCCGATCGCCGGCGGCCCGCGGGCGGCGTTCGCCATCGACGGCGCGCCCGTCACGCTCATCCCCGGCCAGCCGGTCGCGGTCCTGCCCGGCCTGCACAGCGTCGAAGCCACCTACCCCGAGCCCTTCCTGCAGAGCAAGGTGACGGTCATCGCCGAAGAGCCCTATCCGGGCGGCCGTACCGCGGCCGTCCCACCGCAGCTCGCCGAGCCGATGCTCGCCGGCGCCCGGGCGGTGGTCGGCGCCGCCCTCCAGCAGTGTGCCGCCGCGATCGCCCCGCACCCGGCCCACTGCCCGCAGACAGTCGACTCCCCGGGCGGCGGCACTGTCCGCTGGACGCTGGTCGGCGACCCGGCGGCGAGTGCGGCAGTGCTCCCCGACTCCACCGTCGGCATCGTGGCCACCGGGGTCTTCCAGATGATCGCCGCCTACGACGTACACGTCCCGGAGGACGTCAAACACGTCGCCTCGGCGGGCACTTTCCGCGTCCCGCTGACGTTCAGCGGCGGCGCTTGGTCGATCGCAGGTGACGTCGTCGCGGACGGCGGCAGCGCCCCGCGGCCGGGCGCCGCCGACCCGGATCTACTGACGGCTGTGCGCTCGGGCTTTCAGCAGTGCGCCGTCTCCCACCTCCTCCGACCGGCCGACTGTCCGCAGTCGGTACCAAGCACCCTCTTCGTCAAGGACGTGAGCTGGAAGCTGGACGCCGACCCGCTGGCCGGTGCCCAGACCGCTTTCGACGCCCGGCGGGGCGTGCTCACGGTCTCGGGCGCCTTCTCGATGACCGTGTCCTACGCTGAAGGTGGCCAGGACAAGAGCGCTCAGTCGTCAGGCCGCTACCGAGCCGACCTCCTCTGGGACGGCCAAAAACCCCTCCTGGTTTCGATCGACCGCGGTTAGAGGAGAGAACCTCCTCCCCGCGTGGCGGGAGGTCGCGCGAACGCGAAGCGGAGCACGGGTGGGGCATCGCGAGACGGCGCTACGAAACCAAACCCGGCGTCGACGCTCAGTGCCGCCGGCTCCGGGCCGCCCGCACCACTCGCGGCGCCCGCCCCATCCCCAGCGCCCGCCGCCCCGCCGCCAGCAGGGGCGGCGCCGCGGTAGATACCGGCCGCGCCCAGAGCACCCGCGCCCCGCCGCCGGCCCAGGAGGAGACGGAAAGCACGGGCGCGAACCCGGCCGCGGCGACCGCAGACAGCGCCCCACCCGGCACGCTGCCGAGCCAGAGGCGGGCCAAGCCCTCGGAGCGGCAGCGCAAAGCCACCCCAGCCAGCAGCGCCTGAAACGCACCCCGCCGCCGGAACGGCGCCGCGGTCACACAGTTCCACACGTAAGCCTCACCCGGCCCGGGCGAGATCGTGCACCCGACCTCGCCGATCCACTCCCGTCCCAGTGACAGCCACCCATAAGCGACGACGTCGCCCGAGACACAACCGGCGAAGCACCGGCACCCGCGCTCCAGGCGCAGCGCCACCATGTCCCCCTCGTCCCCCATCGCCTCCACCAGGGAAAGCGCTGGGGCGGTCAACTCGACCACTGAAAATCCGGGCAACAAGGGGGTGGGCGGCGGACCCTCCAACTCCCCCACCAGGTCCAGCGCCCATAGCGTCAGCCGCGTCAGCCGCGTCAGAGCCGAGCGCTCAGAACCGGAAGAACAACCGCCGGACTCGCTCGATCACCTCCGGATCCCCGGTGGCCGCGCCGCCGGGGAAGCGCCCGAACACCGTGAGCACGAAGTCCGAGGGAGTGAACTTGAAGAGCGCCTCGCACCCCTCGAACGACCCCGTCTCGGGCGCCGCCGACCACTGCCCGTCCTTGACGGTGGCACGCCATTTGCCGCCCCACGCTCCAGAGACCTCAAAGCCGTAGACGGCGTCGAGCCCAGCCGCCGACTCCGGGTCGACCGTGTACTGCATGATGATGTGGCAGTAGGGGATCAGGATTCCTGCTGTCGTCTCGTCGATCTCGGCCAGCTTGTTCCCCAGCCCGTACTCGATGTCGTACGGGTGGATGCCGTAGTCCATGATGTGAAAGGCGGGATAGAACCCCGCCGGCACCGGGCCCATGTACGGGTGAGTGACCAGGAAGCTGGTCCATTCGGAACCGGTGAGCCCCTCGAAGATCCGCATCATCTCCTCGGAGTCGCGCTTGAGCCGGTTCAGCGCCTCGTCGCGCGAGAGCGACCGGAACTCCAGGGCCCGGTCGTTGAGCTTCTCGCCCATGACCTGGAGCCCGAGCGCCCCCACCTCGTGCTGTGCACGCGCCGCCTCCCAGCGCTCGAGGTAGCCCTCGGTCACATCGATCATGTGCCCGACCAGATCGCGCACCTCCCACTCCGTGCAGCGGGTCTGGACATTCCAGTTCTTCGGGTCCTCGACGAGGTCGAAGAACTTCCGGCGGTCCCGCTTCAGCGTGTCCATGACCACCGGCATCCCATCCGCCGCCATCGGGTTGATCGGGCCGACCATTGTGCTCACTTCGTGCATCCCTCCATCAGACGCTGAACGAGCCGGATCTCGTCCGCCGTCACCTCGTGCCCCATCCCCGGGATGATGTGAACCGCGACGTCGCCCCCAAGGCGCCGGAAGATCTCGCCCGACTCCCGGACCCAGGGCGCCGAAATGTATGGGTCGGAATCGCTGCAGACCAGGAGAACCGGCGTCTGGGCGAGCGACCCCGAGTAGTCGCGCGGCATGCCTTCGGGGCCGATCAGGCCGCCGCTCAGCCCGACCACTGCGCCGTACCGGCGCGGGTGGCGGGCAGCGTATTCGAGTGCCAGGCAGGCACCCTGAGAGAACCCGAGCAGGATCACGCGCGGGAGCGAAAGGTGCTCGGACACGTTGGCGAGGACGCGATCGAGCGTCTCCAAGGCGGACGACAGCCAGGGCTCGTTCTCATCCGGCGGGACCGTGAACGGGAGCGGATACCAGGTGTGATTCGCCGCTTCGGGGGCGAGGAACGCCCAGCCGGGCTGGATCAGCGGTCCCGCACTGTAGAGGATGTCGGCCGCGCTCGCGCCGCGCCCGTGGACCAGCACCACTGCCGCCTCCGCCGACTCCAGCGGATCGCCCGCTGTGCGGATCGGCTGGCCGGCGTGGAGCCTGGCGATCACGCTCCTACACTCGCGACCGCGGCACTGACGGCACGACGATCTCAGGCAGGTTGAACTTGAGCTGGTCGCGGCGGCCCTCGTACTGGGGCGGCAGCTGGAGCGCGGAGCCGAGCGCCTGAGCGGGCTCGTCGACCGTGAATCCAGGGGCCTCGGTGGCGATCTCGAAGAGGATGCCGGCCGGCTCCCGGAAGTAGATCGAGTGGAAGTACTTGCGGTCGATCACGGGCGTCACGTCGCGACCCGCCTCCACCAGCAGATCCCGCCACGCCAGCTGGTGGTCGTCGTCGACGGCACGCCAGGCGACGTGGTGCACGGTTCCGGCCGCCTCCTCGCCCTCGGGCGCGTCGGGCATGATCAGCAGGTCGAGCAGCGACCCGGGTCCCCCTTCGCCGGTCTGATAGCGCAGGCGCGTGCCCTCCAACCCCGCCGCCTGGAATCCCATGGTCTCCTCGAGGAAGCGGGCGCTGGCCTCCTCGCCGGCGACCGCGAGGCCGACCGAGTGGAAGCCGCGGATGGCATGCTCCACCGGCACCGGACCTTCAGGCCACGGCTCCCAGCGCTCATCGGAAGCCTGGCCGACCAGCTCGAGCTGGATCCCATCGGGGTCTGGAAAGACGATCGCCTGGGCGTCGAAGCGCGACTCGTCGCGGGCCTCGATTCCCATGTGGCGCACGCGGTCTCGCCAGTAACCGAGCGAGGACTCGGGCACGGCGAAGGACACGTTGAAGACCTGTCCTGTACCCTGCGGCCGCCAGGGAAGGTGCGGCCAGCCGAAGAAGGTCATGGCCGTACCGGGCGTGCCTACGTAGTCACCGAAGTAGAGGTGGTAGGTGTCGGGGACGTCGAAGTTGACGGTCTTCTTGATGAAGCGAAGACCGAGGACGGTCACATAGAAGTCGACGTTCTTCTGAACGTCAGCGGTGATGGCCGTGACATGGTGGATACCCGGCACATCGGCGGGCACGGCAACTCAAACCATAACCTCCCCCCGCTCAAATTGGAGAACCGAGCGGGTGCTCTGTGCGAAGGTTCGAGGCAAGGGATCTCCAGGCCAGGGAGGATGGCGATGCCGACCACCATCAGCAAAGAACAACGCGTGGTGACGCTGATCAACACCTTCACGGTGGCTCCAGAGCGTCAGAAAGAGCTCGTCAATCTCCTCATCGAGGCCACCGATCAGGTGATGAAGCGGCTACCGGGCTTTGTCTCCGCAAATATCCACCGCGGCCTGGACGGCCGCCATGTCGCCAATTACGCACAGTGGCGGAGCCGCGACGACTTCGAGGCCATGTTGCGCAATCCGGAGGCCCAGGAGCATATGCGGCGGATCGCCGAGATGGCTGATTTCGAGCCCCTGCTCTACGAAGTCGCCGCCCACATCCCTGAATAGACGTCGTTTGTCCTCAGCTACCGCGTAGATGCTCCGACGCCTCGGCCTCCGTCCGCGCCCACAGCTCGCCCGCCATCGGCCTCTCGATCTCCTCCTGGATGTGGGCGACGAGCCCGATCGCGCGCGCCATCACCGCCAGTCCACGGCACACGTTCCAGGGAAGGCCGAGCTCGCTGGCGATGGCGCCGATGGCGCCGGTGGCGTTGACGGCGAGCTCGCGGCCGGTCGCCCGGCTCGCCTCCGTGGAGATCAGCTCCATCAGTCGCACGTAGCGCCCCGAGAAGCCGTTCTCGGCGGCCACGCGGAAGAGCGGTCCGACTCGAGGGTCGGCCTGCTGGTGGAGCGGATGCCCGACTCCGGGCACCGGGCGAGGCGCCGAGCGCAGCGCCGCCACCACGTCGCGCGCCACCTCCTCCAGAGGCGCCCGGGGTTCCAGGATGAGCGCCTCCTGGAGCATGCGCGCGGTGTCGCCCACCGGCCCGCCGTAGCGGTCGCCCATTCCCAGCAGGCCGGCCGCGACCGCGCCCTGCAGCGACTCCGGTGCGCCGTGGTAGGTGAGCCGCGCCGCCATCGCGCTCGGCGTCACCCCGTGTTCGACGAGGGTGATCGTGATCGCGTTGAAGACGGCCGACTCCTGCTCGGTGGGCAGGCGCCCCTTGAGCTCGAGGAAGGCGAAATCGCCCAGGCCGACGTGGCCGATCATGTCCGCCAGGTCGAAGCCGCGGACCACGATGCGGTCGGGCGTGCTGTAGGCGAGGTCCGAGCGCAGCCGCCGGCGCGGGCGGGTCATGGCCGGCGCACCACCAGCGGCGTCTTGTAGCCGGCTTCGCCGAACTCGCGCTCGGGGACGATCCGCACGTGAGCGCGAAACTTGAGCCGGGCGCGGATGGCATCCTCGATCTCGCCCGCCAGCGCCGGGTCGCCCTCCGCAAAGGCCTCCACCTCGACCGGCACCGGCGGCTCGACGACCACGGCGCCAGACGTCCTTACGACGCGCGCACGCCCGGTCACCCGGGGCCTGAACTCGCCGACGATCGCCAGAATCGCGGTCGGGTAGACGTTCACGCCGCGCACGATGAACATCTCGTCGCGGCGCCCGATGCAGCGCATCCGGAAGCTGGTCCGGCCGCACTCGCAGCTGGTGCCCTCGATCCTCACCAGGTCGCCGCTGAGAAAGCGAACGACGGGCATCGCCTGGCGTCGGAGGTGCGTGTAGACGAGCTCGCCGATGGCGCCCGTCTCGATCAGCAGCGGCTCCTGGGAGTCGGGGTCGACCAGCTCCGGCCATACGTACCCGGTGCCGCAGAAGTGCATGCCCTGCTGGAGCGGGCACTCGCCGAAGAGCGACGGCGAGACGTCGCCGATGCCCATTACCTCGTTCACGATCGCACCAAACGCTCTCTGGATGTGGTCGCGGACCTCCGGTATGCCACCCCCCGGCTCGCCCCCGGTGACGACGTGACGCAGGGGCGGCCGATCCCCGTCGGACCGGTTGGCGAGGTGCTGGGCGAACGAGGGAGTGCCCAGCAGCGTGTTCGCGATTCCGTTCCGAAGGGCGAAGAGCACGCGGTCGGTGTCGCCCGGCCCCACCGGGACGCTGCGGACCCCGATCCGCTCGAGCACGAAATAGGTATGACCGGCCACGAACGGGCCGGCGCCGAAAGTCGAGATGACGGAGTCATGGTCGTGGATGCCGGTCGCGTAATAGGAGCGCGCACCGATCTCGGTCCAGCTCTCCGCGTCCTGTCTGGTGAGCGCGATGACCGAGGGCGAGCCGGTGGTGCCGCTGGTCTGGTACAAGCGCTTGACGCGCTCGGGCGGCACGCACAGGTGCGACCCGAACGGCGGCTTCTCCTCGATCGCCGCTCGCAGTTCTGACTTGGTGGTGAAGGGCAGCCGGTCAATCCCCCTCAGCGGCACGCGGGCAAGCCGCCGGGCATAGAAGGGCGAGTCCTCGACCAGGTGCCTGTACTGCTCATCCCAGGCCGCCTCAGCGCCCGCGAAGGTCTCCGCCGGCGGCGCCGTCTCCACCGCGCGATCCCACATCCAGTCCCGGTCGCAGCCATCACCGGGAAGCTTGCTCACGCGCAGAAGCTAGCCCTCCTCGCTGTCGACAGTGGTTCGACTCAGCCAGTCTGAGGCACGGCGGCAAGGTCACGCACGGCGTTCTCGAAGGGCCCATGAGCCGCGCTGGCGCCGGGCCTGACAGACTGCTTCCGGACAAACACGCCCGTGAGCAGCAGCGCCACCAGGACCACAACGATGACTGCGGTGCCAAGGGCAGGGGCGATCGCAGCATCCAGCCGGTGCTCGCCCTGAGGGGGCGTTGAGCCATGCTGGATTTCCCGAAGTCGATCCAGCTTCTCGCTAATCGTCGACATCGCGCTCCCTCGCCGAGAGCGTCACCATAGCGCTTCCGGAGCGACTTCGGACCACCACAGGAGCTCGCCGAAGATCTCGGCCGAGGCACCGCCTGCGCGAAAGCCTGTCTATCGCTCTCTGGGCGGGCTAGGATCGCGCGACGAGCACCTTCGGCGAACTCCGTGCCAGCCCGCTGGCCATCGGCCAGGCCATCGAGTTCAGCGTCTGGATCCAGCTCATCCGGCAGTCGGGTGGCCTGCTGCACGTCTTCCTACCGCTCCTCGACAGGGGCCTCGACGCCGTCGTCCACCGCCTGACCGACGGCGCCTATTTACCAGTCCAGGTCAAGGGCAAGACCGGCCTCAACCGGGGCGCCCTCCATCTCTACGTGCCGGCGGACAGCCTGGTCGACGATGACGCGTTTCTCATCGCCGGGCTCCTCCAGGCGGATGGCCTGGGTCCGGTGCTCTTGGTCGTTGACGAAGGCAGCTTCAAGCGGCTGGCCGTTCGCGAGACCTACGACGGCGTTGATGTCTACCTCGCCGCGTTCACGATGCACCCCACCTGGAGTCACTGGCGCCCCTACCTGGTTCGCCTCGAAGAGCTCGGCCAGAGGCTGATGGGCGGAGCCCAGCCGCTCGAATTTCCACCCGAGGAGCCCCTGCTGCCGGCCGACCGGCACGAGTCGTGGCTGGGCTTCCTGGGCGAGGCCGAGGTGGTGCGCCGGCTGGCAGCGTCAGCGCGCCTCGACCTCTTCCGGCCCTTTCCGGACCTGGAGACCGTGGAGGTCCTGGCCCGCGACAACTTGAGGCGCCTCTTCACCGGCCTCCAGGTCAAGACTGCAAGCTGGGACGCCGCTCACCGGCAGGCACACGTCCAGCTCTCCCGAAGCAGCTTTCGGCCCGCACCCAGCACGTACATCGTCGCCCTCGCCTGGCTCCCTGAGGCGGATCGCTTCCACGAGGAATGCCTCTTCATCCCCTCTGAACGGCTCCTCGACATCGCACTCGAAGACGGCCCTTATTGGGCGATCGCCTGGCATCCGGCCAGCCCGGAGCCGACCCGCCTCGACCCCTACCGCCGCCCACTTACCTCCCTCCCCGACCTCGTCCTCCAGGCCATGCCTTCTTAGCGCCTCCCCGCGATGCGGAGCGCGACCTCCGGGGTAGCTGGTCAGCCCTGGCGGGCTTCGCGCAAACGAACCTCGACCAGCTTCTTCACCAGTGGCTCCGGCAACGGCTGGTCGATTGGAAAGTGCAGGGAGCTCTTGGTCTGTTCGTAGCCGGCGACCTCGCCGGAAAGCTGGTCGAGCACCGAACCGCTGAAGGGCAGGTAGGCCAGGTGGCTCTTGAAGGCGGCAAAGCCGGCGATCACCTTGCCGTTGACGCGAAAGGCGGGCACCTGATACGAGATGCACTCCTCGGCCTCGGGGACGATGCTCAGGATCGTCCGCCGCAGCTGTTCGAGCGTCGAACGCTTCGGCTCCTCGACGCCGGCGAGATAGGCGTCAATCTGCTCGCGGGACATGCCGAGATTCTGCAGCATCGACATGTCCCGCTCGGTCGCTCACGCGTGTCCTTCGACTCTGACTCCGGCGCTTCCCCGGTAGAGGCTGACGGCCAGAGCCGCCAGCCATGCCCACGCCACGAGGAGTGCGACCCAGAACCCGATGACGACCAAGACGCTGTCCGATCCGGAGGCCAGCCCGGCAAAGCCGGCCAGGAACACGATGCCGGTCAAGCGCGAGAACCATGCCCATGCCGAGCGCCTCTCGTGTGCGAACCGCTGAGCGATCACGAAACAGGCGGCCGCGAAGCTGAGGAATCCGACACCGGCTGAGACGATGTGGAGGATGCCGTGGAGGCTGATCGAGGCCGGCCTTCCGGCAGGAGTCCCAGGGGGAAACCCGCCCATGGGGTCGGCGACGAAGACGCCGGCTCCGATCAGCCCGAGCCCGAAGACGCCGAGCAGGAGCGGCCCCCAGGTGGCGGCCCGCCCACCCACGAGTGAGCGGCGTAGGCCGATCGCGCAAGCGATCACCATGGCGCCGGTGAACAGGAAGTTGGCGACCTGGATCCACCCCCAACTGCCGTTGCTGAGCAGGCTCGCATCATCGTGCGCGAGATCGAAGCCGGGGCGCAGCAGAGCCTGCCCCAGGACGGCCACCACGTAGAAAGGACCGGCCACGGCGCCCCAGCCGAGCAGGGATCGAGTCACGCGAGTCGTGGGGTCACAGGCCGCCCCTGGGACTCGGCCAGGCTGACCGAAGGCTGCGTTGATCATTCTCAAGACCTCCTGGTTGTGTACTGGACTGATCAGTACCGGACCCATATGATGCCGGCATGGGTACTGGTCAGTCAAGTACTATTTCGAAGTCGATGGAAAACGCCGAGCCACGGCGAAGGGCGCCACGACTCGCCAGCGGCGGAGCCATCCGGGAGGCCGCCGCGCGG
>CAZHAC010000077.1:0-11061 GCA_964529765.1 uncultured Actinomycetes bacterium
GGCCAGTTCCAGAAGACGGGGAAGAATCTCGCCCGACTTCCCCCTGAGCACGGCCGCGGCGTCGCTGTCGAGCGGCGTCGCCTCCTCGTTGACGATCACCAGCGGCGCCCCATCCCGGACAGCCCGACGCGGAACTGACGCCGCCGGAAAGACGGCCAGCGAGCTCCCCACCACCAGCATCAGGTCACTCTGCCGGGCGAGCTCGACCGCTTCCTCGAGGGCAGGGCCAGGCAGCGGCTCCCCGAAGAAAACGGCGGTTGGCTTGAGGAAGGTGCCGCCACAGAGCCGGCAGCGGGGCGGCATCTCGACCTCCAGCCGCGCCTGAACATCGGCGCGCGGCTCAATAGCGCCGCAGTCGAGGCAGGCCACGGAAGTGCCGTTGCCGTGAAGCTCGATCACGTGCCGGCTGCCGGCGGCGGCGTGGAGACCATCGACGTTCTGGGTCACCACCGCGCTCACGTACCCGGCCTCCTCCATGGCCGCGATCGCGTAGTGACCCGGGTTGGGGCGCGCCGTGACGTACGACTGCCAGCGAACCTTGGCCACCTCCCAGTACTGCGAGGGGTCGCGCCGGAAGTGGTCGATCGAGGCCACCTTGATCGGGTCGTACTCCTTCCAGAGGCCGTTTTCGCCCCGGTAGGTGCGGTGCCCGCTCTCGGCCGATACCCCCGCGCCTGTGAAAACCACGCCGCGGCGGGCGCGGGCCAGGAATCGCGCCGCCGCTTCCAGCACTCCTAACGCGGGCCCGGTGGTGGCGCCGGCTGCGGAGGCGGGGTCGGCGGATTGTCCGGCCCCGGCACCGGAGGGACCGGCGGGTCGTTCGGAAAGTCCGGTCCGGGTGGGGTCGTCATACCGCGAGGCTACGCGCTCCGCAGGCCGCTGTCGCATTCGGATGGGCGGCTATCGTTGGTGGGCAATGGGGGCTGGACGCTCGACGCGGTTCACGCTCCTCGCCATTTACACCGCCAACGCGTCCTTCTTCGCCGCCGTCATGGCGCGCGGCTTCCTGGTCCCGCTGATCGCCAACGGGCTGGGCGCCGACCGCGTCACGGTCGGCCTTCTCTTCACCGTCTCGACACTCTCAGCGGCGGTCCTCTCGATCCCGGCCGGGTTCCTGGCCGACAGCGTCGGGCGCCGCGAGATCGTGGTTTTGAGCTCTCTGCTCAGCGGGCTGACCCAGCTCGGGATCGCGCTTACGACCAACGTTCAGCTCTATCTCGTGATGCAGCTGCTGGGTGGAATCGGCGCCGGTGCGGCGCAGGCCGCCCTTTACGCGGCAGTCATCGACAACGCGCCCCGCGGCCAGGTCGGCCGAGCCATGGGCTGGATGACGCTCTCGCTCCAGGTGGGTTTCCTGGCCGGGCCTGCGGTCGCGGGCCTAATCGCTCGCTTCACCGACCTCCGCAGCGATCTCGTAATCACCACCGCTCTCAGCGCTGTGCCGGTCGGCGTGGCCTTCTTGCTGGGCCGAGATCATCGCCGGCAAGCCGGCTGGGACATCGTCACGCCGATCCGCGACATCATCCGCAGTCGCGGATTCGTCCCGATCACGCTGGGCTTGTGTGGAGCGGCCATCGTGTTCGGGACCGTCCAGGCCTACCTGCCGATCTTTGGCAAGGAGCAGCTTGGCCTGCCGGCAAGCCAGATCGGCTACCTGCTCGCCCTCCAGGCGATCGCCAATGGCGCCAGCCGGATCCCTGGCGGACGGATCGTCGATCATGCTCGGCGGAAAGGTCCCATCGTCGCCGCCGGCACTACCGTCTACGCGCTGGCGATCCTCGCGCTTCCGCATTCCTCCGGCTTTTGGGTGCCCACCCTTCTGCTCGTGCTCGGCGTTCCCTTCCTCGCCACCGCTTTTATCGCCCTCAGCGTGAGCTTCAGCACACTGGGTGCTGAATCGGGACGCGGTACAGCCATGGGCTTCTACGGTGCGGTGCTCTTCGGCGGCTTGGCCGCCGGACCGGCGATCTTCGGCGTCATCATGCAGGGCGCCGGCTACACCGCCGGGTTCAGCGCCTGCGCGGTGACCGCTGTCGCCTTCTGCGCCGCGATGCTGATCATGCGCGGACGGGAGTTCAGCGATGTCCCACGTGAGCCGGTAGGCCGGGAAACGTGAACGAGGTTCGGCTGATCAGCCCCGCCGAGTTCCTGGGCGCCCTCCCGGTGATGCGTGAAATCTTCCGGGACGCTCTCGGCTACCGGTCGTTCGAGCCCCGGGTTCTCTCGTTCCCCAGCCTTGCCCGCGAGCACGTCCGGCGCGACGGCTTTCGCGCCGCGGCTGCGTACGCTGGCGGCGTCCTGGTCGGGTTCACGTACGGCTACCACAGCTCCCCAGGCCAGTGGTGGCACGACCAGGTGGCCCGGAGCCTCTCACCGGAGGAGCGCAAGCACTGGCTGGACGGCGCCTTCGAGCTGGTGGAGCTGCACGTGCGGCCCGATCACCAGGGACAGGGTTTAGGGGGCAGGCTCCACGATCTGCTGCTGGAGGGAGTGCGCCGGCCGACCGCGGTGCTTTCGACACCGGCCCGGGAGAGCCGGGCGATGCTGCTCTACCGTGACCGGGGCTGGGTGACGCTGGCCGAAGGGAAGCTCTTCGAAGGCGTCAGAGAGGCCTTCCGGGTGCTCGGCCTCAAGCTGAATAAGACGGCGCTGTAAGGCCTCTCTTATCCCATCCGGAGCGCCCCGCTGCCTTGACAGTTACTGTCTAGGCTCGTGCTGATTCGCCTGCTGACGCGCCACCTGACGCCCTACCGGCGCGCCGTGGCGCTCGTGCTCGTCCTCCTCCTCGGCACGTCGGTGGCCAACCTCTACCTGCCGAACCTGACCGCAGACATCATCAACAACGGCGTCGTCAAGGGCGACATCGCCTACATCTGGCGAACGGGGGTGATCATGCTGGGCATCACGATCGTCGCGTCGGCCGTCCAGGTCGTCGCGATGTTCTTTTCGTCGCGCGTCGCGATGTCGGTTGGCCGTGATGCCCGGGCTGCCATCTTCGCCCGCGTGCAGGACTTCTCCGCCCAGGAGATGAGTCATTTCGGGGCGCCGTCGCTGATCACTCGCAACACCAACGACGTACAGCAGGTCCAGATGTTCGTCGTGATCGCCCTGACGATGCTGGCCACGGCGCCGATGACCGCCGTGGGCGGCGTGATCATGGCCCTCTACGAGAACGCCACCCTGTCGCTGCTTCTCGTGGTGGTGATCCCGGTGATGGCCGGGGTGATCGGCAGCCTCCTCTACTTCGCGGTGCCGCTATTCCGCACGATGCAGGGCAAGATCGACCGCATCAACCAGGTCCTGCGCGAGCAGATCACCGGGGTGCGCGTGGTGCGGGCGTTCGTGCGCGGCGAGTACGAGCAGGGGCGCTTCGCGGTTGCCAACGAGGACCTCACCGCCACCGCGCTGCGCGTGACGCGGATCTTCACGCTCGCCTTCCCGTCGATCATGGTCATCCTCAACCTGTCCAGCATCGCGGTGATCTGGTTCGGCGGTCACCTCGCGGATAGCGGGAGCATGCCGATCGGCAACCTGACCGCATTCCTGACCTACCTGATGCTGATCCTGATGTCGGTGCTGATGGCCGCGATGATGACGATCCTCATCCCGCGGGCCAGCGCCAGCGCCGAGCGGATCCAGGCGGTCATCGACTCGGTGCCGGCGATCGTCGACCCCGCGGAGCCGGTCGTGCCGGACACGCGCACCGGTTTGGTCGAGTTCCGCAGCGTGACCTTCCAGTACCCGGGCGCCGAGCGCCCGGTGCTGCGCGACATCACGTTCGAGATGGCGCCGGGCCGCACCACGGCCATCATCGGCAGCACAGGCAGCGGCAAGACCACCATCGTGAACCTGGTCGCCCGCTTCTTCGACGTCAGCCAAGGCGCGGTCGTTGTCGACGGGGTCGATGTCCGGCGGCAGTCGCTGCACGAGCTGCGTGGATCAGTCGGCCTGGTGCCGCAGCAGGCCTACCTCTTCAGCGGCACCGTGGCCAGCAACCTGCGCCTGGGGCGACCTGAGGCGACCGATGAAGAGCTCTGGGAGGCGCTGCGGATCGCGCAGGCGGCCGACTTCGTGTCCGACATGCCCGGCAAGCTGGAGGAGCCGATCACGCAGGGGGGCACGAACGTCTCCGGCGGCCAGCGCCAGCGCTTAGCCATCGCCCGCGCCCTCGTCCGGCGGCCGCGCATCTATCTCTTCGACGACTGCTTCTCGGCGCTCGACGCAGGCACCGATGCGCGGCTGCGTGCGGCCCTGCGAGAGCCCACCTCGACGGCCACGGTGCTGATCGTGTCGCAGCGCGTCAGCACGATCATGCGCGCCGACCGGATCCTCGTCCTCGACGATGGCACGGTCGTCGGCTCCGGCACCCACGACGAGCTGGTGACCGGCAACGAGACCTACCGGGAGATCGTCGATTCCCAGCTGCGCGGCGCGGAGCAGATCGCGTGATCGCCCGACCGGCAGGCGGGCGCCCGGCTGGCGCAGGGCCGGACGGTGGCGAGGGCCGTCAGGGCGGCGGATTCCGCGGCGGTCCGTTCGGCATGGGTGGACCGCCCCCCGGCAAGGTCAAAGACTTCCGCGGCGCCGGTCTGCGGCTCGTCGGCCGCCTACGGCCGGAGTGGCGCTGGATCGCCCTCGCGGTGGTCTTCACCGCCGCGAGCGTCGCATTGGCCATCAGTGGACCGCGCATCCTCGCCAACGCCACCAACCTGGTGTTTGACGGACTGGTCGGGAAGTCGCTGCCACATGGCGTCAGCAAGTCGCAGCTGATCGCCATGCTGCACGCCCGCGGCCAGAACCAGCTGGCCGACATGCTCAGCGCGATGAACGTCACCCCCGGCGTTGGCATCGACTTCCGAGCGGTCGGTCTGACGCTCCTGCTCGCCGCGCTCGTGTACGTGCTCGCTGCGATTTTCAACTGGCTGCAGGGATTCATCATGGCCGGCGTCACGCAGCGCACCGTCTACCGGATGCGCCAGGACGTCGAGGCAAAGCTCGACTTGCTGCCGCTCTCCTACTTCGACCACAACGAGCGCGGTGATGTCCTGAGCCGCGTCACCAACGACATCGACAACATCTCGACATCCCTGCAGCAGGTGACGGGTCAGCTGCTCAACTCGCTGCTCACCGTGGTCGGCGTGCTCGCGATGATGGTCTCGCTCGACTTTGCGCTGGCTGCCATCTCGCTGGTCGTCGTGCCGGTCTCGGGCGCGGTCACGATCTTCATCGCGCGCCGTTCGCAGCGGCGCTTCGCGCAGCAGTGGCGGGCGACTGGCCAGCTCAACGCGCACGTCGAGCAGATGCACACAGGGCATGCGCTGGTCCAGGTGTTCGGTCACCGTGAGCGAGCCCTCGCCGACTTCCACCAGCTCAACGACCGGGTCTACAACGCGAGCTTCATGGCGCAGTTCCTGTCCGGCCTGATCCAGCCCGCCATGCAGCTGATCGGCAACCTCAACTACGTCGCCATCGCCGTGATCGGTGGCTACAAGGTCGCCTCGGGCACGATGTCGCTGGGCGACGTGCAGGCGTTCATCCAGTACTCACGCCAGTTCACGATGCCGATCATGCAGCTGGCCGGCCAGCTGACCATGGTGCAGTCAGGCGTCGCCTCCGCCGAGCGCGTGTTCGAACTGCTCGACGCCGGCGAGGAAACGCCCGACGCTGTGCTCGACACCCCGCTCCCACTCGTCCGGGGGCACGTTGCGTTCGACGCAGTCTCCTTCCGCTACGAACCCGACCGGCCGCTGATCGAGGACTTCAATCTCGAGGTCCAGCCCGGCCAGACGATCGCGATCGTAGGCCCGACCGGCGCCGGCAAGACGACGATCGTCAACCTGCTGATGCGCTTCTACGACGTCGACCGCGGCGCGATCACGCTCGACGGCCGCGACATCCGCGCGCTGCCGCGCGCGGAGCTCCGGCGCGCGTTCGGAATGGTGCTGCAGGACACCTGGCTCTTCGCCGCCAGCATCCGCGACAACGTCGCTTACGGCAAGCTCGGCGCCTCCGAGGAAGAGGTGGTGGCAGCGGCCGAGGCGGCACACCTCGACGGCTTCGTCCGCAGTCTGCCCGATGGCTACGACACGGTGCTTGACGACGATGTGTCCAACATCTCCGCCGGCCAGCGGCAGCTGCTGACCATCGCGCGCGCGTTCATTGCCGACCCTCCAATCCTCATCCTCGACGAGGCGACCAGCAGCGTCGACACCCGCACGGAGGTGCTGATCCAGAAGGCGATGGCCGAGCTGCGCCGCGGGCGCACGAGCTTCGTGATCGCGCACCGCCTGTCGACCATCCGCAACGCCGACACGATCCTGGTCATGGACCACGGTCGAATCGTCGAGCAGGGCAGCCACGACGAGCTGATGGAGCGGGGTGGCATGTACCACGACCTCTACCGCAGCCAATTCGAAGGCGCCTTCGCCGAGGCCGGCTGACCCGGGCTGTCGGTCGCCGGCTTAGCTAGTAGTTGCTGCCCTCGCGGGCCATCTGCTCCAGCCGGGCGATCCGCTCCTCCAGCGGCGGGTGGGTCGAAAAGAGGTTGGCAAAGGTCTGGCCGGAGAGCGGGTTGACGATGTAAAGGTGCGCGAAAGCCGGCTGCGCCACCGGTGACGGCACCGCCTGGGAGGCCCGCTGCAGCTTGCGCAGCGCGCTCGCCAGTGCCAGCGGGTCGTGACTCACATGCGCCCCGGTCTCGTCGGCCTGGTACTCCCGGGAGCGGGAAACGGCGAGCTGGATCAGGGTCGCCGCAATCGGCGCCAGGATCACAGCCGCCAGCACGCCGACGATCCCGAGCGGGTTGTCGCGCTCTTCGCGGTCGCCGCCAAACCAAAGGCCCCATTGGAGGACGTTTGCGATCAGCGTGATGGCGCCGGCAAGGACCGCCACCACGGAGCTGATGAGGATGTCCCGATTGCGGACGTGCGCGAACTCGTGCGCCAGCACACCGTACAGCTCCTCCTCGTCGAGGATCTGAAGCAAGCCCTGGTTCACGCAGATCGCGGCATGGCTCGGATTGCGACCGGTCGCGAACGCGTTGGGCGAGGGATCGGGGGAGACATAGACGCGCGGCTTGGGGACGTTGTACTGCTGCGCCAGGCGGTCAGCCAACCGGTGCAGCATCGGCGCCTCAGCCGGCGAGACCTCCACCGCCTGAGCGGCCGCGAGCGCCATCCGGTCCGAGAAGAAATAGGCGAAGCCGTTCATCAAGACCGCCAGCAGCAAGAACACGACCATGCCGCCGGTCCCGAAGAAGGCCCGCCCCAGCAGGACCAGGATCACCGTGAGAAGGGTCATCCAGAAGGCCGTCTTGATCGTGTTCATTGCTTTCTCACCGCTTCGTATTCCCAAATTCGGCGCCAATCACGCGCGGCTTCTGCGTGGCTTCTGAAAGCGAGTGGTGGCAGTGATTCGGCGTCGAAGGTGGCGACCTCGAGCATCTCCTCGCCGGCCGCCGGCCTCGCCCCAAGCGCCAGTCGCGCGCGGTAGCCGATCCCGACCATGCTCGCCGCGTCTTGCTTCTGGATGTGATAGACGCCAAGCAGCCCCGTGATCTCGACCTCCGCGCAAACCTCTTCCAGGCACTCGCGAACGGCGGCGTTCTGAGGATGCTCGTCGTGGTTCACGAACCCGCCCGGCAGGCACCAGAGGCCGTAGCCGGGATGAATGGCGCGGCGGCCCAGGAGCAGGCCTCCGTTGGCTTCGATCGCCACCAACGTCACCACCTTGGGGTCTTGCCAGAGGACGAAGTCGCAGCGAGGGCAGGCCGCGAGCTCGCGACCCTCGATCAGGCGCGGCTCAAGCGGGATCCCGCAGTTGACGCAGAAGCGCGCGGCCATCGAATTCAGACTAGCTTTGACTGTGCGAGAGCGTATGCCTGCACGGCTCAAGCCAAGGCCGGGTGGGACTCCGAGGTTCTTACATTCACTTAGATACAACACTGCCGTAAGGCCTGGCTTCGCCAGGCCGTGTGAGTCGATGATCCAGGCGTTGGAGGCAATGAGGGCCGCCCCCGAAGGGAGGTAGGGTCCGGGGGGGGAACCGCAGGTTCTTCCCCCGCTTTACTTCGAGACGTGCTCCGTGCGTGGGTTCTCCTCGAGCAGGGCGTGTACGCGGTTGCGGCCCGCCCTTTTGGCCTCGTAGAGAGCGGTGTCGGCGCGCTCGAAGAGGTCGTCGAACTTCTCTGGATCATCGGTACAGGCGACGCCGATGCTGACTGTGAGTTTGATGCCGTTCGGATAGACCGCGCTCTCGACCGCGGAACGCATTCTGCCCGCCAGCCGCATGGCGCCCTCGAGCGGCGTCTCGTGGACGATCACCGCAAACTCCTCACCTCCATAGCGAGCGGCGAGATCGGACTCCCGGATCGTGCGCCGGATGATCGCGGCAAGGGCGGCAAGCACGGCGTCGCCGGCGAGATGGCCGTGCTGGTCGTTGACCTCCTTGAAATGGTCGATGTCGAGCATCAACACTCCCAACGGCTGGCCGCTGCGGCGGGCACGCTGGCGCTCCTGCAGAAATCGCTGACCGAGGTAGCGGCGGTTCGGCAGCCCCGTGAGCTCGTCGGTGAGCGAGGTCTCTTCCTGTGCGCGATAGATCTGGGCGTGGCGAATGGCGGTCGCGGTTTGAGCGGCGATGCCATGGAGGAGATCGATGAGGGACTGGCTGGGTCGGGGGTCACCTTCGAAGTAGAGCTCGAGCGCGCCCAGCAGCTGATCTCCACGACGGATCGGCACAACCAGCGCGTGAGTGGCATGGCCCGAGGTGGCAAAGGCGGGCGCCTGCGAGGGAGGGATTGCCACGACCGTCGCTCGCTGGCTGCTGAGCGCGGTGCGAGCCGGTTCGCGTTCGATCGACCGGGTGCCGCCGTTGGCCTTGTGGGCGAGCTGAACGGCGGCCTCCCGCGTCAGCTCCACCTCCCCGCTGCGCGCCATGTAAAACGCGCCTGCCGGGGCGCCGATGAGCTCCACGGACCGCGAGAGCGCGACTTCGATGACGTCCTCGAGTGAGAGCGAAGAGTTGACGGCCTCCGCCACGGACAAGAGGACGACCGCCTCCTGGCGTGACACGTCGGCGGCGACGAGCGCCTCGGCGAGCTGCCGCGAGCCCCGACGCAACCGGATCGCGAGCACGAGCAAGAGGATCGCGGCGACGCCGACGGCAGCCAAAAGGACCGCCAAAGCATCGACTAGCAAGGCTCTCCCCACCCTGACGAGACGATCGCTGGATTGTAAGCCGCACCAGCGCCGTTGCAGGGTCCGGCGGCTATACTCGCAGGGCCCGCCCGATAGGGAGAGATTTACTGGACTCGATTCACTTCGAAGACCTTCCGCTCGGAGGTCGATGGACAACACGACGCCGCACGATTACGCAGGCTGACCTGACCGCTTTTGTCGGTACGGCTGGCGACTTCAATCCCCTTTTCATCGACGAGACATACGCTCGCGGTACAGCCTTCGGCGGCACGGTCGTACCTGGGACGCTGATCTCCGCTATAGCCATCGGGCTCGGTTCGCTCGACGTCCCAATCCCCGCAAGCGCCGGCATGGTCGGCATGTCCTGGCGGTTCCTGCACCCGGTCCGCCCTGGTGACAGCCTGGAGACGGTGTGGCGGCTCAACCGGAAGCGGCCGGTAGAAAACCCAGATGTCGGCCTCTGCTTCTGGCAGATCGACGTCGCCAACCAGAACGGCACGGTCGTCGCCACCGGCGAGGTCGGACGCCTGGTACAGCGACGCCGGCCCACCGCCGAGGTCGCTGTCGACACCGAGGGCAGTGCGGCCACGCCGGGCCGCTCGCGCCGGCGGCGGCGGCGGCAGTCGCCGGCCGACCGGGAACGGGTTGCCGAGGTGGTGGAGTCGCAGCCGCTCCCGGAGCCGGCCAACGCCGACGTCCCCCCACCCTCGCGCCGCCGGCGTCGCCGCCGCAGCAATGGGAACGGTCAGAGCAGCGGCGGCCAGGCGGCATCCGAACGCAAGGAGCCTGAGCCGGAGCCGGCCGCCCCGCCGCCACCGCCGATCACTGTCTCGGAGGGCGGCCTCCGCGGCGTCCTGCGAAGGCTCCGCGGAAGCTAAAGGGTCTCCAGGGCCTCGAGGTGCTCGATCACCTTCCGGGTCAGCTGGCTCGGGGTTGAGGCGCCGCTCGTGACGCCCACCTTGCGCACCCCGGCGAACCACTCCATCCGGATGTCCTCGAGGTCGTTGACCAGGTAGGCCGGCTTGCCGCCCAGCTTGCGCACCACCTCGACCAGCCGCAGCGAGTTGGAGGAGCGTGGGCTGCCGACCACGATCACGGCGTCCACGTTCTTCGCCGCCTCAACCGCCGCCTCCTGGCGCTCCTGGGTCGCCCGGCAGATCTCGTTGTGAACCTCGGCCTGCGGCCAGCGCTGCTTGACCCGCTCGATCAGCTCATCAGTGTCCCAGACCGAAAGCGTGGTCTGGCAGGTCACGGCAACCTTTTCGTTTTCGATCTCGAGCGCGTCGATGTCTTCGAAGTCCTGGACCAGGTGGACGCGGCCGGGGGCCTCGCCGATCACGCCTTCCGGCTCGGGATGGCCCTTTCGCCCCACGTAGATGACGTCGTATCCCTGCTCCGCCAGCCGGGAGACCAGCT
Source organism: uncultured Actinomycetes bacterium (assembly GCA_964529765.1). Lineage (GTDB taxonomy): Bacteria > Chloroflexota > Dormibacteria > Dormibacterales > Dormibacteraceae > CAZHAC01. The sequence continues at coordinate 10,614 of CAZHAC010000077.1, forward strand.
CATGGGTCCGCACAACGTCGGAGCAGGTGGCGTCGACCGCGTGCAGGCCGAGCTCGGCGGCGCGCGACTTCACCTGGGGCGAGACGCCATGCGCGGTGAAGATGACCGTCCCCGCTGAGATTTGCTCGAGCCCGGCCAGGCGGTTGGGAGGATCGACCAGCTCTACGCCCTGGCGCTGGAGGTCGTCGGTCGCGTGCATGTTGTGGACGAGATGCCCGAGCATGTGCACCGGCCCCTCGGTCTCCTCGCGAACTCGCTTGGCGATCCGGAAGGCGTCGACGACGCCGTGGCAGTAGCCGCGCGGAGTGATCCGCAAGACCTCCATCGGCACCGAGTCTACCTATGGGTCCTCGACAGGGACCGCCTAGACAGGGATGCCCTGGAAGACGTCGCTCTCCTGCCGCTCGTCGCCCAGCGCACCCCGCGCCAGCACATACGCCTCCTTGCT
>CAZHAC010000078.1:0-2447 GCA_964529765.1 uncultured Actinomycetes bacterium
AGCGCAACTTTGCGCTGCGCTCGGCCGGCCTGATGCCGATCATCTGCCCGGTGGCGGACGGCAGCGGCGTGTGCGGGATCGGGATCTTCGATGCCATCCCTGAGGACGTCGAAGCGATCATGGCGGAGGATCCCGGCGTGAAGGCCGGGCTCTTCACGTACGACATCCACCCGACGCGCAGCTTTCCCGGCAGCTGCCTGCCGCCAGCCTCCGCCTAGAGCGAGGTCTGCCGCCTGGCCGCGTAGCGCTCGTACTGCTGGCGGAAGAGCTCGATCACGCCCTCGGCGTCAGCGGGACCATTCATCCAGCAGCTCACCCATCCGGTCTCGGGGAGGACGTGGTGGGGGCGCGCCCGGCCGGCGGCGATCATCTCGTCCCGCAGCTTCCGCGGCAGCGGCAGGTCGGCCAGCCGGTCTCCATGAACGTGACCCATCTCCTTGCGGCCGTATCGGTACTCGACCCCGCCAAACCGGTGAGGAAGGGCTTCGACCCCAGGCCACGAGGTGACCGCCTCTCGTATGAGCTCGCCTGTCCCCTTCATATCTAAATGATGGAACCGCTATGAGCAGGGCGAGCTTCCGCTCTGCCCTTAAGAGGGAGACGAGCCTGAGTAGCTTCCTTTGACGAATCGCCTCACGTCGGGTGGAAGCGGTGCCAGCAGATCGTCAGGAATCTGCCACGACTCCAATCCGTTCTCTTCGTAGTCTCCGACTCCCGCGTGAACGATTCGGAGGACGGCATCCGGTTCGACGCCAAGCTCGGCCAGGCTGTCTCGGAGTGTGGCCCGGAGCCGCCGGCCGAAGTCAGATTCAAATTTGACCGCGGCCTGCCTGACGATCCAGCGCGCAGCCTCCCGCTCGGATTCGCTGGGTGCCGCCAGCTCACGGCCCTTGGCCTGGGCCAGAGATTCCGAATGGACCGCAATCACGTCGTTCAGGAGGTCGACGACCTGGCGCATCAGGCGAAGCCGCGTCTCGGTTAGGCCGGCTGCTGCGGCCAGGCGCGCTGCCACATCACCGAGAGCGCAGCGGCAGTAGTAGCGGTGAGGCGTATTCGGATCGACGCCCAACTGCATGTGCCTGCAGCTGACCACGGGTCGCAGCGGCCGGTGGTTGAGGTCGAGCGGCAGATACCGCAGGGGATGGAAGGTCGCGCAGTCCGTGTTTTCGAGAGACAGCGGCCGCGGGAAAGGGCACTCGTCGACGGGTCTCGACGCGACCATTCGGGCGGGTGATTCTAGCTGCTATCCACTCTCAAAGCGCCGTCGTTTCAACGTCCTGCCGGCGTAGTCCCGGCGCGCCTCCTTCACGACCGCCGGCCCGCCCGCGTCAAACGCCCTGGGCACCTCCAAACCACCGGTCGCGAACTTGGAATAGATGGCGGCCGGTGAGGACGTTGAGCAAGCGCCTGGCGGTGCGGAAGTTGTCGGCAAGCTCTCGCTCTCCGACCCGGCGGTAAGCCGACTTGCCCAGCCACTCCATGGTCCAGAAAGGCTCCTGCGCGCGGGCAATCTCCCCCGGATTCTGTTCGAGCAGGGCGGCCAGGCGGGCCACAATGCGGGGCTCCAGCGGATGGCTGGAAACATTCTCGGGGAAGACGCCGGAGAGGAAGAGAGCGAGGTCGCCAAGCCGGTTGAACGCACCGAGCTCGGCGAGATCGAGGGGATCGAGCTCGCTGTACCGCCGCCGGCGCCAGCGGCCGGCGCTCCGCTCCCAGACGCTCCCGCTCTGGACCTTTACGTAGGAGGCGAGCAGAGCCGCCAACCGGTCGCGGTTCGCACGTACCGCTAGGAAGTCACGCAGGACCTGGACGTCGAAGACCGGCAAGCGCTGCCTGGGTCCGAGCCACTCCTCGACGTAGCTGGCGTTCTCGAGCTCGGTCGCTGTCTGCTCGAGAAGCTCTCCGAAGACTTCGCGGGGCGCCCGGTAAATCGCCTCCAGCTCCATTGCCTCTACGTTTTACCTTGCTAATGCGCAACCGCCGCCGCTGGCTCTCGCCGGGTCGAGTCGACGCCGCCCAGGTGAAGGGAGGCCGACTAATTGGGATAAGCTGGACCTGGCGCCGTACGGCGTTCTACTTGCAGCGGCCGCTCCTTCTCGAACAGGCCCCCTGCACGCCCGAGCGTTTCGAGGAGAACAGGAGGGCCTGATGGCCATCAGCACCGTCAAGAAAGTCACCTCCGGGCGTGGTTTCGGGTTGATCGCGACCGAGCACGGTGCAAGGGATACTCCTTCCACCGCGACGGCACCGACGACTTCCGCCTTCGCCCGACCATGTCGGTCGGGCGACTAGCCAGAGTTGCTTGACAAGCGCCGCGAGGTAGGCACCAGGATCGAGGTCGACGGGGTCGACGAGTTCGAGTTCGCGCTCAAGCTCTTTCGCGCCGACAGCCTGATGGCAAAGGGCGAAGCCCGGCGTAAGCGGCACTTTGTCGCGCCCAGCGCCCG
>CAZHAC010000078.1:2547-10993 GCA_964529765.1 uncultured Actinomycetes bacterium
TGATGGCAAAGGGCGAAGCCCGGCGTAAGCGGCACTTTGTCGCGCCCAGCGCCCGGCGGAAGCTGAAAGCCGCAGACGCCCGTAAGCGCGCGGCTCGTGCCAAGCGGAAACGTTCGGAGCGGGTCGCGTGAACGAGCACCACGAGCACATCTCCGGCGAGATCGCCTTGTTGCAGAGACGCGCCGACCAGCTGACGGCGACCCACGTGCAAAGCGAACGTCTCCTCGCCTCGCTGGTGGTCAAGGCAGAGGCTGCGCGGTCGGTACAGGACGTCATAGGCGCGCTCCGGCTCGATCGCAGGATTCACCTCATGCGGCGGCGTCGTGCTCAGGCTATCCAGGAGATCGACACCCTGCTTGAGCTGATCGCGGCGCGGCGCGCTCGGTACAGCGTCCCGACCCCGGAGTGCGGTTGCGAAGCACCTCCGACGCCGGCCGGAGCCGAGTAGGCTTCGACCTTGGCAAGACGCCATTCGAACTCTCCGTTCCGTGGGTCGGGTCGCAGGACCTCACGGCCCGCCACGCCAGTCGAACCGGACAAGGAGATGCCAGTCGTCTTTGATGCGGTCGTCGACCAGGCGCTGCCGAACGTAATGTTCGAGGTGAAGCTGGACAACGGCCACATGCTGATCGCCTACGCCGCCGGTCGAATGCGTCGCTACCGCATTCGAATCACCCCCGGCGACCGCGTCCGGGTGGAGCTGTCTCCATACGACCTCGACCGCGGCCGCATCATCTACCGCTACCGCGAGTAGTGCGACGGCCTCACGGCCGCGTAGCAGGCCAAACAGCGGCCCGTGTCCGGCAGAGTCTCTTGTCTCACTCCATCCGTCTCTTGCCTGGCGGCTGAGACCTCATACTGCATGCGATGCGACTGCCGCGCTGGCTAGGCCGACTGCTCGGCCATGACACGTCGGACGATGCTGAAAAGGCGCGCTATGCGGCGGCTGATGACCTTGAGCAGAGGACGCAGGCACACTACCGAGGCGTGACGGGCGTCGATGCCGAGGGCCGGCCGATCGACCGGCGCAGAGGTGTGCCTCGGCGGTCGCGAGAGGACTGAGAGCGTCAGACTGTTCTGTCGACCTCGGCCTCACGGCGTCCAGCCTCGACGCGCCTCGCGTACTCGGTGCGGGCGCAGTTATGCGCTTCGTCCTGTGCCGCGTGCTGGTGACGGCACTCCCAGACGTTCCCGACAAGGTCACGCAGCACTCCTGTGGGTAGTGGCGGCGCCTTGCACCGGCGGCCGGAACCTCACGCAGCTCGCAACCGCAGACGACACGGCCGAGCCTTTCGCGCTGTGGGTCGTCCGCAGAAGCGGCGCCGCGCCCAAGCGCGGCGCCGTCAGCGCAGGTCAGGCGAGCTGAACCTTCGCCGCGCGGGGCCCCTTCGGGCTCGCCTCAACCTCGAAACTCACGCGCTCGCCGCCCTGTAGGCGGTCGAAGTCGGCGTCCGTGCCGCTGCGATGGAAGAAGTACTCCTTGCCGTCTTCAGCGGCGATGAATCCGAAGCCACGGTCGATCACGAGCTTCTTGATCGTGCCATTCTGCATGGCGGTTCTCCTATCTCTCGAACGAACTGACGCTTACAGGTAGCCGTTCGAGAAGAAAGAAGCGACCCAGGCGTGCACCGCTGATAGCGAGTTGCTGGGATGAGTGTATCCGAGCAGGTCTCCAAAGCAAAGTTACCTACTCGGCGTAGAGTCGCCTAGACGTCCGCGGCCGGCCGCTCGTGGCTTGCCATAGCTCGAAGTGGGAGGCCCTTGTGTCAGACACGCCAACCGTTGGCTACCCCCGTTCGGACAGATTGGTCCTGGCCGGCCCGATCACCTATCGCGGGTCTGAGGCCGACGCCCACGACTTCCTGGACGCTGTCCAGTCCCGAGTCGCGACCCAAGCCGTCAGAGTCCGTTGGGTCGGCGCGGCGGCGGTCTGGTTCGACCTCGAGGATGCCGAAGTAGCCAGGGTTACCGCAGACAGGCCTGTGGTCCAGAAGCTGATCGCAGCCTGGGTACAGAGGGTGGCTTCACGCGGCCAGCTACGGGTGGGGACCGCCGACAACGACTGAACGCGGCGTCTGGGAGTGATTGGTCACGAGTAGGCAATGCGGTCAGGCGCGCTAGCCGCCGTTTCACCTGCTGGTGCTACCCTCAATTGGACTTTCCACGGGGCGATCGTCCAGCAAGTCCAGCTAAGCCGCACAGCGCTCCCGTCCGCTAGCCGCACCGTGTCGGGCGGGCAGGGTCATCAATCGCCTACCGAGTCCCCTCACAACCCCGACCGGAGGATCCTGCCATCGCGACTCTCGCCACTGTCCCGCACGAACCATCTGCGGCCGTTCTCAATCGCGACTATGCCGAACTGAAGCGCCGCATTGCCCGCGCCGGCCTGATGCAGCGCCGCCCCACCTACTATGCCGCGCTGATCGCAGCCAACGCCATCGCCTTCGCCGGCGTGTTTGCGTTGCTCGCTATGGTCGGTGGCAGCTGGCTGGCTTGCCTGATCGCAATCGGCCTGGGATTCGCGTCTGGCCAGCTCGGCTTTCAGCTCCATGACGCGGGCCACCGTCAAATGTTCCGCAACCGCCGGCTGAACATCCTGATCGGCTTCGTGACTGCGAACCTGCTTCTCGGGATGAGCCACGGTTGGTGGGTGGAGAAGCACAACCGGCACCACGGCAACCCTAACCACGTTGACCTCGACCCGGACATAAAGATCGGAATGATCTCGTACTCGACCGCCCAGGCCATGGCCAAGCGCGGTCTCGCACGGCGCGTTGCGGCGCACCAGGCCTACTGCTTCTTTCCGCTTCTGCTCGGCCTCGCATGGGCGATGCACGCGGCCAGCGTGCGCTTTCTCATCGCCACTCGCTCACGAGCAGCGGCGCTGGAGGCGGCCGCACTCGCCGTCCATATTGGTGTCTACCTCGGCCTGCTCTATGCACTGGTTGGACCGTGGTGGGCGATCGCCGTGGTTGTCATCCACAAGGCGATTGGCGGGTTCTACATGGCCTCGGTGTTCGCGCCTAACCACAAAGGGATGCCACAGGTAGGCTCGGAAGAGACTTTGGACTTCCTCCGCTCTCAGGTCCTGACCTCGCGGAACGTTCGCTCGCACCCGCTGACCGACTTCCTGTACGGCGGGCTCAACTATCAGATCGAGCACCATTTGTTTCCCACCATGCCCCGCTGCAACGTCAGAGCCGCGCATGTCATCGTCCGCGACTTCTGCGCTGAGGCGAACGTCGCATACCACCAGACGTCAATCGTGCAGTCGTACCGCGAGATTCTGGCGTTCCTGCACGAAGTCGGCGCACCGCTCCGACCGGCGCACCGCTTCACGTCGTGAGCAAGCAGGAGGAGCATATGAACAGCGAAGTGATCGTAAGCCGCGCACTCTTACTCGCCGAGGAGTTTCTCGCCAGAGCGCAATCGGAGGTCCTGGACCTCGCCGAGCACGACCTCGACCGGCTTCGCGACTCGGCGACCGCGCTGCGCACAGCTGCCAACGACCGTTCGAGCGAAGCAAAGACTGCCGAGCGCGTCGCATACCTCGTTATCGCCTCGGCGTTTAACCAGCTTCTGGCGGCTCGCAAGTCCGAGAATGGTCGCTAACTAGCGCGCCGGGATGGATGCCGGCCGCTGCCACCACCCGGATAAGGCGAAGCGGAGCGCGAGCCGGGCACCATCACATCCTGGCGGAGCACCTCGTACCAGAGCCAGGTCATAAGGGCCATCAAAGCGGCATAGGGCACGGACCACGCGACGCACCGCCGCGTTGGTGCGTCGCTATGACCAAAGCGCTGAATGTCACGGAGGTTCTCACCGTGCTGGCCCGGGCTGCGTCGCAGCCGCCCGTCTGATCAGGTCCGCAACCTCGGGGCGCTCGGCGTCCGCCGGCGTTCGCAGGGTGATGAAGCGGGCTTCCCTGCCGCCGCCATCGAGGAGCCCGTCCCGATCGTCGAGCCCGGCCCCGCGCTGGAAGAAGAGAGTCGAGTGGCGCTGAAAGGTGCCGATCCCGATTACGGCCTCCCCGCCGACCTGGTAGCGCGCCAGCTTCCACATCGCGCTGGGGTGGCGTGGTGGATCGCTCTGGTAGGCGATCTCTTGGGCATCCGGCGCGGCCTGCTTGACCGCCCGGCGGGCGGCCTCGACCAGAGGCCGCACCTCGGCCGGCACGCGGGCGAACTGCTGGTCGACGGTGTATGCAGTGGTCTTGGGCATCGGTGGACCTCCTAACGCCACAACGTGACAACGACGCTGATGATCAGGAGCTTGGCCAGCCAGTCGCCGGCGTGGATGGCGGCGAGCGGCACCGGCACCTTCTCGTGGGCGACGGATCCCGCGAGCAGGGCGACCGGGAACGCGATCCAGAGCGCGAAGCCGAGCAGGACAGCGGCGGCGAGGCCGGCGAAGCCGGCGGCCGCGACCAGGCCCGCCACGACGCCCGCGATGACGAAGCTCTTGGCAAGCTCGAGCACCATCAGCCACGGTGATGGCCGGTCCGTGGCCGTGGCGGCTGCCGGGCTGAGCCGCGTGCGCGGCCTGGCGAGCACGATGTAGTAGACGGCCGCGAAGACTACGACGGCGATCGCGGCTGCGCCGACGGCGACGAAGTTGACCTGGACCACCTGGGCCCTCCTTCTGCTTGGCAGTCCCCCCGCGGGGACCCTCAACCAGATGTCGAAGCCGCGGCGTGGGTTTCGACATCGCAGTATGTGGAGGACTTCGATGAAGTACATGATCCTGATCTGGCGGAACCCGGAGTCGCGCGCGATCTTCGAATCGATGTCGGATGCGGAGCGAGGAGCCGGGCTTCGGTTGTACGCAGAGCTGACCGAGGAGCTCGGCCGCTCCGGGGAGCTGGTCGCCACAGCCGCCCTGGCCGACGCTGCGCTGGCCAAGCGCGTGACCGCCGGCGAAGGTCGGACGCTGGCCACCGACGGCCCGTTCGCCGAGGCCAAGGAGGAGCTGGCCGGCTTCTACCTGGTCGACTGCGAGAGCCCTGAGCGCGCGATCGAGATCGCGGGCCGGATACCAGAAGCCCGGTTGGGGCTGGTCGAGATGCGCCCGACCATGGTCTACGAAGGTATGGACCTCTGATCAGCGCGTCATGACCGAGGCGATCGAGGTCGAGGGGCTGCTCCGCGGGCTGGCGCCGCAGGTGCTGGGCGCGCTGATCCGGCGCCACCGCGATTTCGACGCCTGCGAGGACGCGTTGCAGGAGGCGCTGCTGATGGCGGCACTGCAGTGGCCGCGTGTGGGCGTCCCACGCAACCCTGGTGGATGGCTGGTCACCGTCGCCGGCCGGCGCCTGGTCGAGACCTGGCGAAGCGAGGCCTCGCGCCGGCGGCGGGAGGAGCTGGCGGCGCGGGTCGACCCGAGCGAAGAGATCACTCCGCCGGCCGAAGACGACACCCTGACCCTGCTCTTCCTCTGCTGCCACCCGTCGCTGACGCCGGCGTCGCAGGTCGCGCTGACCCTGCGCGCGGTCGGTGGCTTGACGACCGGCGAGATCGCCCGCGCCTTCCTGGTCCCGGAGGCGACCATCGGCCAGCGGATCAGCCGGGCCAAGCAGCGGATCAAGGAGAGCGGCGCCCGCTTCGAGATGCCGCCGGCAGCGCAACGGACGGATCGGCTGGCAGCGGTGCTGCACGTGTTGTATCTGGTCTTCAACGAGGGCTATACGGCGAGCTCGGGCTCGTCCCTGGTCCGGGTGGAGCTGTCGTCCGAGGCGATCCGCCTGGCCGGTCAGCTCCATGCGCGGCTGCCCAACGACGGCGAGGTCGCGGGCCTCCTCGCCCTGATGCTGCTGACCGATGCGCGGCGGCGGGCGAGGGTTCGCGACGATGGCGGGCTGGTACCCCTATCGGAGCAGGACCGCGGGCTGTGGCATCAGGCGGAGATCGCGGAGGGGGTCGAGCTGGTCACTGCCGCGCTCCGTTCTGGGCCGGTCGGGCCTTACCAGCTCCAGGCGGCGATCGCCGCCGTCCACGACGAGGCGACCACCGCCGACGCGACCGACTGGCGGGAGATCCTCGGGCTCTACGACATGCTGGCAGCGATCGCGCCCGGGCCGATGGTGCGGTTGAACCGGATCGTCGCCGTGGCCATGGTGTCGGGGGCAGAGGCGGCCTTGGCAGAGCTCGAGGCGGCGGCGGCGGAGCCGTCGCTGGCCGGGCACCACCGGCTCGAGGCGGTGCGGGCGCACCTGTTGGAGATGACCGGCGACCAAGAGGGCGCGCGCGCCGCCTATCGGCGGGCGGCGCGGCTGACTTTGAGCGTGGCCGAGCAGCGTTACCTCGAATCGCGGGCGGCGCGACTCGGCTGAACAGAAGATCCCCAGTCTGGCCACGGCAGGCTGGTGGTGCGATCGGGCTCAGCAGGCGGCGATGCCGCCGCTAGCTTCCCAGTATCGAGATCAGCGCGGCCCGCCCCGGACCACCCTAGCAGTAGCGAGTCGCTTACCAACTGCGCTGACTTGCCACCAGTGTCGCCAACAGGCGACGCCGAGCTACCCCCGCGGGCGCCGTGAGAGGAAGTACCAGCCTCCCGCGAGCACGATAACAACGACGACGACGGCAGCAATGATCTTGTTGGTGGTGATGGCTGCGGTGATGAGGTACATGCGCTGACCTTACCCTGGGTTTCGAACGAGCTGCAGGCCTTTCGGCTCATCTCGCCGGCACGGATAGATTGCGCGATGGCTCTCGACGGCCCGCGAAGCGTTCTCCACCTGACCCTGAATCCTCGCGCTGCTTGCTCCTCGTGTTCCCGGGACTGACCCTTCTCACCATGAGCGTCTGGATCGCCGGGCAGGAGCGCCACGAGGACCCCGAGCGTCTCCGGGAGCCGGACTAAGCTCGACCGTGACATGAGCGAACAAGAGGTGGCGTGGACGGCGATGCCCTACCGGGCGCCGGTGCTCGACTCCGCCGGGAACGAGATCGGCACGACCGAATCGTTGATGGGCGATGAAGACGAAGACATCTTTCACGGTGTCGCGGTCAGGCTGAAGCATCACGGCCGCATGGTCGAAGTCGTCGCCGAGAGCGTTCGACGCATCACCGGCTCTCGCGTTTACACGACGGTTCCGCCCGACAAGGTCGCCAATCTGCCCGACTACAAGGAGCAGCGCTGGCTGCACATCGGCTGGGGCGGGCTGTTCAGGAAGCACCCGGAGTGGGAGCAGCGTTAGCGATCGTGGGCCCGACGCTCCTCTTCCCGGCCTTCACTCGCTCTCGTTCCCAGGCATAGCGCCAGCGACCTGCAGCACCACGTTGCCGGTCTTCTGCTGCGTCTCCACGTACCTCGCCGCCTCGACCACCGCCTCCATCGGGTAGCGGCGGTCGATGACCGCGCGAAAGCGACCGGTCTCGGTCAGCTCCTTCAGCAGCCCGACGTCTTCCTTCGGATAGCGCGGGGGCAGCTTGAAGTGCACCCTCCGGTCACCGACGCGCGCCGTCCAAAGCCACCAGGCGAGGTTGGCGAAGCCGTCGGTGGCGAGATAGGAGCCGCCGCGGTTCAAGGTCTGGCGCGCCCGACGGAAGGAATGCTTTCCCACTGCGTCGAAGATGACGTCGTAGGTCCGGTCACCGCGCGTGAAGTCGTCGCGCGTGTAGTCGATGGCGTGATCGGCGCCGAGGGACTTCACGAGCTCAAGGTTCTTGGTGGCGCAGACCGCGGTGACCTCCGCCCCCAGGTACTTGGCGAGCTGGACGCCGGCCGTGCCGATGGCTCCCGACGCCCCGTAAACGAGAACCGACTGTCCCGGCTGAACGTCGGCCTGGCGCAGGCACCAAAGCGCGTTGAAGGCGCCGTCGGTGAGCGGTGCCGCCTCTTCGAAGCCGGCGTTGGCGGGCATGGGTCCGATCCAGCCGCTTTCGGGAATGCACACGTACTCCGCGTGGCACCCGAACCTCAGCCCCGTGTTGCCGAAGACGCGCTCGCCCGGCTTGAACTTCGTCACAGCCGCGCCGACCGCCTCGACCTCGCCCGCGAACTCCGTACCCAGGATCGGCTGTCGCGGCCGGCGGAGTCCCGACACCAGCCGGCTCACGAGCGAGACGGCCGCGCCGCTGCTGCGGTTGGCCTCGCGGGTATGGCAGTCAAGGCGGTTCACCGTGCCGGCGTGGACCTTTACCAGGACCTCGTCGGGCATAGGGACCGGCTTCGAGACCTCGTCCAGCCGCAGGACGTCAGGCGGTCCGTAGTGCTCGTAGACGATCGCCTTCATTGCCGGTGGGACTCGTAATGCTCACACACATCCCGAGCCTCCTCAAGATCTTGCTGCCAGGGTCATGCGAGCAATCGTTCGCGTCGCCCCCTAGCCGTGGGCCTCCTGAATGGAAGACAAGTGGTGTCGAGAGGGGGAGTCGAACCCCCACGCCGTTGCGGGCAGCGGTTTTTGAAACCGCCGCACCGTTCTTGAATTCAAAGTGACCGAAAT
>CAZHAC010000079.1:0-10799 GCA_964529765.1 uncultured Actinomycetes bacterium
GCGTGACCGGCACCTTGTAACCGGGTGGGAGAAGCGGGGTGGTCCTGAGATCCATTCGTACCCTCCGTCAGTCGTTGTCGTGGTCGATCGGACACGGCTCCGGGCAGGTGCACTCACACCGCTCTGGAGCGACCGCCTGGACGCTCAGAAATCGAGCGTTGCTATCCATTAACCCGAAGCTATCAAAGAGTTTGATGGAGTAGCGATCGTTTTATCCGATCACCGACATTGACATCCTCGATATCAAGATTCTTTCGCCGGAAGTACAAGCAACTCGAGGAAGGCTGAAACCAGGCCTTCAGGTTCGCCCGCGTCACGCCGCCGCATGGCTACCAACGTACGCCGCATGGGGGGAGCGTCAATCACCGAGACCTGGCTCAGGAAGCCGGCGCCAACCTCGTCGGCGACGGCCGTGCTCGGCAGCAGCGCCACCCCGAGTCCGCGCTGGACCATCTTCTTGGCGGCGTCAATGTTGTCGAGCTCCATCAGCCCTCGCATCGGCACGCCCGCCGCGTGAAAGGCGGCCTGGGTCACCTCGTAATAGCTCGAGGTCCGGTCGAACATGATCAGCTGCTGCTCGCCGACGTCCGCCATGCTCACCGAGGCGCGGTGTGCGAAGGGATGGTCGGCGGCGGCTACGAGCACCAGCTCCTCCTCTTGAAAGGGGATCAGCTCGATCTCGGGGTGACGCAGCGCGCGACCGAGTCCGAGCTGAGCCTCCTCGCGCAGCACCATCTGCTGGACTTCTTCTGAGTGCCCGGTCCGCACAGCCACCTCGACCCGGGGGTGCCGAGCCACGAACGCTTCGAGCACGGATGGCAGGACATACGTGCTGACGGCCGGAGCGGCGGCGATCAGGAGACCGCCCGCGAGTCCGCGCGCGGCCTCGTCGATGGCGTGGCGGCCGTCGCGTAGGGCGCGCACCGCCCGCTCAGCGTAGGGAAGGAAGGCGCGGCCGGCGTCGGTCAGGCGCATTCCATGCCGTGTCCGGACGAAGAGCGGGGCGCCGATGTCGCGCTCGAGCGAATGGAGGCGCGCGGTGAGGGTCGGCTGGGTTACGAACAGAGTCTCGGCGGCTCGGCTGACACTGCCCTGGCGGGCGACCTCGATGAACCCCTCCACGTGGACCAGCAGCAAACAGGCCTCCAGTTACGAATCTGGTCTATAGATTAGTCGCCGAAGGTGGGTAATGATCTATGGGACCAGGGTTTGAGGAGTGGACATGTCCAGGGATAGAGCCATCGTCGTCGGGCTCGTCGTCGTGGCCTTCGTGGTCGTCGCCGGCTTCCTTGCTCTGCAGGGAATCGGCACGCCAGCTCAGGCCAGGAGCATCGACCTCAAGGTCTCCGGAACCAGCATGAGTCCCGACAATCCATCGGCACACTACAACGACACGGTCACCATGACCATCACCACCGACAAGGACGAGGAGATCCACCTCCACGGCTACGACATCCCGTTTGACTGCAAGGCAGGCCAACCGCTGACCAGGACGTTCAAGGCCGACAAGACCGGCAACTTCGACATTGAGATCGAGGCCACATCCCGGCAAGTAGGGACCTTCACGGTCACCTGATGCCCCTCCTGGGACTCTTCCTGCACGGCTTCGGCCAGCGCTACGACCTGCCGATCTCCTTCGCCCTTTACCTGTACGCGTCGGCGGGCGTGGTCGTGATCTCGTTCGTGATGGTTACCGTCTTCGCCGGGGAGCGGGTGGGAGCGCGTGCCACGCGCTACCCCACCCGGCCCGCACGCATCCTCGACGCCCTCGACCACTCGCCGTGGTCGCGCCGGTTGGGCGGAGCGATCGGCGTCCTGGCGCTCCTGACCATCATCGTGACCGGTGTCCTCGGGAGCCAGCGCCCGGAACGCAACCCTTCCGAATACCTCGTCTGGATCTACTTCTGGGTGGGCGTCGTCATCTTCTCGGCGCTCGTCGGAAACCTCTGGGAGTACCTGAACCCGTTCGTGGCCCTGCATTCGCTGCTGGCGCGCGTGGTCGCGCCTTCAAACCTCAGGCTGCCCGCCAGGCTAGGGATCTGGCCGGCCGTGGTGGTCTTCTTCCTCTTCGAGGCGCTCGAACAAGCGAGCGGCCGAGCCAACCAGCCGGTCGTGATCGGCACCCTGGCCTTTCTCTACACCGTCCTCACGCTGGCCGGGATGCTCGTCGTCGGCCGTACCGAGTGGCTCTACCGCGTTGACGCGTTCACCGTCCTCTTCGACCTGGTGAGCCGGTTCTCGCCGGTCGAACGCGACGAGGACGGCCACCTGCGTCTCCGCCCATGGGGCGCCGGATTGCTTAAGCCCTATCCGGCCGGCTGGGATCGGGTCACCTTCGTGATCCTGATGCTGAGCACGCTCGCCTTTGACGGCCTGAGCGCGACGCAGACGTGGCAGAACATCGCCGGTCCAGGCCTTCAGTACTTCAGCTGGGCCGGCAGCCTGGCGTCGCCGGCCGAGCGGACGGCGGCCATGATCGCGATGGCGGCCCTCTTCCTGGCCGTGTTCACGCTGGTCGTCAACCTGGTCATCTACTTCGGCTACGTCAGGGTCGACCGGATGGCGACGATCACCGTCTTCGCGTTGACGCTGGTGCCGATCGCGCTCGTGTACAACGCTGCTCACTACTACAGCTACTTCGTGGTCCAGTCGCAGTCGCTGATCCCACTCCTGGCCGATCCCTTGGGCACCGGTGCTCCGTCATCGTTCGTGCCCAGCTTCGCCCTCGCCAACGCGCAGCTCGTCTGGTACCTGCAGGTGATCCTGATCGTGCTCGGTCACGTCGCGGCCGTCTACCTTGCCCACCTGCGGGCGGGCGAGCGGTTCCGCACTCCCCGTAATGCCCTGCTCAGTCAATACCCGATGCTCATCCTCATGGTCGGCTACACCATGACGTCGCTCTGGATCCTCGCCCAGGGCTCGACCCGGGGCGGGTAGAAAAAGGGCCGGTCCGCTGGAGCGGACCGGCCCACGGATCGTCGGGTCAGATCGAGGAGATGGGGAAGGTCCAGAGTCCGCGGCCATGGGTCGCGGCGACCAGGTTCCCATCCGGGGCGAGGGCCCAGCTGTCGATCACAACGTTCGGCAGCTTGCCGCCCAGGCGGCTCCAGGTCGTATGCCCGGCGTCGCTCACGAAGGCGCCGATGTCGGTCGCGACCGCGATCTTGCCGCTCGGGCTGATGTAGGCGTCGTTGGTGGGGATGTCGGGCAGGTTGCCGGTGATGTCGTTCCAGTGGGCGCCGGCGTCGGTGGATTCGAAGATGTGGCCGACGCCCGGGTCGACCGGGCTCTTGATCCAGCGCCGGGAGTAGCCGCTCACGGTCGCGATGACGTGGTTGCCGTTGGCGGCGTCTGCCCAGATGCCGGTGATGTAGCGCATCGGCAGCGTCCCGGTGATGTCATGCCAGGCGCCGCCGGCGTTGGTCGCGATGCCGCGGCCGAAGCTGCCGTTGCTGCCGGTCGCCATGTTGGGGTTGCAAACGGGACCGCACCAGGCGGCGTAGGAGACGCCGTTGGCGGTGTCGATAGCGGTGATCGAGTGCCCGGAGCCGGCGTTGAAGGTCGCCTGCCAGTCCGCCGCGTTGGTGTTGAAGCCGGCCTTGCTCTCCCAGAAGTACTGGCCGCCGGCGATCAGGTGGCTGCCGTCGGTCTTGTCGGCGCGAGCCGGCGCCACGAAGCGCGGGTTGGGATCGGAGGGCGCGATGCCCTTCCAGCTTTGGCCGCCGTTGGCCGAGCGAGCGAGAGTCAAGTACACGTAGGACGTGATCACGTTGTCCGGGTTGCTGGGATCGACGATTACGTTCGTGCCGTCGCCACCGAACGGCTGGGTGGCGTCTTCCGTGACCGGGCTGCCGAAGAAGTTGATCGTCTGCGACTGCGGGAAGACCTTGGCGGTGCCGTTGTCTTGAAGACCGCCGTAGTAGGTGACGCCGGTGTCGGACGCCTTCTTTCCGGCCCCCGCGAAGTAGAACTGGAGCGTGTTCAAGTTGCGGTTGAGGCTTGTCCAGTTGCCTGCGGTGTCGTCACCCAGAGCGCGCGACCACATGCCGCCGTCGTTGCCGACGTAGAGCCGGTCACCGGCGATGAAGGCCGCGTGCTGGTCCGGGTGGGTCTGGTCGTGGTTGCAGCTGCCCTCGAAGGTCGTGTACGAGAAGCAGGGCAGCGTCAGGTTCCAGTACGGACCGACGGTCGTCCAGGTATTGCCGCCGTCGCGGGTCTGGTAGACCTCCTCGAGGCCCGCGTAGAGGTGGAGCGGATCTTTCGGGTCGACGGCGAGGAACTGGTTGTACCAGGCCTGGATCCCGGGCTGGTAGCCGCGGCCCATCGTGCTGATCTTCTCGGCCGAGCCGCTATTCATCAGTTTGCTGGCGGTGGCGATCTGGTTCCAGGGGCCGTTGGGGTCGCCGCCCTTGGCCGAGTAGATGCCTCCGAGGACGGTGGCGACCCCCTGGCCGCTGGCGGTCAGAAGGGTTGGGTCCTCGTCGATCGCGTAGAGCTGGGAGCCGTCCTTGCTGTACTGGAGCGTGACCCGCCCCTCGTGCCCAGAGGGCACCCAGCCGTTGGGGTTGGCGATCAGGCTGAAGGTTTGCCCGTCGTCGTTGGACAGGTAGAGGCCGTTGGTGCTGGCACCGTTCCGCCAACCGATGGCGGCGAGGACCTGGCTGGTGCCCGGGCGCACGGCCACATCGGTGACCTGGTTGCCCGTCAGGCTGCCGGGTCCGGCGGGATCGAGAACGTTGCTCCAGCTGCTGCCGCCGTCGCCGCTCCGGTAGAGGCCGTGCGAGCTGGCGACGAAGATGCGCGGGCCGTCGACCCGGATCCGCCAGATCAGGGCGCCTACGAGGTCGCTCGGACCGAAGGCGCTGAAGGTGGCCCCGCAGTCGGTCGACTTGAGCAGCCCGACCCCAGCGTAGGAGTCAGAGCTCGTGTTCGCCTCGCCGGTGCCGATATAGGCGATGCAGCCGCCGTTCGACTGGTCGATCGTGAGAGCGCCCGTCGAGAGGCTGAGACCGCCGTCAGTGACCGGCTTCCACGTCGAGCCGAAGTCGGTGCTGCGCCAGACGCCGCCGTCGGCGCCGCCGGCCAGGATGACGCTGCCGTCGTCAGTGCTCGCGGCGGCCGCGATGCGCCCGCTGACGTACCGCTCGCCGCTCCCGGTGTTGCTGAAGGTCGGGTCGGCGTAGCGCTGGTCGTCAGTGAAGTAGTTGTAGGGCCCAACCTCATGCCAGGAGCCGGCCGTCGAAGGCAGCGCGGCGGCCGCCTGCACCGCCGCGAGGTAGCCGGCGCCCGGGTAGATCCCGTTGGGCGCCAGGCGCGGAGCGGCGAAGTAGTCGAGCGAGTTCAGCAGCTCGCTCGAGTCGGCGCCGGCCGTGTGCTTGTCCGGCGCGGTGGCGGCAATGCCGCTGCCAGTCGTGGTGAATAGCGCGGCGAGCATGACGCCGAGCACCGCCAAATACCGAAAGACAGGTTTGCGCAACCTTTACCCCCTCTTCGTGAACCCGACTGCCCAGCCCCCTGCTGAAGCGAAACTGACGAATTCTTAGAACTGGATCAGGCGCGCGTCAAGTAGGGGCTGATGTTCGAACGCTCAGGCGGGCCCTCTTACCCATCGGCCTGTCAATTGGAGTAAAGCGTGGGAGCGCTGCCCCCTACTCTCGGGTCAGGCGGAGCGTGATGTTGCCCTGAGCCGGCTTCGGGTCGCTGAAGACCCGGACCAGCTGGTTCGCCTCCGAGATGGCCGAGGTGTCCCAGGTCCGGTTCTGGGCGACGAATGAAACTTCCCTGAGCAGCGGAAAACGATCCAGGAGGCGCTGGCCCATCTCGTGCACCAGGTGCTGAATTGACATGCTCACGAAGCCGTCGAACGTGTTCTCGCAGAGATCGCGCACCTGCTCCGAGGGCACGTAGCCAGTGGCGTCGCCGGTCAGGGCCGCCTCCGCGTCGGCGTAGCGCCAGGTCACGTCGATCCAGGTCTGCAGCGGCCGGTCGCGAACTTCCGGCAGGGTCGTGTAGCGGTCGCGCTGGAAGTCGGCGAAGGCGCTGCCGGTGAGCTTGACGAGCCGCATTCCCAGGCGCCCGCACTCAGCCGCTTGCAGCCCGCCGGGCGTCATTTCGACCTCTGCCATGCCATGATCTCCGCCCGCCCAGCTGAGCAGTTTGTCGCTCAGCTCCCGGAAGGGGATCTCGTCGCAGCGCACGCGGACGCGCTCCATTTGTGGATAGGTCTCGACGAATCTCCGAGCCAGGAAGGCGGCGAAGCCCTCGAGCGTCGCGCCGCCGTATTCGAGCGCCATCTCGTAGGTGAAGTTCTTCATGGTGTCGGTCGCAACCACCATGGAGTTGTCGCCCTCGGTGTAGGCCGGCAGGAAGTTGTCGCCAAAAACGTCGACGGTGACGAGGGCGGCGAGAAGAGCATTGTGGCGGCCGCTGAACGACGACTCGGGGATCGGCTGAACGTGCAGCGGCTGGGCGTAGGAGCGGTACACCGAAATTTGGTGCTTCCCGTACGAGATCTCGTGCTTCATAGACTCTTCAACCGGCCGTTCCAACGGTCTGCTGCGATCGCGATTATGGCGTCGAGGCCCTCTCTCATCTCCACTGCCCGATCGCGCTCAAGGCGCTCCCGGAGCACTTCGAGGATCGTCGAACGCGGGCGCTGGTTGACGAAGACGACAAATCGAAACCCGAACTTGCGCTCGTATTCCGCGTTCAGGCGTTCGAGCTCCGCCATTACGGCCGGGTCCTCCTCGCTGCCTTGCTCTCGGCGCGAGCGCTCGGAGAGGTTCTGCCTTTCACCGATCCGCGGATGTGCGTTGAGGGTTGCCACCTTCTCCGCTTCGGTCAGGACGTCCACAACGTCGCGGGCGGCTTGGATAGGGTCGCCGCCATGTTCCCTGACGTGCCGTGCGAGCGGCGACGAGGCCTCGAACAGCTCCTCAACTTCCACGGTAGGTCGTGATGCCGTACGGCGAGACGAGCAGCGGCAGGTGATAGTGGCGGCCCTCGCCGAGTTCGATGGTGAAGGTCGCGGCGCGGTGGAGCTCGCTGAGGCCGTCGAGGTTGAAACCAAGGGTGAAGGTTCCGGGGTCGAACTGCTCCGCGAACCGCAGCCGGCCGTCGCCGTCGGTGCGGCCCGTCGCCGCCTTACCGGCCGGACCCGCCACGTGAACCTCGACTCCCCGGGCCGGGAGTCCGGTCCCGAGGTGGAGCACGTGCGTGGAGATGGTTACCTGGTTCATGAAAGACTTGCTCTCGATGCTGCGGATAACGGCAGCCGCCCTCGAGTTCGCGGCCCGGCTGGAGGAACTCGCCGCGCCCAAGTCCGTGGCCGCCTTCCGGCGGCTGCTTCCGCTGCGCTCAAAGATAATTCAGGCCCGCTGGAGCGGCGAGTCTGCCTGGATACCCTTCGGCGACCTCGAGGTTGGGGTCGGATTCGAGAACGCGACCAGCTATCCCGCGCCGGGCCACATCCTGCTCTATCCGGGTGGCTACAGCGAGACCGAGATCCTCTTTCCCTACGGGTCGACCTGCTTTAAGTCCAAGCTGGGCCAGCTGGCCGGAAACCACTTCGCGACTATTGTCGACGGAGTCGAGCATCTGCCCGAGCTGGGTCGGCGCGTGCTCTGGGAGGGAGCCCAGGACATCGCCTTCGAGGAGGACTGAGACGTCGCTTCTCATCCGCGGCGGCACCGTCGTCACCGAGGAGTCCGCGTTCCCGGCCGCGGTCCGCGTCGATGGGGAGCGGATCGCCGAGGTGGGGGTGGGTCTCGAGCCACGGCCGGGCGAGGAGGAGCTGGACGCCACCGGCCTGCTGGTGCTGCCAGGCGTCATCGATCCCCACACGCACTTCGCGCTCGACAGCGGCACCGGGCCCACCGCCGACGACTGGGCGTCCGGCAGCGCCTCCGCCGTGGCCGGCGGCGTCACGACGGTCATCAACTTCGCAACCCAGCACCCAGGCCAGTCCTTCCAGCAGGCGCTGGACACTGTTCACGCTCAGGCTTTGGGGCGCTCCCGCGTCGACTACGGCCTGCATCTGAACGTGACGCGGCTCGACGAAGGCTGGGAGGCCGAGCTGGACAGGGTGGTCGACGGCGGCGTGACCAGCGCCAAGGTCTACACGACCTACAAGGACGCCGTCTTCTATGTGGACGACTGGACGATCTACCGGCTGATGCAGCGGTCCGGCAAAGCCGGGCTGTTGGTCCAGATGCACGCCGAGAACGACGACATGCTGCAGGGGCGCCGGCGCGAGCTCGAGCTCGCGGGGCAGACTTCGATCGCGTACCACGGCGAGTCGAGGCCCGCCGTCGCGGAGTCGGAAGCGGTGTCCCGCGGCCTCTTCATGTCTCGGGCGACGGGCAGCCCGATCTACTTCGTCCACCTCTCCAACCCGTTATCCGTCGACCTGGTGACGGAGGCGCGCAGCCGCGGTATCCAGGCCGTCGCCGAGACCTGCCCGCACTTCCTTTGCCTTGACGACTCGGTCTACGCTCGCCGGGACGCCGTTCGCTTCCTGATGACCCCGCCGATCCGGCCCGCCGAGCTGGTGGCCGGCATGTGGGAGCGGGTCGGGCGGGGCGAGGTCCACAGCCTGGGCAGCGACCACTGCGGGTACTCGCTCGCCCAGCGCGGTGACACCTCGGACTTCCGGCAGGTCGCCAACCCCGGTATCCCGGGCACCGAGACAGTGCTCCCGCTTCTCTATTCCTTCGGTGTCTCGCAGGGCCGGATGAGCTCGCCCGGGCTGGTGCGCATGCTCTCGGGCAACCCGGCTCGCATCTTCGGGCTCTGGCCGCGCAAAGGCCGGATCGCCGCCGGTGCCGACGCCGACATCGTTCTCTTCGACCCTTCCCAGCGTGGCCGGCTCCGGGATGAGGAGCTGCACAGCGCATCGGGATTTTCGCCCTTTGCCGGCCTCGAGCTGGCCGGTCGCGTCCGGACCACACTCCTTCGCGGGCGGGTCGTCTACGGCCAGGGCACGGTCACCGCCGAGCCAGGCTTCGGCCGCTTTGTTGAACGGATGCCGCATGAACAGCCCCTCGATCTCGGCTGAGCGGCTGCTCGGCGACCTCGAAGCGCTTTCCCGGATCGGCGGCCGTTCCGACGGTGGCGTGGATCGCGTCGCCGGCAGCGAGGCCGACCTCGAGGCACGCCGCTGGCTCGAAGGCCGGATGCGCGCGGCCGGGCTGGAGGCGCGGACGGACGCCATCCTCAACGTCTTCGGCCGGGTGCCTGGAGGATCGGGGCCGTGGCTGCTTGTGGGTTCGCATACCGACACGGTGCCCGCGGGTGGGCGGCTCGACGGCGCCTACGGGGTGGTGGCCGCCCTGGAGGTGCTGCGCACGCTGCACGAATCCGGCCACCCGGCCGCGGCCTCGATCGAGGTCGTGAGCTTCTTCGACGAAGAGGGCGCGGTGGGGGGCGGCGGCGTGCGCGGGAGCCGCTTTCTATGCGAGTCACCGCACATCGAGGAGATCCGCGGCTACCTGGAGCTGCACATCGAACAAGGCCCGCGGCTGGAAGCGGCCGGCTATGACCTGGCCGCCGTCGAGGGCATAGTCGGTATCGACCGCTGGGACGTCACTATTCGCGGCGCCGCCAACCACGCCGGCACAACACCGATGGCGATGAGGCGCGATGCCGGCGTCGCGGCCGGCCGGGTGCTGCACGGCCTGCCGGCGCTTCTGTCTCGGATCGATGCCGGCATGGTCGGCAACATCGGCGAGATCCAGCTGCTTCCAGGAGCTGCCAACGTGGTTCCCGGCGAGGCGCGCTTCGTGGTCGAGATGCGAGCACTGGAGCCAGACGCTCTGGACCAAGCGGCCGCGGCGCTCCGGGAAGAGGTGGGGGCAGCGGCCGCGGCGGCGGGCTGCGAGTGGGAGCTTGCGGAACATTCCCGGATCCTGCCCGCCCCGATGGACTCTCGAATGGTGGAGGCGGCGGAGAGAGCGTTCAGAGCGCTGGACGCCAGATGGACTCGACTGATCAGCGGTGCCGGTCACGACGCGGGCCCCCTTTCGGAGCGCGTTCCGGCGGCGATGCTCTTCGTGCCCTCGCGTGGCGGCGTTTCACACTCTCCCCTCGAGCACACCGATCCCAACCAGCTCGTGCTCGGATGCCAGGCTCTGCTGCTTACCGCGCTCCAGGCCTTGGGATTTCCAAGTGGATAGCTAAACTTCCCAAAAAATGTAGGGGATAAGGGGGTTGCGAAGGGTTTGTGGTTGCGTAATATTCAAGCTGCCGATCGGGAAACCGGCCGGCAGGCGAGCCGGCCAGGGGCCCTCGAGAGAGGAGAAGGGAGGCGGCCTGGGAGAAAACCCAAGCCGTGGGCCCCGAAGCCGGAGCCAATTTAGAACCTCACCCCCGCAGCCATGCTCGGTGGAGGTGCGAGGGGGCGCAAGCCCTCTCGCCCGCCCCGAGCGGCCGCCAAAGCCTCACCCGCCTACCGGTGCGGGCTTGCTCGAAGGCGTGGAGCAGTGGCGCTATGATCCGGCCGTGGTCTCTGAGGAGCTGCTGCAAATCCTCGCCTGCCCCAAGTGCAAGGGGAAGGTCGAGCTGGTGGAGAACGGCACCGCGCTGCAGTGCGAGGCGTGCCGGCTCCGCTACCCGATCGTCGACGGCATCCCGGTGATGCTCATCGAAGAGGCAAAAAGCTACTAAGCGTCGCCGTAAGGGCCGGCAATGCTCCACCCCACGAAATCTTCGATTTCGCGGGGACCCCGGATGCTGGCCCGTGTGAGTTCTTCTTCCAGGCGCGGGAGACACTGCAACGCCGACAAAAAGGAGGGCGGGCCCGC
>CAZHAC010000080.1:0-10799 GCA_964529765.1 uncultured Actinomycetes bacterium
GCCTCCCCGAAGACGTGGTTGGCGCCGTCCTCTTCCTGATCGGGCCAGGAGCTGGGTTCGTGACCGGGCACACAATCGTTGTCGACGGCGGCTACACGCTGCCTTGAGCCGGCCTCAGACTTCCGCGAAGACCTCCTTCGCGACCCGGAAGCCCTCGATGCCCGCCGGGATCCCTGCGTACACCGATGCCTGGAGGAGCGCCTCCGCAATCTCCTCTTGACTGCACCCGTTGCGCAGCGCGCCGCGCACGTGAAGCCTGAGCTCATTCGGCTTGCCGAGCGCCGTCAGCATAGCGACGTTCATCAGGCTTCGCGTCTTACGGGGTAGTCCGGGCCGAGTCCAGATCTTCCCCCAGGCCATCTCGGTGGTGAGCTCCTGCATGATGGACGTGACCTCGGTGGCACCCATAAGCGCGGTGTCCACGTAGGCGTCGCCGAGCACCTCGCGCCGCACCTTCATACCCGCTTCGTAGAGTTCACTGGTCAATTTCTTCGTCTCCTTTTATTGGTGTGCTGAAGAGATCCGCCGGAGCAGGCCCAGGACTCGTTCCGGCGTGATCGGTATCTCATCGACGCCGGCGCCGATGGCATCCGCGACCGCGTTGGCCACCGCGGCCGGGGCGGCCACCGTTCCTCCTTCCGCAACCCCCTTGTAGCCGCCCGGCTGCGGAGAGGGGTGGACGAGGTGGCCGAGCTCGTAGGCGGGCAGGTCGCTGGCCACCGGAAGCAGATAGTCGGCCAGCGTGCTGGTAAGCGGCTGGCCGTCATCGCCGTAGCGGAAGGCCTCAAAGAGCCCGGCGCCGATCCCCTGGGCGGTGGCGCCGTGGGTCTGCCCGGCCGCCAGCATTGGGTTGATCAAAGGGCCGCAGTCCTCGATGACGAGATGGCGCAGCACCGTGACGCCGCCGGTCGTGGGGTCGACTTCGACCACACATGCGTGCGTTCCATAAGAAAAGGTGGTGGCGGCTGGGTCGTAGCGCTCACACACGTCCAAAAGCCGCGGCGGGGCGGTCGCTGCCAGCTGGGCGTAGGTGCGGAACGCCTCCGGCACACCTGCGACGAACAGGCGGCCGGCCTCGGCCACCAGGTCCCACTCGGCCACCTCGAGCTCGGCCGCGGCGAGCTCGCGCAGCCGCTTCCGAAGCACCCCGGCTACACGGAGGATCCCTGCGCCACCCGCCGCAGCGCTCCGGCTGCCGAATGTCCCCGTGCCGTCCGGCACCGCAGTTGTGTCCACGGGCGCGACGCGCACGGCGGAGATCGGGAGTGAGAGCTCGTCGGCGACCAGCTGAGCGAAGGAAGTCGCCAGACCCTGACCGGCGGAGGGGAGGCTGGTGGCGAGAGTGACCGTCCCGTCCGGATTCACTGTCACCCGTAGGTCGTCATAACCGGCGATCCCGACCATCCCACGCTTTGCGAAGACCTCAGAGCCCATGCCGGTAGTCTCGACGTAGCAGGCGTAGCCGGTTCCGAACAGTTGGCCGCGCTCGCGGGCGGATATCCGAAGACGCTCGAGGTCTTGGTCGTTGAGGCGGCGCACGGCCGCATCGAGCGCCGCCGGATAGTCGCCGCTGTCGTAGACGGGGCCGGCCACGCTCGTATAGGGCATGTCTGCGCTCCCGATGAGGTTGCGGCGGCGCACCTCGACCGGATCCAGGCCTAGCTCGCCGGCGACGGCGTCGATGATTCTCTCGTGCACGAAAGCGGACACCGCGACGCCGACTCCGCGGTACGCCCCTCCGGGTGCCTTGTTGGTGGCGACGGCGCGCGTCCGGAAGCGATAGGCCGGAAGGCGGTAGGGACCGGGAATCAGGTTGGGCGTGCCCAGCGCCTCGAGGATGTGGCCGTGAGGGAAGACGCCGTAGGCGCCGATGTCGGAGACGATGTCGGCCTCGAGCGCGAGCAGCCGGCCCTCGCGGTCGGCGCCGACTTTGACGCTGACGACCTGGCCGCGCGCGTGGCTCGACGCCAGCAGATTCTCCCGGCGATCTTCGATCCACTTCACCGGCCGCCCATGTTTTAAAGCCAGCCACGCGACCAGAACCTCTTCTGGATAGACGTGCGCCTTCTGGCCGAAGCCACCGCCAACGCCGGGGCAGATGACGCGCACTGGAACGTTCAGGAGAGGCTCCAGCGCCCGCCTGACCTGGTGCGGTGCCTGGGTCGAAGTCCACACCGTCACGCCGTCGCCGTCCGGGGCGGCCAGAACGCCGCGGCACTCCATTGGTGAAGGGTTCACCCGGCCTATCTGAAACCGGCGTTCCAGCACCACTGCGGCCGCGGCGAGCCCTTCGTCGACCGCGCTGGAGTCGAAGGCGTGGTCGAGAAGCACGTTGCTGTCGGTCGGATGCAGGACAGGAGCATCCGGCAGCAGCGCGGCGTCGGTAGAGGCGAGGGCGGGGAGGTCTTCGTACTCCACCTCGACCAGGTCGCATGCGTCCTCGGCCTCGTACCGGCTGCCGGCCACCGCTGCGGCCACGGCTTCGCCCACGAAGCGGACGCGATCGGATGCCAGCAGCGGCCTGGGCGGACTGTAGATGCCGGGTCGCTCGAGGCGCGGCGTCAGGTGCGTCGGACCGGTCAGGCTGGCGTGCACGAGGACGTCGATGACTCCGGCAGCTGCTGCCGCTCGGGCTGTGTCAACGCCGCGTATCCAGGCGTGGGCGCGCTCGGTCCTGGCGAAGGCGACGTGCAGCGTGTTCGACAGCTCGATGTCGTCCACGAAGCGCGCCCGCCCGAAGAGCATCGGGAGATCCTCGACGCGGGCCACCGAGGTGCCGACGTAGGCGGACGCGCCCACCGACGCACTCACCTTTGGGTCGCGCATTCCTGAATGAACTGCCGGACCGCGGCGACGATGTTTTCGTAGCCCGTGCAGCGGCAGATGTTGCCAGAGAGCAATTCGCGGATCTCGGCATCGCCGGGTAATCCAAAGCGATCCGCATAGTTCTGGACGGTAAGCAGGAAGCCAGGCGTACAGAAGCCGCACTGGAGGGCGTGATTTTCGTGGAACGCGCGTTGGAGCGGGGTCAGACCGCCGCTGGTGCTCAGGCCCTCGACGGTTGTGACCTGGCAGCCGTCGAGCTGGACGGCGAGCATCAGGCAGGAGCGAACGGCGCTCCCGTCAACGATCACGGTGCAGGCGCCGCATGCTCCCTGCTCGCATCCGACATGCGTTCCGTAGAGACCCAGGTCGTGCCGCAGGAAGTCTGACGCCAGGCGCCTCGGCTCAACCGAGGTCGTGATCGGGTGGCCGTTCACGAGCGCGTGGATCGGGAAAAGATCTACTTGCGCCGGGTTCATGCGGCCTCCCGGTACGCGCGGACAGCCATCTCGGCCGCAACCTCCACGCGCCAAGCGGCGCCGGCGTGGATGTCGCTTGTGACAGGGCAGGAGTCCAGAGCGGAGAGAATGGCCTGCCGGACGTCGCCGGGTTCGGCGCCGCCGCCGACGACGACTCGCAACGCACGGTCGGCGACACCGAAGAGAGCCAGCACCGATGGTTGCCCGTGCGCACCCTTGACGCATGACGCGCCCGCGAGCGCAAAATCGCCGTGCCGGCGCGCGTACTCGGCGAAACCGGTCGTCGCGCCCTCCGGCAGGGCAGGCACGCGCAGCTCGACCACGAGCTCATCGGGTTCCAGCGCGGTTGTGAAGACGCCGAGGAAGAAGTCGGCGGCTCCGATCTCACGGCGTCCATGCGGAGACCTCGCCACGATTCGGCCGTCCAGCGAGAGCAGCAGCGCGGGTAATTCGGCAGCGGGATCGGCATGAGCACAGCTGCCCCCGACGGTGCCCCGGTTGCGGATCTGGTAGTGCCCAACCTCCGCCAGTCCGCGGGCGATTACTGGCCACCCGGAAGCGACCAAGGCAGAACGTTCGACCGCTGCCATGCGCGCCATCGCGCCCAGCACCAGCTCGCGGCCCTCGATCCTGATCTCATCGAGCCCGGGCAGTCGGTTGATGTCGATGAGGTCAGTCGGGCGCGCCAACCGCATGTTGAGGAGCGGGACCAGGCTCTGTCCTCCGGCCAGCACCTTGGCCTCGTCGCCTAGGCGGGAGAGGACATCGATGGCTTCCGGCAGCGATTGCGGGCGGTGATATCGAAAAGGCGGTGGCTTCATTCAGCGGCTTGACTTGGCGCGGTGCAACAGCGGTTGTAATGTAACAGCCCGCACAGATGGTTTTAGGCGATGGCTTCATGAAGGCTGCGGTCCTGGAGTCGTTTGGCGCCCCGCTCCGAATCGCGAGGCTGCCGGTGCCCAAGCCGGAGGCCGGCGAGGTTCTGGTTCGGGTGCGGGCGGTGGGCCTCTGCGGCAGCGACCTCAAGCTGCTGTCGGGCGCCACCCCGGGCACCGTCCTTCCGCTGGTACCTGGACACGAAGTGGCAGGTGAGCTGGTGAGCGCGGTCGGCGCCTGGCCGGAGGGGCAACGGGTCGCCTGCTACCCCTACGAGGCATGCGGAACCTGCGGGTGGTGCCGCGACGGGCAGGAGGTGCTCTGCCCGGACGCGCGCCGCATCGGCCGCAACCGGCCGGGCGGCCTTGCCGAGTACGCGGTGATGCGACGGACATCATTGGTCGCGTTCGGCGCCTGGACGGCCTTGGCCGATGCAGCAGTGGCCATGGATGCCGTGATGACGCCCTGGCACGCGCTTCGACACCGGGCGTCTCTTCAGCGCGAGGAATCAGTGCTGGTGATCGGCGCCGGCGGCCTTGGGCTGCACGCCGTGCAGGTGGCGCGTGCGGAGGGCGGCCGAGTCGCGGTGGTCGACCCGCTTGCCTCCCGCCGAGAGCACGCACTGCGCCTGGGAGCCGAGAAGGCAGCCGACCCGGCGGACGAGGCCGGCCTCCGCGAGTGGTTGGGTCGTGGGGCCGACGTGGTCCTGGAGGCGTCCGGTACGAGCGGAGGCCTGGAGCTCGGCCTCCGGCTTGTGCGCCGGGGCGGCAGGGTTGCGTTCTGCGGTTACCGTCCGGGCCTTGAGGTCACCGTCGATTCCGCGCGTCTGGCGATGGACGAACTCACGCTGCTCGGATGCCGGGCAGGCCGCTACGACGACGCGGTGGCGGCGCTGGCGGCGGTCGAGAAGCGCGAGATCCAGCCGGTGATCGGCCGGCGGCTGAGCCTCGAGCAGGTCAACGAGGGGGTGGCGATGCTGCGGGAGGGTGATGTCGTCGGCCGGGTGGTGATCGAGTTCCCGTGAAGCCTCTGATCCGGGTGCTCACGACCGGCGGCACGATCGCGTCCACGACCACGGCCCGCGGCTACGCACCGACACTGACCGGGTCGGAACTCCTTGAAGAGGCGCTCAGGTTTTTCGACGACCCGCCGAGGATCGAGGTCGAAGAGCTGACCAACAAGACCAGCTACATGCTCGACGAGCGCGATGTGCGGTCGCTGGTGGCTCGGGTTCGAGCCGCCATGGCGGATGAAGGGGTGGACGCGGCCGTCCTGGTCGGTGGCACTGCGGCCATGGAGGAACTGGCCTTTCTGCTGGCGCTGAAGGTGCGCTTGGGCAAGCCCGTCGTTCTGACCGGTGCCATGCTCAACGCCTCCCATCCAGGCTGGGACGGCCGCCGGAACATGATCGACGCTCTTCGATACGCCTCCGATCCCTCGGCAACCGGAGTCACCGTTGTGATTGCCGGACGTGCCCACTCAGCTCGCGACGTCGTGAAGGTTCACCGTACCTCCGTCGAGGCGTTCCAGTCGCATCCCCGAGGACCGGTGGCCCTGATCGATGCCGACCGAGTGGTGCCGCTCTGCACCCCTCCCGAGATGCCTCTGTTCGAGGCCGAGGGGCTAGGCGGACCGGTGGACATCATCGTGGCGACGCTCGCATCCGATGGACGGCTCTTCGATGCGGCGCTCACTCTCGGGGCCCGCGGCATCGTGGTGCAGGGCTTCCCCGGCGGCGGCGGATTGACGGCCTCGCTGATGGATTCCCTCCATCGGTCGTTTGTCAGTGGACCCCACATCCCGGTCGTGCTCACGTCGCGTTCGCCTTTCGGTCGCAGCACCGCAGGCGCGGGCGGTGGCGCTGGGCCCGCGGACGTCGCAGCAGCCGGCGGAATTCTGGCCGGCGATCTTTCCGCGGCCAAGGCTCGTCTGCTGCTGATGAGCTGCCTGGCCGAAGGCTTCGATTCCGACCGCATTCGCGCGACCTTCGCCAAGGTTGCTCCATGAACTCGAGGAAAGCCGATGAGATATGACCTGGTCGTTCGCGGCGGAACCTTGGTCGTCCCGGGCAAGGAGCTGTTCAGTGCCGACATCGGCGTCGACGGGGAGCGCATCGCGGCCATCGCTCCCCCGTCCGACGCCATCACCGGTCGCGAGACGATTGACGCAGCTGGTCGCTGCGTCTTCCCCGGCATCATCGACTCCCACACGCACGTCGGCATCGGAAATGGCTACGCCGACTTTGACTCCGAGACGCGTTCGGCGGCGCTCGGCGGCGTGACGTCGCTACTCCTATTCATGCGCGAGCCGACCTCGTACCTGCAGCTGTTCCCCATCGCTCGCGAGGCGGGTGAGGAGCTGGCAAGCATCGACTTTGGTTTTCACGCGGTCGTCATGACCGACGAGCACCTGGCGGAGATGCCGGCCTATATCGATGAATTGGGGGTGCTGTCGTTCAAGTTCTACATGACCTACCGCGGGACCGACGCCCGCATGCGCACCTTCAATCTCGAAACCATGACCTTCGGCGGCATCGACGACGGATTCATGTACGACGTTTTCACCGCCGCCGCCCGCGATCCGCGCGCGCTGGTCATGGTCCACTGCGAGAACATCGAAATCATCCAGCGGGTGCGCGCACAGCTGCGCGCGTCCGGCGAGGATTCCATCGCCGCCTGGAACCGGTCGCGTCCAGTGGTCGCGGAGGTTGACGGCATACGCCGGGCGCTGATCCTGGCGGAGGCGACCGGCGCGCGTCTGCACGTGCTGCACGTGACCACCGGTGCTGGTCTGGACGAGATTCGGGCCTTCAAGGTCCGTTATCCACGAGCCCACGTCGAGGTTTGCCATCCCTACCTGGCCTGCGACGAGACGACCTTTCCGGACCACCGCGGCAAGATGCGGCCGCCCTTGCGGACCCCGGCTGACCGGGAGATGCTCTGGGCAGGCGTCGCTGACGGCACCGTAGACAGCATCGGCTCCGATCACGTTCCGCGGCCGCTGGCGACCAAGGCAGGCAGTGTGTGGGGTCTGGGCAGCGGTGCTCCCGGAACACCCTTCATGCTGCCGCTGATGCTTTCGGAGGGCCACCATCAGCGCGGGATACCGCTTACAAAGCTGGCCGATCTTCTCTCGCAACGCCCTGCTCAGCTCTACGGCTTGTATCCGAAGAAGGGCGTGCTCCAAGTGGGCTCGGACGCCGACCTGACGGTTGTCGATCTTGACCACGAGCGCACGCTGCGCGCCGCCGACTATCCCCAGGCCAGCGACTTCAGCCTTTACGAGGGCTGGAACCTGAAGGGCTGGCCAGTCGAAACCGTTATCAGGGGGCGCCGCGTCATGTCTGAGGGCGAGTTCGTCGGCGTGCCGGGGAGCGGCCGCTACCTGGCGCGTGGGAACGGTCTAGCGGTCTAAGTCCGAGTGGCGGCGGAGCGCCCGGCATGTGCAGCTTCGTGATCGCCCAGCCGCCGCCGAAATCCGTAGAAGAGGCCGACGTCGTAGAGACACTTCAGCGCCCCCCCGAGAAAGAATGGGACGCCGAGCGATGCGGCCTGGATAGCAACCCCGGTCACGACCGGGCCCACGCCGTTGGCCACGCCGCGCACGGCTCCTGTGATGGCCAGCGCCCCACTGCGCTCGCTCGGCTTGACTATCGACACGATGTAGGCCTGTCGTGCCGGCTGGTCCATCTGGACGATCGTCGCGCGCACGAGCAGGATCGCGAGGGCGACGGGCAGGGTCGGTGCAAACGGCATCAACAGCAGAAAGAGATTGCTGGGCAGATGCGTGAAGACCATTGTGTTGACCAGGCCGATGCGGTCGGCCAGGCGACCGGCGAGCTCGAATGAGGCCGCCCCGAGCAGCGACATCACCGCAAAGCTCGGCCCCAGGACCGCCGGCGAGGCGCCGTACCGGATGTGCAGCCAGTAGACGATCACCGCGTTCACGACGAGGCCGTTGCCAAGTGAGTCGAGTGCGAAGAGCCCTGAGAGGCTGAGCAGCGGGCGAATGCTGCCAAATACAGGTGCCTCGGTCGCGCCCTCGATCTCCTCCGACAGGAACAGCGGCAGGATCGCGGTGAGCAGACCCAGCCCCGCAAAGATCAAGAAGAACAGTTGCGTGCGCTGTAGATCAGTCCCGAGGCCGGCCGCGAAACCTCCGGCCGCGCCGGCCAGGCCGCCGGTCAGCGAGTAGCGCGCGAAGGCGCGATTGCGCCGGGCGTCGTCCGTCGCCTGCGTGAGGACGGCCTGCTCGACCGCCAGGAAGGGCCCGAGATCGGTGCTGGCGGCTCCCATCATCCCGGTAAGACCGGCGAGGACGAGCAGCCATGGCTGCGTCGCCAGCGCGAGGTCGAGACCGCACAAGGCCATCAACAGACCGATCCCGGCCAGGGTGGCGCGCCGGCCGAAGCGGCCCGCCGAGGCGGCCGCGAGCAGGCCGGTCAGCGAGGCGGCCGCCAGACCGACCGA
Organism: uncultured Actinomycetes bacterium; assembly: GCA_964529765.1. Lineage (GTDB taxonomy): Bacteria > Chloroflexota > Dormibacteria > Dormibacterales > Dormibacteraceae > CAZHAC01. Next base: position 8,648 of record CAZHAC010000080.1, read on the forward strand.
GACGACCAAGCCGATCTGGGGACCCGAAAGAGCACGTGACTGCAGATGCACGGCGACCAGCACCGCCGAGAAGCCAAAGCCGAAGGCCCGGACGACGCGGGCGGCCATCAGCACCCAGTAGTCCCGTGTGCGCTGGCCTTTCGCGCTTCCGCCGGCTGCGGGCTGCGGAGCCTCCGCAGCGTCGCCTGGATCGGGCACGACGCAATAGTAGTTACTCTTAACCGTCGTTACCTAGTCTTGCGCCGCTCGTCAGCGCCCGTGCCCCTGGGAGTGACTTGCTGAAACAGGAAGGATAATGTAGCAACCATTACTCAAGCCTTGGCCCCCGTTGGGTTTGCAACAGCCCTATCGCTGAAACTGCGGCTGAAGCATGTGGTCGGTCGGTTTCGCGGCCGCGATCACCCTCGAATTTCGGAGCGATGGACTGCGTCGAAGACGCCCGTCTCCAGTGCCAAGGTCATTTCAGTTCGAGTTCCCGAAGCCCACATACCACCCGGCGAAGTTCCATCGACGCTGGACGCCATTCGAAGGGGCTTTCCGACATCGGCGCCGGTTTGTACATGGCTTTCGACTGGTTGGCTCGTCTTCCGCTGGGAAACAGCTTTCGATGAAGTCTTGATCCGCGATCGTCTTCGGCAGGTGCCAGGGCTGGTCACGACCGAGGTGGAGTTGGACGACGCCAAAGCGTGGAACTCGGACATCTACGGCGCCCCGCGATGAAGGCAAATCTAGCTGTGTAGATGGGCGCCGCCTCCATATTGCATTGCGACGAATGCGAGCATGCCGAGGTGGAGGTGAAGCAACCTCAGCCGGTGTGGCGATGGCACGTTCTGGCGCTCGCCACGGTCGTCCAAATAGGCAACTCACTGCCACAACAAACGCCAGCGGCCATCGGCCCGATACTTATCACGGCGCTGGCCCTCAGCAAAGCACAATTGGGTTTGCTGACCGCCGCCATCTGGGGCGGCATGCTTTTCGGGCTTTTCCCGTCCGGTCTTTTGGTGGACAGGCTGGGAGAGCGGGTCATGGTCCCAGTCAGCAGCGTGGCCCTCGGTACGCTGGTATTCGTCGCCTCCTTCCTGAGCTCATTCAACGTGCTCTTCGTGGTGCTTACGCTGGCCGCGGCGACCGGGGCCTCCACCGGCGTCAGCGGCGCTCGCGCCGTATCTGGGTGGTTCTCCAGAAGGCAGCGTGGGCTCGCGCTCGGGATCCGACAGACGGGGGTAACGCTCGCTGGTATCGTCGCGGGGGTCGCGCTGCCAACTGTTGCGCTTGCCCACGGCTGGCGTGATGCATTCCGGATTGTGGGCGTCACTGTCGTGGCAACTGGGATGCTCTTTGCTGCTCTCTACCGGGAGCCCCCGGAGCGCCAAGCTCATGGCGGCGACATAAACCTATGGGCGCTCGTCAAAGACCGGGGCTTCCTTCTTTCGAGCTTGTTTGCGTGGATGTACATGGGCGCGATGGGCGTCGCCATTGCATATCTCCCCGTCTCCTTCCATGAGGCAACCAGGGTTCCAGTGGTACAGGCCACCGTTCTGCTGGCGTTCTTACAGTTGGGCGGAGTCATCGGTCGGGTCGCCTGGGGCGCCCTGTCCGATGTCCTCGGTGACCGAGGACGGGTGATGGCCATGTGTTCGGGCCTCGGGATCGCCGCAGCTGTAGCCATGGCTGCCACCCCAGCTGCAGCGCCAACGGCATGGCCGATGCTGGCCGGGGTCGCGACGATCCTTGGTATCGCAACCGCGGGCTGGAATGGACTCTACATCGCGGTCGCGACGGACCTTGCCCCGACCAAGCCGGCTGCCCTCATTGGCGCTGGGTCGACGTTTACGTTCACCGGTCTATTCGTCGTAACGCCCTGCTTCGGGTTACTGGTTGACGCCGCACATTCCTACACGTTGGCTTGGCTCGCGCTCGCCGTCTGGTCTCTCTTCGCCGCAGCCGTCGCGCTCCGGGTCCCGGTCAGCTCCGCTGATCAGCCTGCGGCCGCCTGAGGCTGTTCTGGTCCGACACTTGGGCGTCGAGCAAAGGCGCCGGGCGCCTACTCCTGGCCGGTATCAGCAGGGATAAAGCGAGTTGTCCTCTCGCCGCGTCTGTGGCGGCACCTCACCGAGGGCACACGACGTCACATCTTGACAATCCTTCCACG
>CAZHAC010000081.1:0-10719 GCA_964529765.1 uncultured Actinomycetes bacterium
AAGAGCTCGTGCTCAGGCTCAGAGCACTCGACCGCAGGCGCACACACAGCAGGCCGCCCGTGCGCGAGATCGCAGGCCTGCGTCTGGATCCGTTCCGCCGCGAGGTCTACCGGGACGGCCGGTACGTCGCGCTGACCAGAAAGCAGTTCGCCGTGCTCGAAGTTCTCGTCGCTGCCGAAGGTGGTGTCATCAGCTCCGAAGAGTTGCTGAAGCGGGCATGGGACGAGAACGCCAACCCGTTCACCAATGCCGTACGCATCACGGTCTCAGCCCTACGCAAGCGACTCGGCGAACCCTGGCTGATCGCCACGGTGCCTGGCGTCGGCTACCGCATCGACACAGGACCAGACGCCAGAGGTGAGGGAGGCGAGCGTGGATAGAGCCCCTGGTTTGAGTGTTCGCCTCAAACTCACCCTCAGCTACGCCGGCTTCCTCATGCTCGCAGGTGCCTTGCTACTCGCCGCCGTCTGGGTGTTCTTCCTGCGCAACGTACCCGACGGTGCGATCGGCGCACCCGGTGGTGGCTTCGTGCCCATCCGCTCCGTCCTCCTGCACGATTTCGTTACGGCCGCGGAATTCCGTCTCTTCATGGGCCTCGCGAAGCTGCTGGCGTTCCTGCTGGTATTCGGTCTCATAGGAGGATGGATTCTCGCCGGCCGCATGCTCGCCCCCCTGGCCCGAATCACAGACGCCACCCGCGTGGCCGCGAATGGATCACTCTCCCACCGAATCCGGCTACCGGGCCGCAGCGACGAGTTCCGCGAACTCGCCGACACCTTCGACGCCATGCTCGCACGGCTCGAAGCGCACGTCGCCGAACAGAAGAGGTTCGCAGCCAACGCTTCCCACGAACTGCGCACCCCGCTGGCGACCACGCAGACCCTTCTCGAGGTCGCCCGCAACGATCCGAACCGCGACAACGGCAAGCTCGTCGAACGCCTCCACGCCGTCAACACCCGAGCGATCGACCTCACGGAAGCATTGCTCCTGCTCAGCCGCACCGACCAGCGATCCTTCACCCGAGAACACGTTGACTTGTCCCTCATAGCGGAAGAAGCAACCGAGACGCTCCTCCCCCTCGCAGAAAAGCACGGCGTCACCATCCAGACCTCCGGCGACATCACCCCTACCATCGGCTCACACGCTCTATTGCTGCAGATGACCACGAACCTCCTGCACAACGCCATCGTCCACAACCTCCCCGAACACGGCACTGTGCAGGTCAACACCGCCATCCGCCGCGACTCCGTCATGCTCACTGTCGAAAACACCGGCGAGAAGCTCACTCCAGACCTGGTCTCGACACTCACCGAACCGTTCCAGCGCGGCACCGAACGCATACGCACCGACCACGCAGGTGTCGGCCTCGGCCTGGCAATCGTGAAAAGCATCACCCGAGCACACGACGGAACCCTCACCCTCAGCCCCCGGGCCGCTGGCGGGCTCCACGTCAAGGTGCGACTACCCGCCGCGTCACCCGCACCCACGTCGCTCGGCGACCGCGGTGAGCACGTGGCGGGCTAGGACGACGTCCGCGCCAGGTGCGCCGGCCGCCGCCGCCCGGGCCGACATCGCCGCGATCCGCCCGGGATCGGTGAGCACCGGAATCAGGGTGTTCTCGATCCAGGCCGGGTCGAGGTCGGCGTTGTCGACGAGCAGTGCCCCGCCGGCCGCGACGACCGGCGCGGCGTTCAGCCGCTGCTCACCGCCGCGCAGCGGCAGCGGGACGTACGCGGCCGGCAGGCCGACAGCGGCCAGTTCGGCGCACGTCATCGCCCCCGAGCGGCAGATCACGAAGTCGGCCGCGGCGTAGGCGTACTGCATCTCGTCGACATAGGGGACGACGACGTAGGACGGGTCGGCGGGGTGCCCCTCCGGCACCTCGACCACGTACTGCGGCCCGGCAATGTGCAGCACCTGCACGCCGGCCGCCCGTAACGCCCGGGCCGCGCCGGACACCGCGGCGTTGATCGCCCCGGCGCCCTGCGAGCCGCCGGTGACCATCAGCACCGGCCTGTCGGCTCGCAGGCCGAACCGCAGCCGAGCTGCGTCGCGCAGCGCGGGCCGGTCGAGCCCGGTGATCGCGGGCCGCAGCGGGATCCCGATGGCGGTCGCGTGCGCCAGCCGCACGCTCGGCGCGGCGGTGAACACGTGCGTCGTCATCATGGCCGCCAGGCGGTTGGCCACCCCGGGCCGGGCGTTCGCCTCGTGGACAACGATCGGGAGGCCCCGCCCGCGGGCGGCGAGATAGGCCGGCAGGGCCACGTAGCCGCCGAAGCCCACCACGACCTCGGCCCGCACGCGGTCGAGCACCGCCCCGGCCGCCCGCACCGAGTCGCGCAGCCTGCCCGGCGTCTGCAGCAGGGCCCGGTTCAGCTTGCGCGGCAGCGGCACCGGCGGGATGAGTTCGAGAGGGTAGCCGCGGGCCGGGATGAGCGTGGTGTCCAGTCCGCGGACGGTGCCGAGGGCGGTGATCTCGGCCGTGGGCTCGAGCCGGCGCAGCGCATCGGCGAAGTTCATCGCGGGCTCGATGTGCCCGGCCGAATGGCCGCCGGCGACGACCACGCGGGGGGCCGTCACGCCTGGCCCCGTCGTGGTCGCCAGTGCTTTCAACGCTATGCCGACTTCTTGGGCCGGCTCAACTATGCGATGGGAAAATCAAAATACATGTCGGGATAAGGCTCGTCCTTCAGTGTGTAATGCCACCACTCGTAATCGTATGAGCTAAAACCTGCGGCCTCCATGATTGAACACAGGTATTGACGGCTTCTCGCTTCGCCTTGCGTGATTCCTTTTGCTCCATGATGTGAGATTGAATCCATCAGGTCATAGTCCCCACCCATGGGAGCCAGTTCGCAGGTAGACAAGTGATAAAGCGTCAAGTCAACCGTACTGCCCCGGCTGTGGCCCGACTTAGCGGCCACATATCCCTTTTCGAACATCTCGGCTCTGTCAATGTTCGGATAGTGTCGTAGCTTCGTCCGGCCATCCTCCGGCTGTTTTGACCAGCGCAGAAAGCAATCGACGGCACGTTGAGGGCGATATCCATCCCAAAGAAGCAAGCCAAAGCCAAGGGCTGCGGCCTCTTCTCGCGCTCTCTCCAGGGCTGCGCACAAAGCCCTCGTACCGACAATCCGATTGGCGAAATATCCGTCCACCGGTTTGCCGGTGAAATTGTCCCATGTCGCGTACTTAGCATCCCAACGTATTCCGGCTACGATCTCGTCTACAAAGACGAACTCGCCATCGCCTCTCATCGCCTGGTTCCTGTCAATGTCAACGACACCAACCGGTCGATCACTTCGTCAAGCGGCAATCCTGCGGCTGCCATCATTCTCGGATAGCGGCTGTAAGAGGTCAGGCCAGGCAGGGTATTAACCTCGTTAAGTACTACCCTCCCATCTTCCTTGAGGAACATATCCACACGCGACAGTCCCCTGCATCCCAAGGCGCGATATAGCGCCTTTGCTGTCTCCTGAACGAGCAAGCGTGACTCCGTCGGAATGTCGGCGGGAACGGCTACTGTGGAGTTGTCGGAACCACTTTCAGGCTCACTCTCCTGATGAATTCTGAAAAAACCATGAGATAGAGAAATTCGATCTACCTCGCCTGCAATCAAATCCATGTCGTTTCCCAATACGGCACATCCGACCTCACTGCCGACGACAGACTCCTCAATCAACACCTTAGAGTCGTACTGTCTTGCGGTTTCCACCGCACTCGCCAGTTCCTCTTTTCGACGTACCTTACTGACGCCGAAAGATGAACCCGAACGGGCCGGCTTTACAAAGACGGGATAAGGAAGCCGGTCGGGCTCGATACTCTCGTTCGGCGCGACGGTCCAGAAATTCGGCGTAGCAACTCCCGCGCTTCTAGCGACCATGTAGGCAAGGGATTTGTCCATACACAGAGCAGAAGTCTGGACATCGCAGCCCACGTAGGGAATGCCGGAGAGCTCCAACAAACCCTGGATCGCACCATCCTCCCCAAGCTTGCCGTGCAGAACGGGAAACACCAGATCCAAGCGGATCGTTTCGAACCGTCCCTGCTCCAAGACGAGCAACCCATGCACGCTTCTGTCTGGCGAGAGCACAGCCGGACGGGAGCTGCCGTTTTCCCAATTTGCGTCAGGGCCGTCACAAAGGTTCCAAGCACCGCTCTTCGTAATCCCGATATAGATCGGTTCGTACTTGTCGATATCGAGGTGTTTTGCGACCTCGCGTGCAGATTTGACGGAGATGGGATGTTCTTCAGAACAGCCCCCGAATACAATGCCGATTTTCAACCTATGCATGCTGCGTTGTGCTTTCAAAGTTCAGACAGTTGATGATGGAATTTTCAACGGTATCGCTGAGGGCGTGGTCTGTGTAATAGGCGGTGTGTGGGCTAATAATCACATTCGGCAACCTGTGCAACCGCAGCAACAGTTCGTTTTCAATGGGCTTGTTTCTCCAGTCTGCGTAAAATATTCCTTCCTCTCCTTCCAGTACGTCCAGCCCCGCACCTGCCAATCTGCCGCATTCCAATGCGGGAATAAGAGCCTCGGTGTCAATAAGCGAACCGCGTCCAGTATTGACAACGTAGGCGCCGTGCTTCATCTGCTCGATCCGCCGACGATTCAGAAGATGGTGCGTATCCACGTTAAGTGGCGTATGGAGCGTTACGATGTCACTCTGCTGTAGCAATTCATCAAGAGCAACGTAATCGGCAGAGGTTCTTGGACGATTGTCATAGGCCAATACGCGGCAGCCAAAACCCCGCAGCCTGTCAATGACTACCGCGCCAATGCGCCCTGTTCCAATTACGCCAACGGTCAGATCGCGTAACTCTCTCCCGCGTACATCATTCAATCTGTAGTCATGAACATCTGCACGCCTGAGAATGGATTTGGCATTTCGCACCACCATGAGCATCAGCATTAATGTGTAATCGGCCACGCTATCGGGCGAATAGGCGACGTTTTCAACGGAAATGCCAACGCTCTCCGCGTATTTCACATTGATGTGGTTGTAGCCAATGCTTCTTGTGGAGATATACACCACGCCGGCTTTGCTAAGTGCAAGAAGAGTGGAATTTGTAATTTGGGTTTTATGACCGACGCTGATGCATCGATTTCCAAAGGTCAGGTCAATGTTGGCTTCAGATACCGCTGCCTCGGTGATAGTTGGCATAACGCCCAAGCGAGGCGCCATCTCTCGGAACAAGGCGGCCTCGTCCTGCCCGCATCCATAAATCGTAATTCCCATTCTTAGGACGGCCGGGGAGGACGAGGACGCCAGCGATCGGGTGCGGCGGGCTGCTGCAGGTGCTGGCTCGCTGTAGGTCATGCCTCCAGTCAACGCAGCGTGGTGTTGCCAGCACGTATGCGGTTTTCGATATGCGGACAATATGCTCCGCTCGGAGCATCGCGATCATGCGTGTTTTGATCGTCGAAGACGAACCCCTACTCATAGAGCCGCACCGCTCTCACCCACTGGAGCCGCAGTCAGCTGACCGCGGGTCTTACCCGCCCGGCTCGCCATCGTCACGCCGTGACCGGCGCCAGGAGTAAGGGCAAGGATCTGACGTCGGCGGCTTGGACGTCGCAGGCAGTCACGTCGTCAGCGCATGTCGCTCCGAGTACGTGCACTTCGTCGTCTGCCGGTGCGGACGAGCGTATCGCCGGCATATCGAAAACCACATACGGGCTGGCAACACCACGCTCCTTTGACTTGAGGCATGAGCTACAGCGAACCAGCCTCCGTCAACCTCTACCTCCTCAGCCTGCTCCCGCTCGCCGTCATCTCGATCGGCTGGCTGTCGCTGCGCATCGCCGGCCTCCGCGCCGCCTGGGCATGATCCCGCTCAGCCTCGACGAGATCGCTGCGGTCGTCGGCGGGACGGTCGCGGGCGACGGCGCCGTGACGGTGACCGCGCCGGCTGTGCTCGACGGCCGGCAGGCCGAGCCGGGCGGCCTCTTCGTCGCCTTCGCCGGCGAGCACGTCGACGGCCACGACTACGCCGGCCAGGCCGGCCAGGCCGGCGCGGTGGCCGTGCTCGGCTCCCGGCCCACGCCGCTGCCCACCGTCGTCGTCGAGGACGCCCAGGCCGCGCTCCAGGCGCTCGCCGCCCACGTCGTGGCCCGGCTGCGCGCCGGGCTGACCGTCGTCGGGCTGACCGGCTCCCAGGGCAAGACCAGCACCAAGGACCTGCTGGCGGCGGTGCTGTCGAGCGCCGCGCCGACGATCGCCACGATCGGCTCGCTCAACAACGAGCTCGGCGTGCCGCTCACCATGCTGCGCGCCGATGCGGCCACCCGGTTCCTCGTCCTTGAGATGGGAGCCAACGGCATCGGCGACATCGCCGAGCTCACCAGCCTGGTCGCACCCGACATCGCCGTCGTCCTCAACGTCGGCCAGGCCCACCTCGGCGGGTTCGGGTCGCGCGAGGCCATCGCCAAGGCCAAGGGCGAGCTGGTGCAGGGGCTGGCGCCCGGCGGCACCGCCGTCCTCAACGCCGACGATCCCCGGGTGGTCGCGATGCGCTCGCTCACCGACGGCCCGGTGCTGACTTTCGGCCGGGCGGAGCGCGCCGACATGCGCGTGCTCGACCTGGCGCTGGACCGGCTCGGCCGGCCGTCCTTCACGCTGCGGACCGCCGACGCCTCGGCTCCCGTCGCGCTGCCGCTCGTGGGCGCCCACCAGGCGCTCAACGCGTCGGCTGCCGCGGCGGCGGGGCTGGCGGCCGGCGTACCCCTCGACGTGGCCGCGGCGGCGCTGCCCACCGCCTCGCTGTCGAAGTGGCGCATGGAGCTGCGCGACCTCGCCGGCGGCGCGACGCTGCTCAACGACTCCTACAACGCCAATCCCGACTCGACCCGGGCCGCCCTGGACGCGCTCGCGGCGATCGAGGGCGGGCGCCGCATCGCCGTCCTCGGCGAGATGCTCGAGCTCGGCGACGACAGCGAGGCCGAGCACCGCGCCGTCGGGGAGTACGCCGCCTCCCGGGCCGACGTGGTGGTCGCGGTCGGCGAGGCCGCCCGGCCGATCGCCGACGGTGCGGGAGAGCGGGCGGTGGCGCTGGCCGACAACGACGCGGCCGTCGACTGGCTGCGCGGCCACCTCGCCGCCGGCGATGTGGTGCTCGTCAAGGCCTCCCGCGGGGCGCGCCTCGACGAGGTCGCCGCCGCGGTCGCGTAGTTTGGCGGGGCGAGCCAAGAAGATCTGCGTCGCCGTGCTTCGGACCAATTAACTTGGCCTTTTCCAGAGCCTTTCCCAGGGGTTCCCATGCCCCGCGATGCCGGTTACCAGCCCGCGGATCGGAATACGAAACCCGGGCTCCGGAAGGGGGTGGTGCCCCGCCGAGGATTCGAACCCCGGACCAACTGCTTAGAAGCTGGACCGAAGGGGTGAGCCGAATACGAATCGATCTTAGCCGCCACCGGCGTTTTTGACCAGAAGCCAATTAACTCCGAGACCGCGTGCACGACTTAGTCAGTTGGCTCGCAGCCCAGGCCCCGACGGCCGACCTCGCCGGCTGCGTCAGCCCGCGGGCAGGATCCGCGGGCGAAAGCTTCAAAGGCCCCGGAGCGGAGGTGGCATCAGTGCCTTCGCGGCCCGTGACATCCGTGGCCGAGGACCGGCTCCCAGATGTGGGCCCGACGGATATAGCAACGCCAGGCGTCGGTTGCACGACCATGGCCTACGCCGCCCGCCGGGCGCAACGTCAGCCAGAGCGGCCTGCGCCTCGAGAGATGGATATGTTTCGGGGGTTGGGCTGGACGCACGAAAGGAGGTAAGCCGTGTCAATCAGCATCAACAGCCCGCCGGCAGAATTGCCGAACGACCCGCGTGTCTCTCTGCTCGACTACCTCCGCGGCACCTGCAGCTTCACGGCGCGAAGAAGGGGTGCGATCAGGGCGCCTGCGGCGCCAACACGGAGCTCGTCGAGCTGCTGAAATTGGGGAGTCTGCTGCGAGAGGATCGCCTTGCGGTCCGATGCGAGTCGGACGCTTGAGCGGCGGTAATACTGCTGCCTCGCGATCAAGTTTTTGCGCTCCTCTCAGGACCTGGGCTGGGCTAGCGGAGCCGGTCAGACCGGCCCCGCGTTTCCCAGCTAGGCGCCGTACGGCCAGTACTGCTCCCAGGCTCCGACCGAATAGGCTCGGGCGCGAAGCATCGCCTGCTCGATGCCGGCGTAGCCGAGCTCTGCCGATACGTACAAGCCGTTAGCCAGCGACTTGATTGCCCAGAATCCACTGCTCTCCACCGAGACCAACTGATACTGCTCCCAAGCCCCTATTGCCGAGGCCCGAGCTCGCAGCATCCCGTACTCGTTACCGGTGTAACCGATCTCCGTTGAGACGAAGAGTCCATTAGCCAGCGACTGGATCGCATATGTCAGGCTAGAGGGATTGTTAGTGTCGGGGATGTCACTGGAGAGATGAACAAACTGAAACGCCTCCCAAGGACCGGGCGCGGTGGGGTCCGTGCGTGCGCGGAGCATTCCATAAAACTCGTTGGTATACCCGAGCTCAGCTGCAATGAGCAGGCCATTGCCACCGGACTGCACTTCGGTCTTCTCTTGGACACAAGAGGGATGGTTTACAAAAATCTCCTGGATGTAGCCGCAGTTGACGCTCGGGTCGTACGCGTCATAGACCAACCAGGTTCTGACGAGGTCCGGCCCCTGACACCTTTGTCTAATCACACGTTTGCTCGTTTGGTCGCAAGGTGTGTAAGCGTAAACAGGGATAGTCGCTGCGGCCTCGGCGAGAGGGCCGACGACGAGAAGTCCACCGATGGCTCGTTTGAGCACGACCCTCCGCGAGACGCGTCGTTGCATTGCCTACGATCTCCGAGCCGCGTAATGGAGCTCAATCTTCAGCCGGGTTGTCTCCTTGTCTGCGTTTCTCCAGCGCTCAAACGAAACCGGCAGTTCGCGCCCGAACGCGTCCGTCACCACGCCCGTGAAGCCGCCGAAGCGCTCGACCCAGGCTCCAAGTGGCGAGCCCTCCTCTTTGTCCTCAACAACTGCTGCGGTGACGCTCGACGGATCCACGTCGCGGTCACTGAACCCAGCGCTCTCACTTTCGACTCGGAAGCCTTTGCTTCTATCAGGCATAACGTTCCTCCTGTATTGCACTTGGACGTCGAGCCCAGGCTAGTCGTGACCCGACGATTCTTCTTCCTGTGAGAGCGCACAGCACTGCAACATAGGACACACCGAGGAAAAGTGCGGCGCCCTGCCCGATCCTAATCCAGTTGTACGTGCAATTCAGGGCAATTGCTGCAACCATCACCAGCCACAAGAACGCCGTGCCCACCGCCGCTGCCCGGTCCTCGATGATGGGCACATCTCCATAGCAGCCACAATGGCTGCGCGTCTGAAGACTGCGGATTCGTACTAACAAAAACGTTGCAAACATGCCGAGAGCCGCGAATGACGCCCACGGCTGCCAAGAGGATTGCGTAATAGCAAACCCGAGAACTACTTCTGCCGCCCCTAGCGTCTTGAGCCAGGTCCGCACACCATGCCCGCGATCGAGCGAGATCAACTTATGGAAGCCCGTTAGCAACAGTAGCAACGCTATGTACGCAATGAGAGCAACCATGCAGGCTGCGACCAGCCAACTACCAAGACTCAAGTCGGAGGCCTCTGGCTAACTTGGCGGAAACCTAGCAGGGGGTGAGCGGATCGGCCCGCCCGGTCGAGACAGGCCTCAACACTAGGCGGCGAGGCGGAGCACACGGTCGGGTGACCAATACAACTAACTGTCAACAATGTCAATCACTTTGATTCACGGCCGAGTGGCGCGGCCCCTCAGGGGACCTGGCGCCAGTTGGTCAGCCGCGAAGGTGCGCCAGAACTCCGTCCAGCATCAGGTAGGGGTGCTCGCGTCATCGAGCGGCCCGGTGCGGAAGGCGTGGACCCGGGCGACCAGTTCCTTGCCGGGCCGGCTCACCCGGTCCTGGGAGATCCCCTTCAGGCCGAGCGCCACGGCCACGGCGTCTACGTCGCGGGTTGCTGAGACCATGGATGTAGACCTCCTGGACCACGGACAGCAGAGCTCGCTCGTGCGCCGGCGCGGCTCGAGCAGGCTCGGGAAGTAGCTGCCTGCCCGCAGCTTGCGGACCTCAAGCTCGATAGTGCCGACGCCGGTGTCCCACCCGCACTCTCGGTACCCGTTGCGGTAGGTCAGTCGCGCGTCGCTCCGCTCGCGGCTTAGTCAGTTGGCTCCCCGCTGGGCCCCGACGACCGACGGACGTTGCCCGACTGACGCGTGGCGGCCACAAGTCGCTGCTACAGCTCCTCCGGCGCGAGGATGAACTCCGTCCACTCCTTCTTCGCCCCGAGATCGCGCTCGGTGGCCAGACGCACATATCGCTGGAGGACCTGGTAGTCCGAGTGCCCCATCGCCTCGCGCAGGCGCTCGAAGTTCCAGCCCATCTGGGTGGCGACGGTGGCGAAGGTGTGCCGGAAGGCGTGCGCGTGGACGCGAAATCCGACCCGCGCCTCGATCTTTCGGAGCATCGAGCTCAGGCCCCAGAGCGTGTACGGCCGGCCGTAGATGTTGATCAGCAGTTCGGAGTCGGCAACCCGGGGCCGCTGGCGGACCTCGTAGCGCTTGATCGCGGCCGCCAGCCTGGTCGGAATCGGGACCCGGCGCGACTTCCGCCCCTTGGCGCCGGCGCCGAGGTACGCATCGTCACCACCGACGGGGAACTGCTTCGAGCTCTG
>CAZHAC010000082.1:0-10401 GCA_964529765.1 uncultured Actinomycetes bacterium
ATGCTGACCAACCAGTGGTGCAACGTCCTGCGTTGGGAAATGCGCACTCGCCTCTTCCTGCGCACCGCCGAGTTTCTCTGGCAGGAGGGCCACACTTTCCATGCCGCGGCCGAGGAGGCGATGGAAGAGGTCGCGCTGATCCTCGACTACTACCGGCAGGTCGCCGAGGACTGGCTGGCGATGCCCGTCCTGACCGGCCAGAAGACCGAAGCCGAGAAATTCGCCGGCGGGGTCTATACGACTTCGATCGAGGGGATGATGCGCGACGGTCTGGCGCTCCAGGCCGGGACCTCTCACTACCTCGGTCAGAACTTCACGCGCGCCTACGACATCACGTTCACCGATCGCGAGAACCAGAAGCAGTTCTGCTACAGCACCTCCTGGGGCATCTCGACGCGGCTCGTCGGCGGCGTGATCATGGCTCACGGCGACGAAACCGGACTTGTGATGCCGCCTAAGGTGGCGCCGGTCCAGGTCGTGATCGTGCCGATCCGGGGCGACGATGAGCGCGTCGCCGAGTTCGTCAATCAGGCCGAGCGCGGCCTGCGCGCGGCGGGCGTGCGGGTATCGGCTGACCGGCGGGGCGATCGCCCGGGCGAGAAGTTCAACTACTGGGAGCTGAAGGGCGTACCGCTGCGCGTCGAGGTCGGGCCCCGGGATGTCGAGGCCGGCCAGGTGACGCTGGTCGACCGCCTGACGCGTGAAAAGCGGCCGGTGCCGGCGGAAGGACTCGCCGCCCGGCTCACGGACGAGCTCGTCAGCTTCCAGGCGTCGCTCTACCAGCGCGCGCTCGACTTCATGCGCTCGAACACCTTCGAGGTATCGACCCTCGACGAGCTGAAGGCGCACTTCGCCGAGAAGAACGGGTTCGTCTGGGCGCCCTGGTGCGAGAGCGCGGAATGCGAGGCCCGGGTCAAGGAAGAGACCGGCGGCGTGACCATTCGCAACTTCGACCCCGACGAACGGGTCACCGGCAAGTGCCTGGTCTGTGGCCGCCCGGCCAAACGGCGCGTCGTCTTCGCTCGCTCCTACTGAGATGGGGCCGGGCCCAAGGCCAAGCAATGGTCTGGGCTCGGTCCTGCCGCCGTCACTGGCTGAGCCCCGGCGCGCGCCAGTAGAAGCCAGCCGGCCCAGATCGCTATGTAGCCGAGCGTCAAGTCGAGGTTCCAGAGATAGAAGAGCTGGTCGTGTTGAGCGACCGCCCGCGCCATCGATTGGTAGGGCATTTCGAGCGATCGGACCAGGGGTGACAGCTGGGTGAGCAGAGCCCCCGACGCCAGGCAGAGCTTGCCCGCGCGTCCCCGGTCGCCGAGGCGGGCCGAAACCGCGGCGCCGGCGGCGAGCGTCGGGGTGGCGAGCACCACCGTCGACATCCAGGAGGTGGTCGTGAGGAGCGGCAGCAGCGCGCTCAGCGCCAGCAGGGGCACCGCGGGTCGCAGTCCCCGCGATCCCAGCAGGCTGGCGGCGACCACGCCCAGAGGCAGAATCCTGCCGACCAGGATGGCCAGCGGCTCCGACGCGAGCAACGTCGAGCCGTAGATGTTGGGTTCGAAATAGCGCCGGGCCACGGCGGGCAGGCCGTGGTTGACGAAACCCGGGCTGGCCGCCATCTGGACAGGCAGCAGGTGCGTGACGTAGGCCAGGCTGCCCGGCCACGTGAGAGCGAAGCCCAGCAGGGTGAGGACCGCGAAGGTGAGCGCGCAGGAGGCGAGCCCGCGCCACTCCCGGCGCCACGCGAAGTGGACAGCGAGGAGTAGGGGGTAGCCTTTGAGCGCGGCCGCGATCCCGACCAGGCACCCCGCCAGCACGCCCTGCCGGCGATCAGCGGCGAGGGCGGCACCGGCCAGCAGGGCCAGGAGAAGCAGGTTGATCTGGCCCTCGTGGAAGGCCCACCAGGTGGCGGGCGCGGTGAACGCGAGCAGTGCCCAGGCGGCCCCCGCCGGGGTCGGCCGCACCGTCTTCAGGACCAGCCACCACGTGAGCGCTAGGGAGGCCAGGGAGAGCGCCAGCCAGGCGGCGAGGGCCGGGCGCCAGGCGAGCACCGTGAGCCCGCGAACCAGCTCGAAGGCGATCGGTGGATAGCTGGCGACAGCGACCGGTTGAGGGTCGGCCGCGAAGGCGGCGAGCTGTGCGATCGCGGAACTGTAAACGGGGCTGGGAAGGGCCGCGGCCGGGGCGTAGAGCGACCAGAAGTCCTCCCCCATCGCGCCCGGGCCGGGGCTGCCCGAAACCAGCTCGATCAGCATCAGCCGCAAGTTGAGGCCACCCAGGATCAGGGCGGCGACCGCAAGCGCCGGCGCCACTCCGAGCCGCGCCCAGGATTGGGCTCGCCTACGCGACGGGGTTCTCGAACGCGCCGACGACGGGGGCTTCGGCGTACATCGACTTCTGCTCCAGGATCCGCAGCGACCCCTTGTTCGCGGCCAGGATCATGGCCTGGGCGACGGCCGGGTGGAACTGGTTGCCGGCGCACCTCTCGACTTCCTTGAGCGCCACTTCGAGCGACATCCCCTTGCGGTACGGACGGTCGGAGGTCATGGCGTCGAAGGCGTCGGCACCGGCCATGATCCAGACGAAGATGGGCAGCTCGTCGCCCCGCTTGCGGTCGGGGTACCCCATGCCGTCAAAGCGCTCGTGATGCGAGCGGACGACGTGGAGCTCGTCAGTGAGCATGGTGAGGTGCTTGAGGATCTCGTAGCCGCGCGCGGCGTGCGACTTCATGATCTCGAACTCCCCGTCGGTGAGCCGGCCCGGCTTGGCCAGGATGGCGTCGGGCACCGCAATCTTGCCGATATCGTGCAGCAGCCCGCCCTGCTCGAGCCGCCGCCAGGCCTCCCTGTCACCCGGTGCGTACCCAAGCTCGCGAGCGATCGTGAGCCCGTACTGGGTGACCCGCTGCGAGTGGCCCGCCGTGTAGGGGTCGCGCGCGTCGACGGCGTCGGCCAGGGCCTTGAGGCTGCCCAGGAAGAGGTCCTGCCGATCTTTGAAGAGCTTGGCGTTGTCGATCGAGATCGCCGCCTGCGCGGCGAGAGCGGTCAGGAGGCGGCGGTGGTCCTCCGTAAAGGGGTAGCCGGCCTGGTAGTTGGCCAGGAAGATGATCCCCGTCGGCTGCTCCCGCAGCATGATGGGCACGCAGAGCACCGAGCTGGGGTAGAGAGGACCGGATCCACTCTGAACATTGGTCATCTGCTCCATGACCGGCTGTCCCGACGCCAGGACGTCGTGCGCGATGTCGTCCCCCAGCTCGAGGGCCAGCTTTTCGGCTGTCGCGTGGTCGGTTCCGTAGGAGCCGACGATCTTGAGCCCGCCGCTGTCGAGGAGCGCGAGGCAGCCGATCTGGGCGCTCGCCGCCTTGCCCGCCCAGCCGAGCACGAGCTCCAGGACCTGGTCGAGCTCGAGGGTGGAGGTCACCGCCTTCAGGCCCTCGTGCAGGTTGGTCAGCTCCCAGATCATCCTCTTGCTCGAGTCGTAGAGCTCGGCGTTCTTGAGCGCGACCACGGCTTCGTTGCCAAGCGTGGAGAGGACGCGTACGTCGTCCTCGGTCCAGGCCCGCGGCTGAACGTCGAACACCGAGAGCGTTCCCCAAAACCGGCCACCTTCGAGAACGGGCACGGTCAGGCTCGAGCGCAGCCCGTGGGCCAGGAGCGTCGGGTCCGGGAGATCCCAGGAGGATCCGAGGTCGGAGATCGCGACCGGCTTGCCGGTGAGCATGGTGGCCCCGATCACGCCCTGGCCGTTCTGGATCTCGGCCCCGGTCACCGCGGTGCCGAAGCCGATGGCGTCGATCACCCGGTGCCGCGAAAGATCGACGGAGCGGGTGATCAGGGCGTGCCGGACACCGTAGAGCCGGGCCGCGCTTTCCAGCGCCTTCCGTTCCAGGACGGCGGCGCCCTCGGTCACCGCCGTCAGCGCCTGTGAGATCTCACCGAGCGCGTTCAAGGCGGTGTCCAGCTTGTTCGCCTGGCCACTGACCTGCTCGAGCGCGTGCGCGTTCTCGACCGCCACCCCGGCCATGGTGCCGAGCTCGTCGAGCGCCGGCAGATCACGCTCGACGAAGCTGTTGGCCTGCCGGCGCCCAAGGCAGATGGCGCCCAGGACGGCCTGCTTGCCACGGATCGGCACCAGCGCCTCGGCTACGGCGTTCCCCTCCGGTGGCTCGAGGCCGCTGAAGAGGCCGCTGTTGATGGTGACGGCGGCGCGTATAACCGTCTGTCCTAGCTTGACGCCGTCCAGCGCACCGGCGACGGGCGAAGGCACTGGACTGCCGCCGACCATCGTGTAGGTGTCGTTGGGACCGAAGATCGCCACTCGCGCCGAGTCGTGAGGCACGAGCGCCCGTCCGCGCTCGAGCACCAGCGCCAGGACCTGGTCGAAGCTCATGCCGGAGGCCTGCTTCACGAGGTCGTTGAGGAGGGCATAGCGCTCCGCCTCCTGCTTGCTGAGCGCGACCGCGTGCATCGAGGCCAGGTGCGCGCCGGCGCGCATGGCCAGGGTCATTGCCAGCCGGCGATCGTCCTGGCTGTAGCCACCCGGCTTGTTGGCGAGGAGAACGAAACCGCCCACGTGGTCGCCCACCCGGATTGGCACGACGAGCGCGCACTCGATCTGGAAGTCGGGCGACATCAGGTTGAAGAGCGGTCGCAGGTGCTGGAACTCGATCGTGAAGAACTCCTGGTTGGCTTCGATCGCGGCCAGCAGAGGATCGTCCTGGCGCCTGCGGTCGACCGGCTGCGGCTGCAGGGAGCCCATGCCGAACCCGGGCTCATGGGGGACGAAATGTGTGCCCTCAGCGTTCGCCAGGTAGTAGCAGCAGATCTGGGACGAAGTCTGGCGAGCGGTGTTCTGCGCGAGCTCGGTCGGACCGCTGGTCTGGAGGGCCGGATCCTCGGTGGCGGCCAGGAAGACCCGGTGCTGCTCCTCCAGGCGTTTGTTCAGCCGCTCCAGGTCCTGCATTCGCTTGCGCAGGTCTTCCGTGATGCGCGTGTAGGCGATGAAGGAGAGCATGCCGCCGACCACGATTGCCAGCAGGCCTGCCAGCGTCACCCCCAAGAAGCGGTTGTGGAGGTCGAAGTGGAAGGTGAACAGCTCCACGACCAGGGCGAGCGCACCCGCTCCCAGCGCGTACTTCCACCAGCGGTAGGCGACGCCGGCGCCAAAGGCGAGGAGGCCGGCAAACAGGGCGAAGCCCACCGTCTCGCCGGTGCGGCCCTGGATGTTGAAGCTGGCGCCCGCCAGGATCGTGATCGCGGCCCCGACGAAAAGGGTGAGGGGGAGCGAGAGACGCCTGCCGGCGATCATGGGGCGGAACATTCTATGGCCGGGTCGAATGGTTGGCGCCCGTTTCTGGTAAGAACCTTTGAACTTGAGCATCTCTGAGCTGCTGAGGATCGCGGTGCACCTGGAGCCCGATGACCGGGAGATGGTCGCGCGCGCCTACGAGGTGGCCTCACGGGCGCACACCGGCCAGCGGCGGCTCTCCGGCGAGGAGTACGTCCAGCACCCGCTGGAGGTGGCGAGCATCCTGGCCGACATCAACCTCGACGCAGCGACGATCGCCGCCGCCCTCCTGCACGACACGGTGGAGGACACGCCGCTGACGCTGGACGAGGTCAAGGCCGACTTCGGCGAAGACGTGGCCCACCTGGTGGAGGGCGTGACCAAGCTGTCACGGATCTCCTTCCGCTCCAGCCAGCAGCTGCAGGCAGAGAACATCCGCAAGATGCTGCTGGCGATGGCAGAGGACGTCCGGGTCGTCCTCATCAAGCTCGCCGACCGGCTGCACAACATGCGGACGCTCGACCCGCTGCCGGAGGCGAAGCGCAGCCGCATCGCCATGGAGACTCTCGAGATCTACGCCCCGCTCGCCCACCGGCTCGGGATGGGGCAGGTGAAGTGGGAGCTCGAGGATCTCGCCTTCCGGCACCTCGAACCCGCCGCCTACAACGACGTCGTGAGTCGGGTCGCCCGCAAGCGCCAGGAGCGCGAGCGGCTGGTCTCGGACATCAAGGAGATCCTCCAGCGCGAGCTGGAGAAGATCGACATGGCGGCTGACATAACGGGGCGGCCCAAGCACATGTATTCGATCTGGCAGAAGATGTCGCGCGAGCAGAAGGACTTCAGCCAGATCTACGACCTCCTGGCGATCAGGGTCCACGTAGACAGCGTGAAGGACTGCTACGGCGTTCTCGGTGTCGTCCACTCGCTCTGGAAGCCGCTGCCCGGCCGCTTCAAGGACTACATCGCGATGCCGAAGTCGAACGGTTACCAGTCGCTGCACACCACCGTGGTGTCGCATACCGGTGAGCCCATCGAGATCCAGATCCGAACACGCGAGATGCACAACGTGGCCGAGTACGGGGTCGCGGCGCACTGGGCTTACAAGGAGGGCGACGCCGCCGAGACCCGCTTCGACCAGAAGCTCTCCTGGCTCCGGCTGCTCATGGAGTGGCAGAAGGAGGTCTCGGACGCCGAATCGTTCGTGGACGCGGTCCGGGTCGACATCTTCCAGGACGAGGTCTTCGTCTTCTCGCCGCGGGGTGATGTCTACAACCTTCCGGCCGGCTCGACCCCGGTCGATTTCGCCTACCGCGTCCACACCGAGGTTGGACACCGCTGCATCGGCTCGAAGGTCAACGGGCGGATGGTTCCGCTCGACTACGAGCTCAAGAACGGCGAGATCGTCGAGATCCTGACCTCCAAGGCCCCGCACGGGCCGAGCCGCGACTGGCTGAACTTCGTCAAGAGTGCTTCGGCCAAGGAACGCATCCGGAAGTGGTTCAAGAGCCAGGCCCGGGAGGGGAACGTGGCCAAGGGCCGCGACCTGCTCGAGAAGGAGCTGCACCGGATGCACCGGCTCACGCTCTCCCAGCTTCCGGACGGAAAGCTCGACGAGATGGCCAAGCAGGCGCACTTCCAGACCGTCGACGACTTCCTCGCCGCCATCGGCTATGGCGACGTTTCCTCGCACTCGACGGTCATGCGGATGGCGCTCGCGCCGGCGGGCGACGACGATGTCCTCCGCTCGATCCCCCTCATCCCGCAGCAGCGCCCGACGCCCCACGTGCTCGTCCGCGGCGAGCGCGGCGTCCATACCCGGATCGCGCCCTGCTGCCAGCCGGTCCCTGGGGACGCGATCACGGGCTACACCACGCGAGGGAAGGGCGTCACCGTCCATCGCCGGGACTGCATGAACGCGATCCACGCGCCTGACTCCGCCCGTGTGGTGCCGGTGGACTGGGAGAGCGAGGCAGGTACGCTCTTCCCGGTGGCGATCAAGATCGAGGCCTGGGACCGAACGGGCCTGCTCCGCGACATCGCTACCGTGGTCGCCGAAAACCGGGTCAACATGTCCGCGGCCTCGGTGCAGGTGTACGACGACAAGACCGCCGTCGTTTCGGCGACCGTGGACATCGACTCGCTGTCGCAGCTCTCCCGGCTGATGGAGAAGCTCGAGCAGGTGCGCGACGTCCACACGGTGGCCCGCGAAGCATCGTGAAAGTCGTCCGCGAGGTCGAGGTCGGAGTCCCACCGGCAACCGCCTGGCAGGGTCTGACCGACCCTGAGATCGTCCGCCGCTGGTACTTCGGCATGGACCGGGTGGGCGAAATCCGGCCCGGAGAGAGGCTCCAGTGGAAGCAGGGGGAGAACGTGCTCGAAGAGGGCAGCGTCGTGTCTGTCGACTGGGGCCGGCGCTACGAAGTCGAGACTCGCTTCCTGTTCACACCGGGGCTCGCCGCGGATCCTCCGCACCGCGCCGTCTTCGAGGTCGAGGCGAGCGCCCGCGGATCCCTCGTCCGCGTGATCCGTGAGTTCGCCGGCGAGGGACCCACTTCCAAGATGGTCGCGGGGGACGCCAACTACCTGCTCGGACTTCGGCTCGCCATCGATCCGTCCGAGCAGGCCGCTCTGGCCCGGCTTCCCGAGATTGGCGAGGTCGTAATCCGTGACCTGACGCCGGACCTGCTGCCGGACTACCAGCGGTTCTTCGACGTGGACGCCTTCCGCGCCTACCCGGCATGGCAGGGCTGCTACTGCATTGAGACCCACTGGAACGGCTCGGCTGAGGAAGCGCTAACGCGCACGGCCGCCGACAACCTCGGCGACATGCGCGAATTGATCGCGCGCCGCCAGGTCACTGCGCTGCTCGCGTACGCGGGCTCAAAGCCGGTCGGCTGGTGCAACTACGGCCCGACAACCGCCCTCGCTGGGGTGGTTCACAAGCTTGGTCTCGACACGTCGGACTACGACGGCGTCGGCTCCCTCGCCTGTTTCGTCATCGCGGCGCCCTACCGGGGTCACGGCGTCGCCGCCCGCTTGCTCGAGACCGCGCTGGACCGGCTCCGAAGCATGGACGTGCGGACAGCCGAGGCCTATCCGGTGCGCGACGCCGGGGGAGACCACGCCAACTACCGAGGCCCCCTCGCCATGTACCTGCGTGCGGGGTTCCAGCCCTATCGAGAGGCCGGGCGGCACACGATCGTGCGCAAGGAGCTCGTGTGAGCGCCGAACCGCAGCGGATCCAGGTTCAGGCCACCTACGACAGTCAGTTCGGAACCAACGCGTATGTAGTGATGGATGAGGCATCGCGCGACGCGGTTCTCATCGACGCTCACCTCGAGCCGGAGCTGATCCTCGAACAGGTGCGCAACCTGGGCGCGAATGTTCGCTCGGTGCTGCTGACGCACACTGACGTCGACCACATCGGAGGCCTCTCGCGGCTCCTACGGGAGTGGCCTGGCGTACCGGTCGCTGTTCACGACGCCGAGCGCCACGTGGTGGCCGAAGGACAACCGCTGCGGAGCAACTTTCCGATCGAGCAGGAGCCGATCGCGCGGGTGGAGCCGCTCGCGGAGGGGTCCGCCTACCGAGCGGGGTCGCTGGAGTTCGAGGTCCTGCACACGCCTGGGCACAGTCCGGGTGGCGTCACGCTCCGGATCGGCAACGCTCTCTTTACCGGCGACGCGCTGTTCGCCGGCTCCATCGGGCGTACGGACCTCGACGGCGGCAACGGGCCGCAGCTGCTGGAGTCGATCCGGGACAAGCTGCTCCCGCAGCCCGACGAGTACATCGTCTTCAGCGGCCACGGGCCGGCGACCACGATCGGGCGCGAACGAAAACAGAATCCGTTCCTCGCCTAGCCTCAGATCCGTAACCGGCCCCAGCCTGCCTCGTCGGTCAGCGTGATCGTGTTCCCGTAGAGGTCGCGGATGTAGGCTGCCCGCCCGAACGGGGCATCGTCGGGGGGCGTCACGATCTCGACGCCTCGGTCCTCCAGCTCACGGACCGTGACCTCCAGGTCGTCGCAGATGAGCATGAAGTGGGGCGCGAAGCCGATCTCGGCGCGGAAGCGGTCCGCCAGCTCGCCCTCGCCGTGCACATTGACGTCGCTGAAGGCGAACTGCCATGTGTCTCCAGGCGGCGAGGCGGTAACCCAGCGGAAGTCTTCGTCGTCGCGATGATCGCCGTGGATTGTGAAGAGGAGCTTGTCGCGGTACCAGTCCGCCGCCTGGCCAGGGTCGGGGACGTAGTACGCGAACATCGCCTTTTCGATGATCACTGGCTGTTGACCGCCTTGCGTGCCCAGGCTACGAGATGATCACCACTGGCGAGCACATCGGGTGGCACCTCGTAGAAGGCGCCGAGCTCCATCCCCGGATTGGGCGAGAAGGCGATCATGCCCCGCCGCTGGAATTCGAAGCGAGTTGCCGCGTCGGTACGCAGCCAGACGCGATCGCCCTGGACGAGAGCGAACATCGTGCCGTGGTGGTAGAGCGCCCAGCCGCCGAGATGTGGACGGTCCACGATCTCGCCCAGCGGCGCCAGCTCGTCGAGCAGCCGGGTCAGGAGTGGCGTGGTGCGAGCTTAGCCGTTCCTCCGCGCGAGCGCTGAATCCCTCCCCCAAGCGCCTGCAAACGCGTCCGCCGAACCGTGGAACCGCCGAATCTTAGAATCGGCGCATGCCTCCGACTCAGCCGGTCAATGCCGCCCGCGGCACCCGCGATCTCCTACCTGGGGAGCGCGCGCTCTGGTCGCTCGTGGAGCAGCAGGCCGGCGAGATCGCCCGCCGCTATGGCTACCAGGAGATCCAGACCCCGATCCTCGAACGTACGGAGCTGATCGAGCGAGGTGTCGGGGAGGACAGCGACGCGGGCGGCAAGGAGCTCTTCCGGCTCGTCAAGCGCAGAGATGACGAGCTCGTGCTGCGGCCGGAGGCGACCGCCGGCATCGTGCGCGCCTACTTCCAGCACCACCTCGACCAGGGCCCACAGCCGGCCCGGCTCTGGACGCTGGGCCCGATGTTCCGCTACGACCGGCCGCAGGCCGGCCGCTATCGCGAGTTCCACCAATTCGACCTGGAGGCGATCGGCGACGACTCGCCGGCGCTCGACGCGGAGACGATCG
>CAZHAC010000083.1:0-10362 GCA_964529765.1 uncultured Actinomycetes bacterium
GGCTTCGAGACGCTGGCCGGCACCTGGTGCGACGCCGCCGTGAGCGCCGTCCGCTCGGCCTGTCCGGGGGTGTCGCTGAGCCTGTCCACCGGGGCCTGGATCGAACCCGATCTCGAAGCCCGGCTCGCCGCCATCAGCAGCTGGCACGTGCGGCCGGACTTCTGCTCCGTGAACCTGGCGGAGGCCGGCTGGGAGCGGGTGGCCGGCGTGCTCGGTGACCGGGGGATCGGTATCGAGGCTGGGCTGGCGAGCGTGGAGGACGCCCAGCGCGCGTTCAGTGGAGGCTTGGAGTGGACACGCGTCCTGGTCGAGGTGGGCGACGAGCAGCCCGAGGCGGCTCTGGCCAGAGCGAGGGCCATTGACGGCGTGCTCGATGCGGGGAAGGCGCTCTGGCCGCGGCTCCATCACGGATCAGGGATGGCGACCTGGCACGTGATCCGGCAGGGCCTGGCGAGGGGCTGGGATGTGCGGGTGGGCCTGGAGGACGTGCTTCAGATGGCCGACGGCCGCCCGGCGCGGGACAACGCGGAGCTGGTCGCTGCGGTCATTGCGATGGCCGAGGGCGCGTAGCCTCCTCCTCGTCGAGCGTAGAGGAGACTTGCTCCGCCCGCTTGAGCAAGAGCGCCCGCTCGCGCGCGTTCTGGGTCAGGGCGGCGGCGCGCTCGAATTCAACGTTGGCTTCTCGCCGGCGGTCGAGCTTTTCCAGCAGGTCACCGCGGACGCTGTAGAGCAGGTGGTACGACTTGAGGGCAGGCTCGCCCGCCAGCGCTTCCACCAGCTCCAATCCCGCTGTCGGGCCGTAGGCCATCGCCACCGCGACTGCCCGGTTGAGCTCGATCACAGGCGATGGCGTGAGCTGTGCGAGGGCGTCGTACAGGGCCGCGATGCGCTCCCAATCGGTCTCCTCCGCCCGGCGGGCACGAGCGTGGCAGGCCGCGATCGACGCTTGTAGCGCGTATGGACCGAGCGCTCCGCCCAGGGCCTCCGCGCGCTCAAGCGCGGCCAGTCCGCGACGGATCAGCAGGCGGTCCCACCGGGAGCGGTCCTGGTCGAGCAGGAGAACCGGCTCACCGGCGGGGCCGATCCGTGCCCGCATGCGCGACCCCTGGATCTCCATCAGGGCGACGAGCCCGTGAACCTCAGGCTCCGCCGGCGCCAGCTCGGCCAGCATGCGTCCCAGCCGCAGCGCGTCGTTGCAGAGCCCCGGACGCATCCAGTCGTCGCCGGCGGTGGCCGCGTAGCCCTCGTTGAAGATGAGGTAGACGACCTCGAGCACCGAGGCCAGGCGGGCGTCCAGGTCCGCTCCGCTCGGCACCTCGAAAGGCACGTGGGCCTCGGCCAGCGTTCGCTTGGCGCGGACGATCCGCTGCGCGATCGTGGAGGTGGGGACCAGGAAGGCGCGCGCGATCTCCTCGGTGCTGAGCCCGCCCAGCATGCGCAGCGTGAGCGCGACCCGCGCTTCTTTGCTCAGGACCGGGTGGCAGGCGGTGAAGACGAGCCGGAGCAGCGAGTCCTTGATCTCTTCGCCGGCGCCGTCGAACCCGCTGCCAGCCTCCTCCTCGACCAGCAGCTCGCGGCCCAGCCGCTCCTGCCTTTCCTGGAGCCGCCCGCGCCGGCGCAGCTGATCGATGGCCCGCCGCTTGGCGATCGCCATCAGCCAGGCCGCCGGGCGGTCCGGCACCCCGTCTACCGGCCACTGCTCGAGCGCGGCGACGAATGCGTCCTGGGCAAGCTCCTCAGCCAAGCCGACATCGCGCAGCATGCGCGCGAGCATGGCGATGAGGCGCGGAGACTCGATCCTCCAGACCGCCTCGATCGCCGCCCGCGGATCGTTGACCGCGCTCACTCCAGCCGGGCCGCCTCCTGGAGCTCGGGCGGGAACTCGGACATCTCGAAGATCTGCCGGACTTCGATCATCGGGCCCTCGCCGCCGATCGGGCAGCGCTTCGCCCACTCGATCGCCTCCTCGCGTGACTTGACGTCGATGATCCAGTAGCCGCCGACCAGCTCCTTGGATTCTGTGAAGGGCCCGTCGAGCACCTGCGGCTTGCCCTCGGGGAACGTGATCCGGGCCGCTTCGCTGGGCGAGTGAAGGCCGTTTAGGTCGAGGAGGACTCCTGCGTCCTGCATCGACTTGTTGTAGCGGGTCATCGCCTCGACCGCCTCCCTGGTTGGGGCCCAGTCGTCCGTCCCGGCCTCGGGGGGCAGCCCCGGGAGCATGAAGAGCATGAATCGCATCGTTCGCCTCCTTGCTGTTGTGGGCCCGACCACCGGGCCCTATCAATCAGTACGTCGAACGGCCGGCGGGGAAATCGACAAACCTCGGCACCGCTTCCGTCGTCACTGCCCGACGACACCTCCCGTAGAGCGGGGAGGAGGCCTCTTTTCTAATCGACCTTTGGGCCGAAGTGCTCGTGGGCGGAGATCAGCGAGTCGATGTAGCGGAACCGTTCGTAGCGCCGCTCGAGGAGGATTTCAGGCGGCAGGAGCAGGAGCGGCTCGAGGTTGCGCCAGAGCGCCTGATCGAGCCGTCGCGCCGCTTCGTCCAGGTCAGTGTGGGCGCCCCCCTCAGGCTCGCGCACGACCTCCTCGACGACGCCCATCGCCAAAAGGTCCCGGGAGGTGATCTGCAGCTGCTCGGCGACGTCCACCTTCCGGTTGGCGTCGCGCCAGACGATCGACGCCGCCGCTTCCGGAGAGGCGACCGAGTAGATCGAGTTCTCCATCATCAGCACGCGGTCGGCCACCGCCAGGGCGAGCGCGCCGCCCGAGCCTCCCTCGCCGATCACGCAGGAGACGACAGGCACCGGAATCTCGAACCACTCCATGATCGCCCCCGCGATCGCGGCCGCGATGCCGCGCTCCTCGGCCCCGGCGCCCGGATAGGCGCCCGGGGTGTCGACCAGGGTGACGATCGGAAAGCCGAACTTGGCCGCCTGATGGGCGAGGCGCACCGCTTTGCGGAAGCCCTCCGGGTGGACCATGCCCCAGTTGCGGGCGAGCCGGTCGGCCAGGTTGCGGCCCTTCTGGTTGCCCATGAACATCACGGTCCGGCCGCGCCAGGTGCCCACCCCGGCCACGATCGCCGGGTCGTCGCCCGCCAGCCGGTCCCCATGGAGCTCGACGAAGTCGGGCACCAGCCGCGAGACGTAGTCCATCGTGTAGGGCCGGTCCTGGTGGCGGGCGAGCTCGACGACCTGCCACACCGAGACCGTGTCGGGCCGGTGGA
This sequence comes from uncultured Actinomycetes bacterium, assembly GCA_964529765.1. Taxonomy (GTDB): domain Bacteria; phylum Chloroflexota; class Dormibacteria; order Dormibacterales; family Dormibacteraceae; genus CAZHAC01. The sequence goes on from CAZHAC010000083.1 coordinate 3,230, forward strand.
TAGTGCTCACGTATAGAGCTCCAGGAGGTGGGCGACGCGGCTCCGAAGCTCGTTGCGGGCGACCACCATGTCGACCTGGCCGTGGGCGAGCTGGAAGTCGGCGCTCTGGAAGCCCTTGGGCAGGTCGGCATAGGTCGCCTGCTTGATGACGCGTGCACCGGTGAAGCCGATCGAGGCGTCCGGTTCGGCGATGTTGATATCGGCCATCAGGGCCAGCGAGGCAGTCACGCCGCCGAACGTGGGGTCGCTGAGGATGCTGAAGTAAGGCGTCCGGGCGGCGTGGAGCCGGCCCACCGCCGCGTTGACCTTGGCCATCTGCATCAGCGCGAGCACTCCCTCCTGCATCCGGGCGCCACCAGAAGCGGTAACCAGGATGTAGGGAATCCTGAGCTGAGCCGCCTGTTCGAGGCCGCGTGCCAGCCGCTCGCCGGCGACTATCGAAAGGGTGCCTCCGACGAAACGGAAGTCGAAGGCGGCGAGCCAGACGCCGGTGCCGTTGACGCGGGCGACGCCGGTACGAACGGCCTCGTTCAGACCGTCGGCGCGCGCCTGCTCGATGGTGTCTTCGTAGGGCTTCGGGCGGCGCCAGTCGAGGAGGTCGTGCGGCCGCACGTCCACCCAGCGCTCTTGCCAGGAGCCGGCGTCAGCGAAGAGGGCGATCCAGGCGTCGGCCCCCATCCGGAAGTGGTGGCCGCACTCGCACACGTAGCAGCGCTCTTTGAGCTCGGCAGCCTGGAGGGCGACGCCGCAACCCGGGCAGTTCGTCGGGACCGCGATCGCGGGCAGAGGAGTCCCGTAGGGCAGGATCTCGGGCAGCGGTTCGCGGGCCAGAGCCACTAAGCGGCGAGGCCCCCATCGACGAAGATCGTGTGCCCGGTGATGAAGCCGGCCGCCGGCGAGCACAGGAACGCCACCGCCGCCGCCACGTCCTCCGGCGTGCCCTCGCGCTTGAGCGGGGTCGCCTCCACGATCGCCTTGACCATTTCCTCGGTCAGCGAACCTGCCGTGAGCTCGGTCCGGACGTAGCCGGGTGCGACCGCGTTGACGGTCACGTTGCGCGAGCCCATCTCCTTGGCGACCGACTTGGTGAACGCGATCAAGCCCGCCTTGGCCGCCGCGTAGTTGGCCTGCCCGGCGTTGCCGAGCGCCGAAACCGAAGACATGTTGACGATACGGCCCCAGCGCGCACGCATCATGCCCATCAGCACCGCCTTGGTCGTGTAGAAGGCGGAGTTGAGGTCGGTCTGGATGACGTGCTCCCAGTCCTCCTCCTTCATTCGCAGGACGAGGTTGTCGCGGACCGCGCCGGCGTTGTTGACGAGCACGTCAACCTGGCCGATCTGCTTGAAGGCGGCGGCGACGGCGGCACTGTCGGTCACGTCGCACTGGAGCGCGGTGCCGCCAATCTCGTCGGCAGTCTGTTCGGCGGCGGCGGCGTCGCCCCGATAAACGACGCACACCTTCGCGTCCAGCCCCGCGAGAGCGATCGAGATCGCTCGCCCGATTCCCTTACCGCCCCCGGTCACGACGGCGGTCTTGCCCATCAACGAGCCCAGGTGGAAGCTCATGCGAGCACTCCGGGGGGCGGTTGCGAGCCTCCCCATTCGGGGGCAAAGTCGACGAAGAGCTCGTCGGCGTTCCAGGTCTCGATGCCCGGGATGTGCTTGGCGGCCAGGCTCGCGAGAACGCGTCCCGGCCCCAGCTCGACCACCGTCTGCACGCGCATCGCCTTGAGCGAGAGCATTGTTCGCGCCCAGTCGACCGGCCGCAGCAAGTGCTCCGCCAGCTCACGGCGGAGCGCCTCCACCGAGGCGATCGCGTCGCCGGTTGCATTGGCGAGGATGGGAAAGCTCGGCAGCGCAAGCGAGAGGCGGTCGACGACTTGCCCGAAACGGCGCCCGGCGGCCGCCATCAGGGGCGAGTGCGCGGGTAGCGGGATGGTCAGGATCAGCGCACGGCGGGCGCCGGCCGCGAGCGCCAGCTCCTGTGCCATCTCCACCGCGGGCAGCTCGCCGGAGAGCACGAACTGGTTGTCGGCATTGCGGTTGGCCATGAAGAGCCGGCCTCTGGACTCGCTCGTGGTCCGAATCGCTTCGACCTGCACCTCGTGGAGCCCGACGATGGCGATCATGCCGCCTGGGCTTTCGTGGGAGGCGGCGGCGTCGGCCATGATCCGCCCGCGCTCTTTGACGAGGAGGAGCGCGGTCTCCCAGCTGATCGAGCCGGCGGCGGCCAGCGCCGTGAACTCGCCCAGCGAGTGGCCGGCCATGACCGTCACCTGCTCCATCCCGTAGCTCTCGCGGTAGACCTCGTAAGCCGCCCAGCAGCAGGCCATGACGCAGGGTTGCAGCACGTCGGTCCGGTTCAGCTCCTCCTCGGGGCCCTCAAAGCAGAGCCTCCGGAGAGGCATGTCGAGGATCTCCTCCGCCCGCGCGAAAGCGCGGCGCGCGGCCGGGTAGCGATCGTAGAGCTTGCGCCCCATGCCGGGGCGCTGAACGCCCTGGCCTGGAAAGAGCAGCGCGACCGGGCCGGTGAGCAGCGGCGTGGTTAGGGCGGACGGCCCAGTCGCGTCGCTCACTCCCATTCGAGGAGGCACGCGGCCCACGTGAGCCCGGATCCGAAGCCCGCGATCAGCACCTGGTCGCCGCTCTTGACGCGGCCCTGCTGAACGGCGTCATGGAGGGCCAGCGGGATCGTCGCCGTGGACGTATTGCCGAAGCGGTCGATGTTGATCATCACCCGCTCGAGGGGCAGGCCGACACGGCGAGCCGCCGCCTCGATGATCCGGCGGTTAGCCTGGTGCGGCACAAAGAGGTCGATCTCGTCCATGGACAGGCCGGCCGCCTCGGTCACCGCGTGCGCCTGCCTGATGAAGATATCGGTCGCGAACTTGAAGACCTCGGGTCCTTTCATCCCGATCTTCGGATCCGAGTCGCCTGCCGCATAGGCGCCCAACGGGATGTTGCCGCAGGTGATGGCGTCGTAGCCTCTACCGTCCGCCCCCAGGCACCAGGCGCGGAAGCCGGCGCCCTGATGAGCGGGGCGCACGATGGCGGCGCCGGCGCCGTCGGCGAAGAGGACGCAGGTCCCGCGATCCTGCCAGTCGACCAGGCGCGAGAGCACCTCGGCACCGATCACGAGCACGGTCTCCGCGCGCCCGCTGGCCACGTAGGCGTCGGCCACCGAGAGCGCGTAGGCGAAGCCGGTGCAGGCGGCGAGGAGATCGAACGCGCAGGCGCCGGGTACTCCGAGCTCATCCTGCACCCGGCAGGCGACGCTCGGGAAGGGTCCGTCGGGCGAGCTGGTCGAGCAGATGATGAGGTCGACGTCGGCGGCCGAGATACCCGCGTTGTCGATAGCGCTCCGTGCCGCCCGGGTGGCGAGCTCGAAGGTCGGAGTGCCCGGCTCGGCGATCCGCCGCTCCTTGATCCCGGTCCGCTCGGTGATCCACTGGTCTGAGGTCTCGACCATCTTTTCGAGGTCGAGATTGGTCACGACCTTGTCGGGCGAATAAACGCCCATCCCCGCAATCGCCGACGGTCGGCCTTGCGAGCGGTAGCTGCGAAGGGGGACGGCGTCGGACCGGACGCGAGGCGCGGTGATCGCCATGCCTAGGCCTCCTTCGGCGCGCCCGTATGCGCCTCAAGGTAAACCCAGAGGTCGGAGATCCGGTTCATCTTCTCCAGCTCCTCTTCCGGCAGCTCGACGTCGAAGTGGTCCTCGATGGCCGCGATCAGCTCGACCAGGTCGAGTGAGTCGGCCGCCAGGTCCTTCTGAAACGACTTCTCCATCTGGACCTCGTCGGGGTCGACGCCGAGGATCTCGGCGGCCAGCTCCTGCAGCTCAGCGAACTTCAGCTCAGCCATCGTCGTCTTCTCCTAGTTGAGCTCCGGCCTGCGGATCACGAGCGTCGCGTTGTGCCCGCCGAAGCCGAATGAGTTGGAGAGCGCGACATTGATGTCGGCCCGGCGTGCTTTGTTGGGCACGTAGTCGAGGTCGCACTCAGGGTCCTGGTTGTCGAGGTTGATGGTCGGAGGAAGCATCCCGTTGCGGATGGCGAGGACACAGGCCGCCGCCTCCATGGCCCCCGCGGCGCCCAGCAGATGGGCGTGAACCGATTTCGTGGACGACACAGCGAGCTGGTAAGCGTGCTCACCGAAGACCGCCTTGATCGCCTTCGTCTCGGCGATGTCGCCGAGCTTCGTCGAGGTGCCGTGGGCGTTGATGTAGTCGACCTCTTCGGGCGGGACACCCGCCTTGGAGATGGCCCTGCGCATCGCGCGCGCGGCGCCCACCCCTTCTGGATGCGGGGCGACGAAGTGGTGCATGTCGGCGGTGGCGCCGTAGCCGATGATCTCGGCCAGGACTTCCGCCCCGCGTTCCCTCGCGTGCTCCATGTCCTCGAGCACGAACATCACCGCGCCTTCGCCCATCACGAAGCCGTCGCGTGCAAGGTCGAAGGGGCGGCAGGCTTTCTCGGGCTCGCCGTTCCGCTCGGAAACGGCTTTGATCTGGCAGAAGGCGCCCATCGTGAGCGGTGTGATCGTGGCCTCGGCGCCGCCCGCGAGCATCGCCACCGCGTCGCCGCGCTTGATGATCTCGGCCGCCTCTCCGATCCCGTGCCCGGAGGAAGCGCAGGCGCTGACGATCGCGTAGTTGGGACCGCCGGCGCCGGTGTGGATGGCGACCAGGCCGGCCGCCATGTCGGCGATCATCATCGGCACGGTGAAGGGCGAGATCCGGCGTACGCCGCGCTCCATGAGGGCGGTGTGGCTCTCTTCGATCTCCTCCATACCGCCGATCCCGCTGGACACGATCACGCCGACCTCGTCGGGATCCATCTGGCCCGGCTCCAGGCCGGCCTGAGCGAGGGCCTGCCTGACGGCCGCCAGCGCGAACTGGCAGTAGCGGCCGATGTTGCGCGCCGTCTTCCGGTCCATGTAGACCTCGGGGTCGAAGTTCTTGACCTCGGCGGCAATGGTGGTGGTGTAGGCGGTCGTGTCAAAGCGCGTTATCTGGCCGACGCCGGAAACGCCTTCGACGAGGCTCGACCAGACCGTCTCCTGGTCATTGCCGATCGGGGTGATGAAGCCCATGCCGGTCACGGCGACGCGGCGGCCGTTGTGATTCGTCATCGTCGGGAAGAGCCTACCGACGCGTGGTCCAACCATCACGTTTCCGGTGCATGAAAATCCGGGCTGCCTTTTGGACGCGGAGTCGAAAAGCAAGGTTCTTGTGCCTCTTGAGCCTCGACGTTGCCCATGACAGCTCGCTCCGAGAGTGCTAGACCATGACGATGGCGACAGTCGGCGACTGGATGAGCCGCCAGCTGCTCATGCTCGACGCCTCGGCGACGGTCGGGGAAGCGGCTTCGCTGATGGCGCAGAGGCACGTGGGTTCGGTGCTCGTGACGCAGACCGGGCATCTCGCCGGCATCTTCACGGAGCGCGACATCGTGCGCGCGGTCTCCCACGATGTACACGCCTGTGAGGAGTCGATCGAGGACTGGTTCACGCGGGATCCGCGCACCGTCACCCCAGACGTCCCCCTCGACGAGGCCCGCGAAGTGATGCTCGGGGGCCACTTCCGCCATCTGCCGGTGACGGAAGGGCCGGCGGGTGCGGTGATCGGGATGCTGTCGATGCGGGACGTCACACGAGCGGCGGCCGAGTCTGAATCAGGGGCACACGCGTAGTCGCGGCGAGCGGCAAGCAGGGTGATGAAGAAGGGTCGTCGAGTGATTCGGGGATCCAGGTGGTCCAGATTCGGGCGCATTTTCGAGCACCGGAACGAGCGCACCCAGCGGTGCGTGAGCGAGGAGCGCAGGAAATAAGCCCGAAGATGGGCCGCATGGGCCCCGAAGCGCCGACGAGGCCGAAGGCCCGAAGCCCTTTTTCATCGGCCTGCTAGAGGAGGCTGCGCAGGTCGAGCGCGAGCTGGAGCCGAAAGCGCGCGGCCGGCGAATCGATGTCCCGGCCGACCAGCTCGCGCACCTTTTCGAGCCGGTAGAGCACCGTGTGCCGGTGCAGGTGCAGCCCAGCCGCAGCCTCTTTGACGGAGCCTTTCGCCAGGTACGCCTCCAGCGTTTTCAACAGGACATCGCGGCCGCGCTCCTCCTCCAGGAGGGGACCCAGGACTCGCTCGACGTAGCGTTCTGAGGTCAGCGGGTTCTGCTCGAGAACCATGTAAGGCGCGACCTCGTCGTGGTGGTGGACCGCCACCTCCGGCCGCAGCTTGCGTCCAACTTCGACCGCCTGCAGAGCCTCGACATAGGAACGGGAGACGCCGCGCAGGCCCGGGTGGTGGCTGCCCAGCCCGGCCCGGATGCGCACGCGACCCGGTCCCCAGCGCACGTCGGCCGCATCCTGGACCTGCTCCGCAAGGTCGCGCGCGCCCGCGCCCGCGATGTCCGAGTCGGCCGGCCAGAGCACAACCAGCGTGTTGGGGTCGGTGGTGTGGGCGATCGCGCGCGCGGGCAGCTCGAGCTGGGAGAGCAGCTCGGGCAGGGCTTCGCCCCCACGCTCGGGGTCGGTGGCCGGAGCGATCAGCTTGAGGACGACCGCTACGTAGCCGCCGGCGATCGGCAAGCTGACCGCCACCGCCTGCTTCTGCAGCGCGAGCTCGCTGTCGAAGGTGTCGCTGATGAGGGCGTGGAAGAGGCGGGTGCGCGCCCTCGTACCCCGGAGCAGGTGCTGCTCGCGGGCTTGTAGGTAGGTGCGGGTCACGTCGGCGGCCACCTGGTCGAGGGCGCCGAAGACATAGTTGGCTGTCACGACCATGGCTTCCGGCGTCGCCTGGCCGTGCTGCCGCCAGGCGCGGAGAATGGCGTCCCAGGCGACGCGAGCCGCGATTCGATAGGCGGCGAGCACCGGCTCCACCGACTGCGATCCGCGCGCCTGGAGGATGCCCAGCTGGGCCACTTCGCGCAGTTCACGCGGGGTCGCCGGCCGGCCTTCCCGCGCTGTCGCCAGAAAGAGGTCGAGCCCGGCCGCGCAGGCGCGCGCGATGGCTTCCGGGCGCGGTGGCCGGCCGGTGGAGTCGTCCCAGCGCACGAGCGTCACCACAGCCCGAGCCATGTGCCGGGCGAGCCCGGCCCGCCGCCGCTCGATCTCGGCCAGCATCGACTGCGGCAG
>CAZHAC010000084.1:0-10288 GCA_964529765.1 uncultured Actinomycetes bacterium
GGGCGGCCGGCCTTCGCTGCGTGGCGGTGCCGGGACCGCTCACCGAGGACCTCGATCTCTCCGCCGCCGACCTTCGGGTCGGCTCGGTCGCCGACCTCGACGTCGCAAAGCTCCGTGAGCTGGTTGGGGGCCAGCAGTAACCTGACAGATATGCGCATTGGGATCCTGACCGGCGGTGGTGACGCACCCGGCCTGAATGCCGCCATCCGCGGCGTCACGTGGCGGGCAATCGAGCTCGGCCACCGTGTGAGCGGGATCAAAAATGGCTGGGCCGGCGCTCTCGAAGGCGACATCGAGGAGCTGACGCTCGAGAACGTGCGCGACATCGTCTCCCTGGGCGGCACGATGCTCGGCACCTCGCGCACAAACCCACTCAAGATGGAGAACGGCGTCGGCCGGGTGATGTCGACGCTCAAACGGTTCGGAATCGACGGACTGGTCGCCATCGGCGGCGACGACACGCTGTCAGTCGCGCGCGCCATGCACGACAACGGCGCGCTTGTCGTGGGAGTGCCCAAGACGATCGACAACGACCTTTCAGTGACCGAGTTCTGCATCGGCTTCGACACCGCAGTGGGGGTCGTCGTCGAAGCTCTCGACCGCCTGCATACGACTGCCTCTGCCCACCATCGGGTGATGGTCGTCGAAGTGATGGGCCGGGACACCGGATGGGTCGCGATGATGGGCGGGCTGGCCGGCGGCGCCGACCTGATCCTGGTTCCCGAGTTCGGCGTCCGCATCGAGGAGGTCGTCGAGCACCTATACGAGCGGCGCGGAGAAGGACGCGACTACTCGATCATCGTTGTCGCTGAGGGGGTCACGTTCGACGGCCTCGACGAAAGGCCGGAGGGCGAAGTCAAGACCGACGCCTTCGGTCACGTGCAGCTCTCTGAGCGCGGGGTCGGCGACGCTCTTTCCCGGCTGATCCAGCGGGAGACCGGCTTCGAGACGCGCGTGACCGTGCTCGGCCACCTGCAGCGCGGCGGCTCGCCGTCGCCCCTTGACCGCATCTGGGCGACCAGGCTGGGCGTGCGTGCAGCCGACGTCATCTCGTCCGGCAACGGTGGATTGATACCCATCCGCCGCGACGGCGCGGTGGAGGTGGTTCCCCTGGCCGAAGTGGTCAAGGAGCAGCGGCACGTGCCTCGCGAGCTCTACGAGCTGGGCCGGGTCTTCAGCTGAGCGCCAAGCGCCGGCGGCCGATGGTCGAGCTGGCTGGCAGCGGCGACGACGGCACGACTGGACTTCTGGGCGGCGGCCGCGCGGCCAAGACCGACGTCCGGATCGAGGCGTACGGCACGGTCGACGAGGCGTCCAGCGCCCTCGGGCTGGCTCGGGCGTTGACTTCTGATCAGCGCGTGAAGGAGATCTGCGAGGAGCTCCAGCGTCAGCTGTACAAGATGGGCGCGGAGCTGGCCACCAACCCGGCGGAGGGGCTCCTGGGGCGGTTCGGCGAGATGACTGAGGCCGACATCGAACGGCTGGAAGAGCTGATGGGACAGCTCGAGGGCGAAGTCCCGATGCCGAGCGAGTTCGTCCTGCCGGGCGGCACGCCCGGTTCGGGCGCGCTTGACCTGGCCCGGACCGTGATCCGGCGCGCGGAACGGCGGGTGCTGGCGCTCGCGGAGGCCGGCGGCGGCGGTCACGACGCGGCACGCCGCTGGCTGAACCGGCTGTCGCTCCTGGTTTTTGTGCTCGCGCGCTACGAGGAGGCGCAGGCCGGGATCGCGGCCAAGCCGGCCCGGTCCAAGAGTCGCCAACCCTCCTAGACTTCGTCTTAACTCCGATGGTCCTGGTCTGGGCGGCAGCCGGCGCCCTCATCGTCCTGCTCGCGATCTATCTCTCGCTTAGCGCTGTCCTCTACTGGCACCTGTTCGTGCCGCGCTCGCTTGCCATTGACGACTTTCAGTTCACGCCCTGGGAGTTCCAGGCCGACTATGAGGACGTCGACCTGGTGGCGGCGGACGGGGTCGCTTTCGGCGCCTGGTTCTTCCGCAACCCGGGGACGGAGCAGGTCGTGATCGTCAGCGGCGGTCACAAGGGCCAGCGTTCGTCCGTGCTTGGGATTTGCGTATCGCTCTGGCGCAAGGGCTTCAACGTTCTCACGTACTCCTATCGCGGCTACGCCGGCACCGATCAGGTGACGATCACGCTCGGGGTCCGCGAGGTGCTCGAGCTGCAGGCGGCCATCGCGTTTGCGCGCAAGCGCGTGCGGAACGCCCGCATCGGCCTCCTTGGGTACTCGATGGGGGCCGCGGTGTCACTGTTGGGCGCGGCCGGCGAGCCCGGCGTTGAAGCACTGGTTCTCGACAGTCCCTTTGCCGACGCCCCAGGGCTCATCCGCGAGAACGTGCACCGGGCGACCAAGCTGCCTGGGCGTCCGTTCGTGTGGCTGGCCTCGCTCTGGCTGCGCTGGCGGACAGGGGCTCGGCTCGCCGACGCCAGCCCGATCGCGGTTCTGCCCTCGCTCGAGCCGCGGCCGCTGTTCTTCATCCACGGAGGCGCGGACGAGATCACGGGCGTGCACCACTCGCGGCAGCTGTACGACCACTACCGCGGGCCGCGGGAGATCTGGGTCGTCCAGGGGTCGCCGCACGCGGGGGCGTACTTCGCCGACCGGTCGCTGTACGTCGAGCGGGTGGCGGGGTTCTTCGCTCGGCACTTGGGGATGGCGCCTTCGTCCCACAACCTGCGGCTGGTCGAGGAGGACGAGGAGGCGGGCTAGGTCCGCGAAGCGTGCATTCGCGGGCGCATCCACACATGTTGGCTTGCGCGAAGCGCAGATCTGCGGGCGCATCCACGTAATTTCCGACCCGGCCGTGGTCGGTGTGTTAACAGGCAGGGTTGTGGATTTCCTTTGCGCTGGCGAATCTCGCGCTATGGCAAGACGCCCCGCTATCCCCGTTCAGCTCACTCGCGGCCCGTTCACCGTCGAAGAGGCGCGACAAGCCGGGCTGACCCGAAGACAGCTCGAGAGCCGTTGCTGGCGACGCCTTGGACCCGGCACCTATGTTTGGGCTGGTCTGCCATACGGCCCGGCGCAGATCCTCGCCGCGATTCAGCGACGCCTACCGATACCGGCCGTCTTTTCGGGAAGGACAGCAGCCTGGCTTCACGGCCTCGAGTTCGACCCGTGCGACCCCGTCTCGATTACCGTGCCAGCGGGCTGCGGCGTTTCCGGGCGCGTCGGAATTGCGGTGCGCCGAGCGGCGATCGCGCCCGGCGAGACCGCGGTGCGCCAGGGGGTGCGGGTGACCTCGGTCCTGCGGACCCTCGCCGATCTCGCGCAGGAGCTGCCGCTTGTGGAGGCGGTGGTCGCGGTCGACTCAGCCCTGCGCTTGCAGCTGGCCAGTGTTACCGACCTCACCCGATGGACGGCAGAGCATGCCGGCGTCAAGGGCGTGAAGCGCATGCGGCAGGTGGTCGAGCTGGCGGAGCCGGCCACTGAGTCGCAGATGGAGACTCGGTTGCGCCTCCTCCTCATACTCGGCGGGCTGCCGCGGCCCAAGGTGCAGGTCAACCTGCATGACGCGCAGGGCGAATTCGTGGCCCGAGCTGACCTCTACTATCCCCAACGCCGGTTGGCGATCGAGTACGACGGAGCCACGCATCGCGAGAGCCTGCTGGAGGACAACCGCCGCCAGAACCGCCTGCTTGGCGCGGGCTACAGGCTGCTGAGGTTCGCCAGTGGCGACGTTCTCCGGGCTCCTGGCTCGGTGATCTCAGAGGTACGCGGCGCCCTGACGCGCGCCGCGTGAATTACGTTTGTCGGCGGGCGCATCCACGTATGAACGACGGAAGGAGGGGTGGATCTGCGGGCGCATCCACGTTATGAGGGGGCCCGTTACTGGCCGTAGATGAAGCCGATCAGCGGGACCCCGCCAGGCTTGATCGTCCGGGTGTCGATGCGCCCCCAAGCCGTGTAGTTCATCTCCGAAACCACCCAGGACCCGTCGGCGTTCACCTGTTCGACGTAGGCGACATGACCAACCCAGGACTCCCAGGTGACCATGATCGACCCCGGCTGCGGCGTCTGACCGGTGGGGAAGCCCATGGACTTGGCGTTGCCGAACCACTGCCAGGCATCCCCCGTCCAGGGAACCGACCGCCGGCTGGCGACGTACCAGGTGCAGAAGCCATATGCGAACTTGCCATTGGCAAAGCTGCCCAGGTGGGGCGGCAGGTTGCTCACCCGGCGCGGATAGAGGTCGGGGTTGAGGCCGCCCGGGATGACCAGCTGGATGCCTGGGACGAGCGATTCCGACTGCATGAAATTGAATTCGGTGAGCGTCGGGCTGTCGACCTGGAAGCGCGAGGAGAGCGAACTCACGCTGTCGCCCTGGGCGACGGTGTAGACGAAGCCGTGAACTGGAGGAACGAGGATTTCCTGGCCGGGCTTGACCTCGGCACCCCGGAACAAGGGTTGGTTGGAGGCCCGGATGTCGTCTTCGGTCACCCCGTACTTGTCGGCGATCGACTTGATCGAGTCGCCGGCGGCGACGGTGTAGGGCTGCGCGACATGAGAGACGGGCGGGCCGCTCGGCAGCTCGACCGGCTTGATGATCGTGGACAGGCGGCCGAGGGAAACGTCACCGACCGTCCCGCCCTGCTGTGTGGTCTGCCCCTCGGCGTTGACGACGCCGAGCCGGAGTCGCGATGCCGGATTCAGGTCAGTCGTCGCGGACGTGTAACCGGAAACCGCAAGCGCGATGACCAGAACCGCGGCATGCATGACGTAACGGCTGAGTACCGCCAATCACTACCCCCTAGTGGGCGCTCTTCCGAGCGCCTGGCTCAACGCAGGGAGGCTAGCAAGGTGCCAGAACGGCTGTCAAACCGGTGTATCTGTAGGCCCCGGCGATACGAACGAAGACTGGCGCTTCGTGAGGCCGCCCATATAATCGGCAACGTGGGAAGCGCGGCGGCATGAGCCGGCAGGCCGACGAGGTCTCTCTCGATGTCGTCCGGCGTGTCGCCGAGCCGGTCCTCGAGAACGTCGGCCGCGCCATCGTCAACAAAGACGACGAAATCCGGCTTTGCCTGGTCACGCTCCTCTGCCAGGGCCACCTGCTGATCGAGGACGTGCCTGGCGTCGGCAAGACGATGCTCGCCAAAGCGCTGGCGCGCTCGCTCGACTGCAGCTTCCGCAGGATCCAGTTCACGCCCGACCTTCTGCCCTCGGACATCACCGGCGTTCGCGCCTTCAATCAGAAGGTCAATGAGTTCGAGTTCCGGCCGGGACCTGTCTTCGCCCAGGTCCTGCTCGCGGACGAGATCAACCGGGCGACGCCGAAGACCCAGGCGGCCCTGTTGGAGGCCATGGAGGAGCGCCAGGCCACGATCGACGGCGAGACCCATGAGCTCCCACGGCCGTTCATCGTCATGGCCACCCAAAACCCGGTTGAGTACTCGGGCACCTTCCCGCTGCCGGAGGCTCAGCTCGACCGCTTCCTGATGACTGTCCGGCTCGGCTACCTGAGCGCCAAGGAGGAGGCGCAGCTCCTCGGCCAGGACAAGGTCGAGTCCCCCTTCGAGCAGCTGCAGCCCGTGGTCTCGCCGAGCGAACTGCAGGCCGCGCAGCGCGCGGTGCGCGACATCTACGTCAAGTCGGACCTCAAGGATTACATCGCCCGGCTCGTCGAACGGACCCGCAGCCACCCCGAGATTGCGCTCGGGGCCAGCACCCGGGGCACGATCAACCTCTTTCACGCGGCGCAGGCGCGGGCGGCGATCCTGGGCCGGGAGTACGTCGTCCCCGACGACGTCAAGGCACTGGTGGACCCGGTGCTCGCCCACCGCATCATCCTCCGGCCGAACGCCGAGATGCAGGGACAGACCGCCGCCCGAATCCTCAGCAATCTGATGGAGCGCGAGCCGGTCCCGCAGACGGCCTTCGACGACCGGGGAAGGTAGCGCCGGGGGAGGGACGATGACCCGGGTCATTCTCGGAATCAGTCTCTTTCTCCTTCTGCTGTTCGCCTACCTGACGGCGATCCGGCCCGCTTTTGCGCTGGCCTACGCGCTGGGACTGCTCTTCCTGGTCGCCTGGGCGTGGCCGCGTTTGGCGCTCCGAGGAGTGGAGGTCGAGCGCTCGCTCAATGCGGGCCAGCCAACGGTGGGGGAGTCGTTCGAGGAAACGTTCACGATCCGGCGAACGGGGTGGGTGCCGGCTCCTTGGGTCGAGGTGCGCGACTTGAGCCAGCTGCGCGACTACCAGCCGGGAAGGGTGGTCTCGCTGGGCAAGGCCCCGGTGACCTGGAGGACTCGCGGCGTCTACCGCCAGCGCGGCTGGGTGACGTTCGGCCCCACCCGGGTTCGCGCCAGCGAACCCTTCGGGCTCTTCTCAAAGGATGTCCGCTTCAGCGACCGCCAGACGGTGCTGGTCTACCCGGCTGTCCGCGCCCTGCCCGAGCTCCTGATGCCTGCTTCGCAGCACGCCGGTACCGCCCAGCGCTTCGGCAACTGGGCCGACTATCCGCCCGAAACCGGCGGCGTCCGGGATTACACCCCGGGCGACTCCTTCGGCCGCATCCACTGGCCGCTCACGACCAAGCACAACCGTCTGATGAGCAAGACGTTCGAGCAGCCTTTGACCGCCGACATCTGGGTCGTCCTCGACCTCGACCGCCGAGTCCACTTCGGCGAGGGTGAGGAGTCAACGGTGGAGTACGCGGTCAGCCTGGCCGCTTCGGTCGCCCTCCAAATCCACTCCCGGGGGCGGCGCGTCGGCCTGATCGCCAACGACGCCAAGGGCACGCTGCTAGAACCCCACCGCGCTCTCCGCCAGGACCGGTTGATCCTTGACTACCTGGCGATCGCCCAGGCGGACTCCGCCAGCGACCTGGCGACCGCGCTCAGCTGGGAACGGATCCGGCGCCTGCCGCGGCGGGCAATCGCGGTCATCAGTCCCAACCCGAGCTCGGGCTGGGTGCACGCCCTCCAGGCCATCCGCGGTCGCGGTACCTCGCTGATCGCCTTTTACATCGACGCCTCGAGCTTCGGCGGGCCGGAGCAGACCCTGGCGCTCGACCTTGGCTCCGACGTCGATCTCTACGTCGTTCGCAAAGGCGACGACTTCGGACACCTGATGAGGACCCGCGATGCAATCCGCATTGGCTAGAAGCCGGCCGGCCGGCCTCAGCGAGCGACTGCCCACCGGCTGGTTGGTGGCGTCGGTGCTCGTCATCCTCATCACGTTCACGATCGCCGACTCCACGCTGCAGGCGCAGTGGGTGCCCGGATCTAACGCGATCGTGCTCCTGGCCCTCGCGGGCGCGCTGGTCATGGGTGCGGTGGCTCTGGCCCGTCCGGTGCCCTGGCCGCTGGGGGTCGGGGCGGCCGTAGTCCTGGCGCCGGTGGCGGCGCTGCTGGCCACGTTCGCGAGGCTGCACGCAACCCACGCGAGTGATCCGGCCGACCCGCTGGGTCTGCTGACCGCCTGGCTTCGGCGCATTGCTTCCGGGGAGGCTGCCGCAGACCCCGTTTTCTACCTCTACCTGATGGCGCTTCTCTTCTGGATGGTCGGCGCCTGGCTGGCCTGGTGCGTGCTCCGCTGGCGGCAGCCGCTATTAGGGCTCGTCCCCGGCGCGGCCGCCTTTGCCACCACCCTCCTCAACTACCCGGACGGACAGCAGTCGTTCATGCTCTTCTTCCTCGTCGAGACGCTGCTGCTGCTGCTCTGGACGCACTTCCACGGGCAGCGCGATGAGGCACGGGCGCGCCGGATGAAGCTCAGCGGCGATGCCACGTGGGACTTCTGGGAGAGCGGGGTGGTCGTCATGGCGGGCGTCGTCCTGCTCGGCATCTTCCTGCCCCCACTGTCGACCGTCGACAAGACGGTGGACATCGAGAACGGCACCTTCCGAGGCTGGGCCGAGCTCAACCAGCGGCTCAACCACCCGGTCGCCTTCGGGCGCGGAATCGCGTCGGGGAACTCGATCGGCTTCTCGACCAACGTACCCCTCGGCGGTCCGCTCAACCGTTCGGGCGGCGTAGTCATGACATACACGCTCGACAACGGCTACAACGGACCGCGCTACTTCCGGGGCACCGACGCCGTTCTGACCCAAAGCGGCCAGTGGCGGTTCTCTTCCGACCCTTCCGATCTCAGCCAGCCCTCGTTCTTGGGCCCAAACACGGTCGCCTCGCTGGCCGAGGAGTATCACTCGCTCGGCATCGGAGCTCTCAAGGTTCAGATGCTGAAGCCGCCCAAGGACAACACGGACATCCTTTTCTATCCGGGCCAGCTCTACAAGGTGGACCGGGCGGTCAGCGCGCGCGAGGTAATCGGAGCCGGGGGCGGCGGGGCGTCGCAGCCCGCGGACAGACTCAACGCGTTCGACCGGGTGTCAGGGGCCGGGAAGCTGGGCGGCGCCGGCCAGTACACGGTCACGGTCACCTACTCGATGGCCAGCGAGAGCGAACTGCAGTCCGCGGGCACCGACTACCCGGACTGGCTGGATCCCTTCCGGAACTTTGCGGGCGTCAGCCGGCGGCCGGGTGAAACTCAGGCACCGCAGCCGCTGACGCGGGGAGGGCTCGGCTACCGGCCGCTGTCGACGGAGCAGCAGATCCAGCGCCTGGCGGAGCAGGTCACCGCCGGCAGGACCAACCCCTACGACCAGGCGCAGGCGATCGAAAGCTATCTACGCACCAACTTCAGCTACACCCTCACCCCGCCTGACCCGCATGGCACCGACCCGATGCACTTCTTCCTCTTCGACAGCAAGGCCGGCTACTGCGAGTACTTCGCGAGCGCCATGGGCGACATGCTGCGGTCGCTCGGGATCCCGGTCCGGCTCGTCAACGGCTATGGGCCCGGCTCCTACGACGACCGCCAGCAGCGCTACGTGGTTCGCGAATCGGATGCTCACACCTGGGTCGAGGTGTACTTCCCGCACTACGGCTGGATTCCGTTCGAGCCGACGCCCGACGGCACCTACTTCCCGGTGCCGCGTGGAAACACGCCGGGCGGCTGCGACAAGGATTCCGAGTTCTGCGACCCGGAGTCGGTGAGTGCGGTCGAGAAGCAGACCTCTTCGCCCGCCAGCAGCACACCGAACGGGCTCGACCCGGGCGATCAGGGAATCGCCGGTGGAGCGAACTCGAATGTGCCCTCGCTGCCGAACATCCTGGGCTTGCTCGGGCTGCTGCTGGCGGTGGGCGCCGCACTGTTCCTGGCCGGCTCCCGCTACTTGCGCCCGACGACGGCCGGGGGCGCTTGGAAACGGACGGGCTTCCTCGCCCGACTGGCCGGCGTGCGGCGCCGGCCGGACGAAACCCCGGCCGAATTCGCCCGCCGTTTGGGAGAAGAGCTTCCCGAGGTGCGTCAGCCGGTACTGCGGCTGGCCGAGGCCTACATGATGGCTGCCTACGCGCCGCCCCATGTGGCTGCACGCAGCCGGGAGCGCGTACTGGAGGCCTACGAGGAGCTCCGGCCAGGTCTGCTGGCAAGCATCCGCGACCGCAACCGCTTCGGCTAGTCGCGCGCGATATTTCAGGTAGGTTTCTCGGAGTGGCCGGCAAGGAGTACCTACCGCTCGAGCTCACCATCGATGCCGAGCACGCGAAACGCTTCGCGAGGGCGATCGGTGCCGATCCTGCGGCCGGCATTCCACCCACCTACGCGGCCGTCTACGCACTTGGGCTGACGGCACCGCAGCTGTTCGGTGACGCGGAGGCGGCAGTCGACTTCTCGCGCCTGGTGCACGTCGAGCAGGAGTTCGCGTGGGAGCGCCCGCCACGGGCGGGGGAGACGGTGACAGCCGTTGGGCGGGTGACGTCGGACATCGAGCGTCGCGGCGCTCGCTTTCTGACCTTCGAGACGGCGTGTACGGATGAGGCAGGCGCCCCGCTCTGCAGCTCGCGCGCGCTCTTCGTGGTCCGGCCGAAAGAGTGAGCGCGCTGCCCGAGCGGCGCGTGACTTTCACGCGCGAACAGATCCGCGAGTACGCCGAGGCTTCTGGTGACCTCAACCCCATCCACTTGGACGAGGACTTCGCCCGCTCAGTTGGCCTGCCAGGGGTGATCGCGCACGGAATGCTGCAGATGGGCCTGCTCGCCAACCTCGCTGTGGAAGCCGCCGGTGGCAACCCCAGTCGCGTCAAACGCATCGGCGTGCGCTTCGCGGGCATGGTCCAACCGGGGGAGACGATCGTCTTCGGCGGTGAACGGCAAAAAGGGGAGCAGAAAGGAGAGCAAAAAGGAGAGACAGACGGGCAGACAAGCCGCCGTCTGGGTCTTTGGGCCCGGCGGGAGGATGGCACACCGGTGCTTTCCAAGGGTTTCG
>CAZHAC010000085.1:0-10262 GCA_964529765.1 uncultured Actinomycetes bacterium
TGACGCCGACCGAGTTCCGCCTGCTCCGCTACCTGCTCGTCAATCAGGGTCGCGTTCTCAGCCGCAACCAGATCCTCGACCACGTTTGGGACTACGACTTCGGCGGCGATCCGAGCGTGCTCGAGACCTACATCAGCTATCTCCGGCGCAAGGTCGACCGCTTCGACCCCGCGCTGATCCACACCGTCCGCGGGGTGGGCTACGTGATGCGCCAGCCGCGACGATGACGCTGTCCCTGCGCGCCCGGCTCCTGCTGGGGCTGGTCGTGCTGGTGGTGGCCGGGATGGCGGTCTCCGCCGCCGCCACCTATACCTTCCTCCAGCAGTCTCTTACCAGCGAGCTGGACGCCACGCTCGAGCAGGCCGTCCCGGCCGCCGCCGTCTACCTGACAGACCGCGGCCCGGGGCTTCCGCACGAACTCGGCAATCTGCCGATAGGGACGTACATCGAGCTGCGCGGTCCGGACGGCACCAGCGTTCTCGTACCCGCCGGTCAGCTTCACTACGAAGGCACGACACCCAGCCCTGCCTACCCGGACCTACCACGGACGCTTTCGTCAGCGCCGGATACCTTGAACATCACGACCGTCAGGGGAGAAAACGGGGTCAGCAGCTACCGGATGGCATACGTACGTCTCCCGCGCGGTCCGGCTCACGATGACATCGCGATCCTCGCGATACCGATGAGCAGCGTCGATTCGACGCTCCGGCAGCTGCTGATCCTCGAGCTCTCGATCTCTGCACTCGTGGTGCTCGCGATGGTCGTGCTCGCCTGGCTCGTCGTGAGGGCCGGGCTCCGACCACTCGAGAAAATGGGGGATACCGCTCAAGCGATTGCGGCCGGTGACCTGGCGCGGCGTGTCGAACCCGCAAATGAGAAGACCGAGATCGGGCGTCTCGGAATGGCGCTCAACCGGATGCTGGGGCAGATCGAGACGGCGTTCGCGGAGCGTACGCGCTCGGAGCAGCGCCTGCGGCGATTCATTGCCGACGCTTCCCATGAGCTGCGGACGCCGCTGACTTCGATCCGCGGCTACGCTGAGCTACTCCGGCGAGGGGCCGACAGCAAGCCGGAGGATGCCACCGTCGCCCGGCGTCGCATCGAACAGGAGTCGATCCGGATGACAGGCCTGGTCGAGGACATGCTGCTGCTGGCGCGGCTCGACCAGGGCCGCCCGCTTGAGCGCGAATCGGTGGACCTCGCTCAGATCGCCAACGATTCTTGCCACGACGCCAGGGTGGTGTCGCCAACGCGGGAGATTAGCTTCGACGCTCCGGCTCCGGTCGTCGTGGCCGGCGATGAGCAGCGCCTCCGCCAGGTGGTCGGCAACCTCGTGCGGAACGCAATCGTTCACACGCCGCCAACGACCGCGGTCGAGGTCAGCGTCGCTGCCATGGACGGACGCGCGGTGCTTTCGGTTGTCGACCACGGGCCGGGGCTCAACGCAGACCTGGCCGCGCGTGTCTTCGAGCCCTTCTTCCGGGCCGACGCCGGGCGCAGCCGCGACCGCGGCGGCTCCGGATTGGGCCTCTCCATCGTCGCTGCTGTGGTGGCCGCTCACAGTGGCGAGGTCGAGATAAGCGAAACACCGGGTGGCGGGGCGACGTTCAAAGTCGAACTTCCCCTTGCCGGGCAGCTGGCGCTACCCGCCGCCGCCGGACGTTAGCTGTCGTCGGACGCGATCGTCCCTCGGCAGCGGGGAAAGTCCGGGCACATCCAGACCGTCGAGCCGCGCCGTTCCATCGGCTTCTCGCAGATCGGACAGGCCGGACGCAGCCGCCGCCCGTTGGGCCGCACGGGCGCCAGTGTCCCGGCCGGACGCAGCCGGTCCGTAATTCGCTTCAACCAACTCGTCATGTCTAGTCCTTGGGCACCCGTCCCATGAGGTAGAACTCGTCATTCGGACGCATCGCGGACAGGTGTGCGAGCCGGTTGGAGAGCGCAAAAAGCGCGGTGATCGCTCCGATGTCCCAGATGTCGTCGTCGCTGAACCCGTGCCCGCGCAGCTCGTCGAAGTCGCTCTCAGTGACCTCGGCTGGGCTAACCGCAAGCTTGACCGCAAAGTTCAGCATCGCTTTCTCACGTTTACCCAGGTCCGCCTTACGCCAATCGATTGCGACCTGGTCGGCGATCAGCGGGTCCTTGGCTCGGATACGAGCGATGGCTCCGTGCGCGACAACGCAGTAAAGGCAGTAGTTGGCGGCGCTGGTGGCGACGACGATCAGCTCGCGGTCGGCCTTGCTCAACCCACTCTCCTTCTCCATAAGAGCGTCGTGGTAGGCGAAGAAGGCCCGCCATTCATCGGGTCGGTGGGCGAGGGCGAGAAAGACGTTGGGGACAAAGCCGCTCTTCTCGGCTATCTGCTCGATGCGCTCGCGCATGTCGTCGGGCAGCGTCTCGAGGCTCGGCACCGGGAACCGGCTGATCGGCTTTTGGCTCATTTCGATCCGTAGCCTAGTGCGGAGTCATGAGAGGAGGCTCAAAGATTCGCCGGCCAGCCCGATCCGAAGAGTAATGGTGATCGCGCTTCCCGAAACGCTGCATGACAACCTGCCCGATCTCGGCCCGGACGAGGTCGCCTGGTATCGCGACGCCGCGGAGGCCGCGCAGGCGGCCGCACCTGCCGAAGTGCTCTGGCTCGCTTTCTGGCGGACCGAGGAGATCCAACGCGCGCTGGCCGCGGGACCGAACCTGCGCTGGGTGACGACCGCAGGCGCGGGCGTCGACAGCTATCCGCTGGCAGAGTTCCGCGAGCGCCGGATCGTTCTCACGAACGGGTCGGGAGTGGTCGCGGTCCCGATCGCGGAGTATGTCGTGATGGCGATGCTCGCGGCCGCCAAGGGCTTCCCGGAGCTGGCTCGGGCGCAGGACCATCGTGAGTGGCTCCCGCGGCCACCTGCTTACGGCGAGCTCGCCCGCACGCGCGCGCTCGTACTCGGCTACGGCAGCATCGGCCGCGCGGTCGCGGAGCGACTGCGGGGACTGGAGGTCGAGGTCATCGGCGTCCGGACGAGGCCCGCCGAGGACAGCTTGGGTCCCGACGAGTGGCGCTCGCGGCTCGCCGAGTTCGACTGGGTGATCCTGACTCTTCCGCTGACCAGCCGCACTCGGTGTGTGATCGGCAAGGCCGAGCTGGGGTCCATGAAGCCTAGCGCTTGGATATTGAATGTGTCTCGCGGCGGCCTCATAGACCCGGTGGCGCTAGAGGAGGCGCTGCGAGCGCGTGCCATCGGCGGCGCCTATCTGGACGTGACCGACCCCGAGCCGCTGCCGCCCGAGAACCCGCTGTGGACGCTGCCCAACGTGATCATCACGCCGCACTCGTCATGGGCTACAGACAAGATGACTGAGCGCGCGGTCGCCCTGTTTCTCGACAACCTCAACCGGTACCGGTCAGGTCAACCACTGCTCAACGTGGTCGACCTCGATGCCGGCTACTGAAGCGGTCCGAACTGCCTTAAGCGGTTTCCTGAACCATTCCACCGGGTAGACTTCGCGTGAGCGGCCGCTTCCGGCGGCCCGCTGCCCGCTCGGGTCCCTTCCATCGTCAAAGCAACGGTGCCCTCGGTCGGCGACACACGAATTAAGTAGAAGAAGGGCGCTGGAGTTTCGTTGACGACTTTTTCCGAGATGGGCATCAAGCCCGAGATAGTTGAAGCGCTGTCTGAGCGCGGGATCACTGAACCAGTTCCAGTCCAGGCGGGCGCGATTCCCGCCCTCCTCGACGGCGAGGACGTCGTAATCGAGGCCCCTACCGGTTCAGGCAAGAGCCTCGCCTTCCTGCTTCCCCTCGTGGAACGGCTGGCCGACCGCCAAGGCCCAGGCCCGCGTGCCCTTGTCGTGTGTCCGACCCGGGAGCTGGCCATGCAGGTGCACGAGGTAATGAGCGGCCTCAATTCCGGCCTGAGCACGGCCCTTCTCTACGGGGGTACCGGCTACCACACTCAGACGGCCGCGCTCAAGGCCGGCGCTGATGTCCTGATCGGCACCCCGGGCCGGATTCTCGACATGGTGGGCAAGCGGCTGCTCGCGTTGAGCCGGGTCGAGTATCTCGTCCTCGACGAGGCGGACGAGATGCTGGATGCGGGATTTGCGCCGGACGTCGAGAAGATCCTCGGCCAGACATATGAGCCGCAGATGGTGATGGCCTCGGCGACGATGCCCGATTGGGTAAACCGCATCGTCGAGCGCTACATGTATGAGCCGGAGCAGGTGCGGGTCACGAGCGAGCATGAATCGAAGCTCGAGCACGGCATCCTCAGGATCGGCGCCGGCGAGAAGCTCGATGTGCTGGTCCGCCTGCTCGAGATCGCCAACGGGTCAGTGATCGTCTTCGGCCGCACGAAGCAGGGCGTCCAGGAGCTGCACCGGCAGCTGCGCCGGCAGCGTGTGGGCTGCATCATGCTCCAGGGCGATATGGAGCAGGTCCAGCGTGACCGGGCGATGGACAGCTTCAGGCAGGGCAGGGCGCGCGTGCTGGTGGCAACCAACGTCGCCGCGCGCGGGCTCGACATCAGCGACGTGGCCGTCGTGATCAACTACGACCTCCCGGATACCCCGCAGTGGCTGACTCACCGCGTCGGCCGAACGGCCCGCAACGGCGCTGCCGGGCACGCCATCACCTTCGTGACGCCGCCGGACGAGAACCGCTGGCGGCGCCTGCGGAGTGAGGGTGCGATCGACCTGCCCCAGCTGGACACTGGCGCCCTTCTCGACAATGGCGAGTGGCGCTACGTCGAGGACCGCCCGGCTGTCATTCACGGCTCGGTCTCAGCCCGTTCGCGCTCCCGCTCGCGGCGCCGCCCGCGCCGGCAGCCGCGCGCGGCCAGCGCCTAGCTGTAGCCAGCCTCCGGCCGCCTCGCGGGGTTCCCGCGCGCGTAACTAACCTCGGAGTACCCACCGCCAAAACCACCCACCCGGGGGTCAGGCCCGATCGTACGACGGCGTGTCAATAGTGGGTGTAAAGCTCGAGTTTCCGCCCGGAGCGGACACTGGGATTGCCGTGCCCCGGCGACTGGCCGACTAGCTGGGTGTTGGGTCCGGCCGGTACCCAGGAACCTGATTGTTCAGAGGAGTGACCTGCTCCTTATAAGTCAGCACCTGCTCGCCCCCCGATGCGTCGGGGATCGGCACCAGCCTCGACCCTTCCAACGCAAACGGGCGAAACGTAAACGTGAAATCGCCGACCGCATTCGGGATCGAGCGCAGTGTGTACCCGACCGACGCACCGGCCGCGATCGGTCCGCACTGGACGTACTGCTGTGTTGGGTCCTGATCGCAAAGCCGCGTCGAGCCCATCGCGAACGAGTGCTCTGCCAGCCAGGGGGCGGCGGACACGACGAAGCGGTCAATGGGCCGGCCGTGGTTGACGACGTAGATCGTCAGGTGGTCGTCACCGCCCTGGAAAGTCGTCGCCGTTCCGCTGACCGTGACGGTGGCTGAGAGCGGCCGGGTGTCGGGCGACGCGGGCGTTGAAGGCGTGCTTTCCGGCGCCGCGGCCGAGGGTGCCACCGGAGCCCGGGCGAGGCCCTCGCAGCTGACCGCAGCCACCCATAAAACGGCGAGCGTAGCAAGGCTCACCAGCACACGGGCTCGCCCAGGCGGGTGACGCCGCCCCCGCGGTTCGCGTCCGATCGCGTATCTCACAGAAGTCCGATCTTCGCGAATCGCGCTAAGGTTGCCGCGCGTCAGGAGGGGTCTATCACTTAGGACGCGTTAGTCGACACCCCGAGTCAGTTCCTCGAGCTCTCGTGGGACCCGCACCGGCCGGCCGTCGCTCAGGCGGACCCACGCCCACTCGGTCAGCACTTCGGCCAGCAGCTCACCGGCGGCCGCTCGCGTGATCCAGGTGCGCCGGACGCCGCGCGCGCCCCGGATCAGCTCGACGCGCACACGAACCTCGACTTCGTCGTTGTAAAGCGCGGGGCGCCGGTAGCGAATCTCGGAGCGGTAGATGACCCAGCCGCCGCCTCGCTCCAGCGACCACTGCTTGCCGTAGCCGGCTGCCTCCGCGTGCCGGGTCGCGATCTCCTCCGCCCATTGCAGGTAAACCGCATTGTTGACGTGACCGTTGCTGTCCAGCTCGTAGCTTCGGACGCGCCAGCGCTCCATGTACTCGAGAGGGTCCGCCGCCATCCCGGTCAGGGCCGCTCCGCGATGCGGACGACCAACCGGCGCTGGTCGTCGGTGAACCAAGGCGGCCGTCCGGCCGCCGCGTTCTCCCCGGCATGGCCCGGCGTGTGCGTCGCCGTCAGCACGCAGCTGACTCGCTCGTCGGAGGCGATCCATTTGAGCACCGCTTGCGGCCAGGTCTCGACGCCCAGCTCCTTTAGCTCGGCGGGCGAAGGCGACGCCTCCAGGATGCCGCCCTGCAGCGGGCTCATGACGAAAACGCCCAGCCCCAGCTCGGCGGCCAGCGGGAGCACGCTGGCGAGCGCGTGCTGGTTGATCGGGGAGTAGGGGATCTGGATCATGTCGATGCGGCCACTCCGCATGACCTCAATGAGCTCGCCGAAAGCACCCACCTGGTAGTGCGTGGCGCCGGTGACCCGCACCCGCGTTTCTCGCCGTAGCTCCTCGATCATCCGCAGCTGCGCACTCCAGGAGACCAGGTTGTGGACCTGAAGAATGTCTACCCAGCCGAACAGGCGGAGCTGGAGCTCGGCCTGGCGCCGTCCTTCCTCGGGATCTGGGGTCCAAATCTTGGTGGCCACCTGCACAAGGTCGCGCCGGCCCTCGATAGCGCCAGCCAGCGCGGTCTCCGCCCGTCCGTACATTGGCGAGGAATCGAACAGGTTGACTCCGGCCTCCAGCGCCTCGTCGACGATGGGACGCCGATCCTCGAGCGTGTCGAAGGTCCGCCACGTACCCATCCCGATCACAGGAACCGTCAGCCGGGTCCTTCCCAGCGGTCGTCGCTCCACCCGAGCGACGTTAGACGAATCCGCCAATCGCTCAGACATGGAACCGCACATAGTGGACGTGTACGTCGACAACCGGCGTGCGCACCCCGTTCGAGCTGGGGAGTTTCAGGATTGGAAGCTGATCACCTCGCTCGCGAAACCATAGTTGCCGGACGACGGTAGACGCAGGCCGATGGTGGGCACGTTGTCAACTACCATCGACGCATGAAGACCCTGAACGGCATCGAGGGCGTCCGTGAGGCGCAGGGGCAGGAATGGGGGACGAGCGACTGGTTCGAGATCAGCCAGGAGCGTGTCAACCAGTTCGCCGACGCCACCGACGACCACCAATGGATTCATGTGGACGTTGAGCGGGCCAAGCAGGGCCCATTCGGCACGACCATCGCCCACGGCTTCCTCACGCTTTCACTGGTGGTGCCTCTGGCCGGCCAGGTGTCGCGCGTCGAGGGCATCCGAATGGGGATCAATTACGGTCTCAACAAGGTCCGGTTCCCGAACCCGGTACGCGTTCCAGCTCGCATCCGAGCGCACGTGAAGAATCTCTCCGTCGAGGACGTGGAGGGCGGAGTTCAGGTCACAAACCAGGTCACCGTGGAAGTCGAGGGCGCGGAGAAGCCCGCCTGCGTCGCGGAGACGATCTCCCGCTACTACGTCTGAGAGCGGAGGGTGCCGTGGACGGCACCGACAGCGAGTTCGAGCGCAAGATCTTCGCCACCTTCATGCGCGACGGCCGGATCGTCCAGCTCCCGGCACGCCAGAAGAAGCGGATGGTCCTCCTCGTCTGGCTGGCCGACCACTTCCGGCCCGGCCAGCGCTACACCGAAGCGCAGGTGAGCGAGCTCCTCTCCCGCTACTACGACGACTACGCGACGCTGCGCCGGCTCCTCGTCGACCATGAGCTGATGCAGCGGAAGGGCGGCCTCTACTGGCGGGCGGGGACCATGCCCTTCCCGGATTGAGGGGTATGCGGGCCGCCTCGTACCTTGGGCTTATGAGCCCGATGAATAAGGACGAGCTTCCCAGCACGCTGAAGAAGTCACCGCCGGAGGCGCAGGAGACCTACATGAAGGTCCACGACAGCGCGGTCGAGACCTACGGCGAGGGTGAGCGCGCGCACCGGACGGCCTATTCGGCTCTCAAGCACTCATTCGAGAAGGTCGGCGACCGTTGGCAGCCGAAGAAGCACAAAGGGCCGTCGGATCCGCGCGCCAAGCGCGGCGCCGATGCGGCCCGGCAGGGCGAGGGTGAGACCTTCGGTGGCGTGGATTACTACGGTCACAGCAAAGACGAGCTCATGGAGCGCGCCCGAGAGCTCGGCGTGCGCGGGCGCTCGCAGATGAACAAGAGCGAGCTGGCGCGTGCAATAGCTAACAAACAGCGGTAGTACTCACTCCGTCACAAAACGGGGTCTGAGCGGTGCTTGGACCAGAAGATGGCCGACACCGCCCCTGCACTACGCACGATTCAGCTGACCAAGTCCTACGGCCGCCTGCGGGCGGTCGATTCGCTCGACCTCGAGGTCGGCGCCGGCGAGCTCTTCGGATTTCTCGGTCCGAATGGAGCCGGCAAGACCACCACCATCCGGATGGCCCTGGGCCTGATTCGCCCCTCTTCGGGGCGGGTCGAAATCCTCGGTCGCGACCTGGCCAAGCACCGCGCCGCCGTACTGCCACGTGTGGGCGCTCTCGTCGAGTCGCCCGCCCTCTACCTTTATCTGTCGGGACGCGACAACCTGCGCGCGGTCGCTGACGTGCTGGGCGGCGTGCCCAGGTCGCGAATCGACGAGCTGATCGAGCTCGTCGGGCTCAAAGGTCGGGACCGCGATCGAGTACGCACGTACTCGCTGGGCATGAAGCAGCGCTTGGGAGTGGCGATGTCGCTCCTCAACGATCCCCAGCTGCTCATCCTCGATGAGCCGGCCAATGGCCTCGATCCGGCCGGCATCGTCGAGATGCGCGACCTGCTCCGCCAGCTGGCCGCAGCCGGCAAGACCGTCTTCATCTCCAGCCATGTCCTCAGCGAGGTCCAGCAGATCTGCTCGCGCGTGGCCATCATCAACCGTGGCCGGCTGGTGCGCGTCGCGCCCGTGGCCGAGCTCCTGGAGTCGCCCGGCGAGTTCGAGGTTCGCGTCGACGATCCCGACCGCCTGGTCCAGGCCCTCCAGCTGGAGGACTGGGGCCGAAAGGCGCGTGTCGAAGACGGTCTGGTCGTCACCGACGCGCCGGGCGGTCGCGGCCGCGCCCTGATTGCCTGGTTGGTTGCCAACCATCACCAGCCCGACAGCGTGGCCGAACGCCAGCGCGAGCTGGAAGACGTCTTCCTGACTCTCACCGGAGGTGCCGCTTGATCGCCACCCAATCCCTACGTCCCAGCGTCACCGGCGCTTTCCGGGCCGAGGTGCTCAAGGTCAGCCGCCAGCTCTCGGTGTGGCTGATGCTCCTGGCCGGTGCCGTCCTGCTCAGCATCGTCGTGCTCGCCAGCACCACTTCCGGGCCCATGAAGGACCACCTGGCGAGCAACCCATCGCTTTTCATGAACGACGTCGTCGAGATCTACGGGACGATGTTCCAGATCGGGTCCGGAATCGTGCTGCTCATCGTGGGCGCGCGCCTTTTCTCGATGGAATACTCGGCCGGCACGGTCCGCGTCCTCTATGCGCGGGGGGTCGGCCGCGTGCAGCTCCTGCTGACGAAGATGGCCGCGGTCACCGTCTTTGGCCTTCTGCTGCTGGCCGGCTACCTGGTTGTGGTGGGCGCGATCGTCACCCTGATGGTCCAGCAGTGGAGCGGGAGCCTGACAGCGCTCAGCCAGGTCTCGAACGAGGAGTGGCAGAACGTCGAGCGGGCCCTCGCCTTCTCCGTCGCCAACCTCGTGGTCCTGGTCTTGGTCGCCGGCGCCGCGGCCGCGCTCGGGCGTTCCCTGACCTTCGCCATACCGGCCGCGCTGGCTCTCTTTCCGGCCGATAACTTCACGTCCGTCATCTGCGGGCTGGTCGCCAGCGCGACTCGCCATGAGCACCCATGGCTCGATATCAATCAGTGGTTCCTGGGGCCGAACCTGAACAATCTGCTCCCGCTCTGGGAGACGACCCATCCGCGAGCGGCTTTCGCCATTCCCGAGGTGAAGGTCGATTTGACCCACACCGTGCTGGTGATTGCCGCCTGGTCGCTGGCCATGGCAGCCGTCGCGCTCGTGCGTACGGCGCGGCCGGACGTCCTCGAGTAGTAGACTCCCGCCCACATGCGCTTCCCGGTCTTCTTCACCGCCAAGGACAAGAAGAACCCCGACGGGGGCGCTTTGCCGCGCGCGTAGAACGCACGCGAGCACAAGAAGGCCCCC
>CAZHAC010000086.1:0-10261 GCA_964529765.1 uncultured Actinomycetes bacterium
GAGCAGGCGCCCTTCTACATCTTCACCGCGTTCGTGCTCACCTACGTGGTCGCGGAGCTCAAGCTCAGCCGGGGCTTCGCGCTCAACAGCGTCCTCCTGGCCGCCGTCCTCTCGCTCTTCAGCATCCCGTTCTTCGGATGGCTCTCGGACGTCGTCGGCCGCAAGCGGGTGTACCTGGCCGGAGTCGTGCTCACCGGGCTCTGGGCCTTTCCTTACTTCTGGCTGCTGAACTCGAAGTTGGCGGCGGTCGTCATGCTCGCGATCATCCTCTCCCTGATCCCGCACGACATGCAGTACGGCCCGCAGGCAGCGCTGATCGCGGAAAACTTCACGGGTCGCATGCGCTACAGCGGTGCTTCCCTTGGCTACCAGCTGGCCTCGATCACTGCGGGTGGGCCCGCACCGCTGATCGCCGTCGCGCTCCTTGCCGCCTATAAGAGCTACGTCCCGGTCGCCCTATACATCGTGCTCACCGCGGTCGTCAGCCTGATCGCCACCATCCTGATCCCGGACCGCTCCCGCATTGACATCTCGCAGGAATACGACGTCGGGCGCGACACCCGGCCCGTCGTCAAGAGGGAGATGGCGTAGGTGTAGGGGCGGCTAAGAGCACCCGCCATTGGCGGCCAGCACCTCAGCCAGGCGCACGGCTCCCGCCACCGGCGGATGCTCGAGACGCACGACCGGGCCGGTCAGCCGGCGCTTCACCGCGGCCTCCAGGCCGGCGACTCCGAGCAGGAGACCGCCCGATAGGACCACCGGCCCTTCCACGGCGGAGCGCTGCCGGACGACCCCGACGAGTCTGGCAAGCGAATCCGCGGCCGCTTCGAGCAGCGAGGCGTCCGCGGCGAGCAGGGCGGGCGCCTTCGCCGCCCAGGCGGCGGGCGGCGCCTCCGAGTGGAACGAGCGCACCAATTCGTAGGGAGGGCCGCCGCCGAGCGCCTCGAGGAGTGGTCCCGGCCGACGACCTGCGTCGGCGTCCGCGAGCACCCTGCGCACAGCTTCGCGCGCCACCCAGTAGCCGCTGCCCTCATCGCCCAGCCGGTAGCCCCAGCCGCCCACGCGCACCTCAGCGCCCTCGACAGAACGCGCGTAAGCCGAAGATCCCGTCCCCGCAATCAACGCGATGCCGGCCTCAAGCCCTGCCGCCGCAAGCACCAGGCGGGTGTCGTGCACCGCTTCGACCTCGGCACCCGGCAGCAGGCGGCGCATGATCTCCGCGTAGCTCTTCAGGGCCGAGGGTGTATCGGCGCCGGCGACACCAGCTACCGCAGCGACCACCGTGCGGCCGCACAGCACCTCTGCGAGAAGCCCGCCCAGCACCGCTTCGGCCTCGAACTCGCCCGCTGAAGCCGGGTTGGCGGATACCGCCTCACCTCTGGCGACGACCCGGCCCCCCTCAGATAACCAGGCGCGCGAATGGCTGCCACCAACGTCGAGGCCGAGAACGAGGCCTCCGCTCAACGCGTTTCGGTCACCTTGGAGAGTCCCGCGGGGTGATCCGGGTTGAGGCCGCGCCGCGCTGCCAGCGCATTGGCGAGCACCTGGCCGGCGATCGCAAACGGGATCGGCGTCAGCTCCTCCGGCAGCCCGGTTGCGACCCGAACCGAGCGCGGACCCGCAGCCTCCTGGTCGCCGATCGAGAGCAGGGGCACGCCGCGTGAGTCGAGCTCGGCGCGCATGGAACGCAGATCGTCGAGGGCGGGTCCGGCGGCCGAAAGCAGCAGTACCGGAAGGTCCGGACGGGCGGCCGCGATGGGACCGTGGAGAAAATCGGCCGAGGACCGCGCCTCGGCCAGCATGAGGCACGTCTCAGTCACCTTGAGGGCCACCTCGAGGGCCGTGGCCAGGTGGTAGCCGCGGCCGATAACGGCCATGCGGTCGCCGTCGATGAGGTCGGCCAGCCGTTCCGCACCGGCCTCGAGCGCGGCCGCAGCAGCCGCAGGCACCTGTCTAAGCGCAGTTTCGAACTCCGTGTCAGGGTCAAGCGCGGCGGAAAGCAGGGCCAGAACCAATAGAGAGGTGGTGTAGGTCTTGGACGCGGGCACCGAGCGTTCGACGCCGGCGCCGATCTCGACGACGTGCTCCGCGGCAAGTGCCAGCGGCGACCGCTCATCGTTCACGATCGCCACCGTCGGGCATCCCTGCCGCCGCGACTCATTGACCACTGCCACGACGTCGGGCGACGCGCCCGATTGCGAGATGGCGAGAACCGCAAACCCCTCGAGCCGCGGCGGGCGGCCATAGATCGTGTACTCCGAAGGCCCCGCCAGCGCCACCGGCAGGCGGTTGCGCATCTCGAAGAGGTACTTGCCGTAGACCGCGGCGTGATCCGAGGAGCCACGCGCCGCGATAGCGAGGGCGCGCACGCCGGGCGTCCGGATCGCCTGAGCGGCTGACCGAACTTCATCCCGGCCACGCTCCAGCCGGCCTTGCAGCACAGCCGGCTGCGACCGGATCTCCTCGAGGAACCGGCTCATGAGCGAAATCGGACCTGGCCGCCGACCAGCGTCAGGCGCGGGCGAAGAGATTCGTCGAGCAGGACCAGGTCAGCCGGGGCGCCTGCACTCAGACCAGCGCCGGTTCCCAGCACACGTGCCGGGGTGGCCGACGCCATCTCGACCACGTCATGCAGCGGCACGCCGAGCCCGACGAGCAGCCTGACCATCGCATCCATGGTGGCGACGCTTCCCGCGAGGGTCCCATCCTGGCGGCGGACAGTCCGGCCGTCGCTGTACACATCGATTCCGCCAAGCTGGTGGGGGCCGGGCGGGGCACCCGCGGCCGACGTCTGATCGGTTGTCAGGGCAATGGCGCGCGGGCCTTTGGCAGCGATGACCAGGCGGAGCACGTCGGGATGGACGTGCTCGCCGTCGGCGATCAGGCCGACCGTCGCCCGGGTGTCAACGAGGGCAGCGCCGGGCAGCCCCGGGCGGCGGTGGGCGAGCGGTGACATGGCGTTGAAGAGGTGCGTCACAAAGCGAGCGCCCGCGTCAAATCCGGCCTCTGCCTCGACGTTGGTGGCCGCCGAATGACCGAGGCTCACTACCACGCCGGCGGCGCTCAGGCGGGCGATGGCGGCAGCCGCACCGGGCAGTTCGGGAGCGAGGGTAAGCAGGCGCGGTGGATGCCGCAGCAGCTCGTCGACGAGATGGGCCTGCGGCTCGATCAGCTGCGCCGGATCGTGCGCCCCGGGATGCTTGGTACTCAAGAACGGGCCCTCGATGTGGGCCCCAAGCACACGTGCGCCGGCTGGCCGGGCGCGCCGGACCGCCTCTACAAACACGCAGCCCTCCTGAATCGGCCGCGAGATCAGCGTCGGCAGGAAGGCCGTGACTCCGGTCGCCGGCAGTCGCGCGCCGATCGCCTCGACCGCGTCGCAGCCTTCCATGGCGTCACGCCCCCCGAAGCCGTTGACCTGGAGATCCACGAAACCGGGCGCCACTATCCAGCCCTCGCCACCCGCCGTCTCAGCGCCGGCGACGGCGGCGAAGCCAGGACGAATCTCGGCCACCCGGTCCTCCTCGACCACGACTGTCGCCTCGGGCAGCTCGCGCCCGCCTGCGATTACGCGGCCTCGCAGCGCAAACCGGGTCATGCCGACACCTCGGCGCCGGCAAGCACCGCGGCCGCGGCCTGGCAGCTGGCGAGCGAGGCGCCGCCCGTCGCCACGTAGCCGGCGCAGGCGGGTTTGAGAACCTCGAGTCCGAGCTCGACGACGACCATGTCGGGCCGCGACGCTACCAGGTTCGCCACCAGTCGCTGCTGCCAGGGGTGCCGGTGCAAATCTCTCACCGCAACCACGACCGAACCCGTCCCGGAGGGCGGAGCAACCTCTGTTGTCTGCTCAGCCACCTTGACGACGTCGACGCGGAGCCCGGTTTCCCGGAGTGCTTCGCCAAGGGCGAGCGGCACGGGGCCGGCAGCCTCCGACGGATGAACGGATAGCTCGTACAGAGTCACCGGCGAGTGCAGCAGCACACGTCCGGTCGCCTGCACCGCGCGCCTCGCCGCCACGAGCGCGGCGCCGTCGGGCGGTGGCGTAGCTTTCCTTCGGGCATCGGCCGCCCAGGCCGCCAGCATTCGCGCCCGGTCCGCGGCCTGCTCCAGGCGCTCGAACGTCAGCCGCCCGTCGTCAACGGCTTCGACGATCGCCTCCACGGCCTGGTCGACATCGACCTCGGACGTGGGTCCGCCGCCCAGACAGAGCACGTCGGTTCCGGCAGCCAGGGAGAGCGGGCCGGCTGCCCGGCTGTCGGCGATGGCGCCCATGTCGAGGCCGTCGGTGACCACGATGCCGGCGAAGGCAAGCCGTGTACGGAGCAGCTCGGTGATGATGGGCGCGCTCAGCGTCGCCGGCAGCGAGTCCACCGATGGCACCCGCACGTGAGCGGTCATGACCGCTCTGGCACCGGCCTCGATGCCCGCCTTAAAGGGCACGAGTGCGCTCTCCAACCCTGCCGCTCCACCCCCTACCTCGGGCAGCTCCTTATGCGAATCGCCCGCGGTCGCTCCGTGGCCGGGGAAGTGCTTGAGACAGGCGGCTACGCCTTGAGACTGCAATCCCTCGACGAACGCGGCGACCTGCACCCCGACCTGGGCCGGGTCGGCGCCGAACGATCGGACGCCGATGATGGGGCTCGCCGGATCAAGCAGCAGATCGGCCACCGGCGCCAGATCGAGGTCGATGCCAACATCGGCAAGCCGCCGGCCGAGCGCGGCCGCGACATCGCGGGTGAGTGCGGGGTCGCCGATCCGGCCGAGCGCGTAGCTGCCTGGGAACCGGCTGCCCGTGTGGACGTCGAGCCGGGTGACGTCGCCGCCCTCCTCGTCGATGGCCACGATCGCCGGTGCCTCCGCGTGGATGGCGCCCACGAGCGCGGCGAGCTGCTCGTCGTCGCGCACGTTGCGGCCGAAGATCACTGCCCCGCCGAGGCCTTCGTCAAGCTTGCGGCGAAGCCAGTCCGGCGCGACGTGGCCCTCGAAGCCGGCGAGCACAGTGCCGAGCGCGAGGCGCCGGACTTGAGCTTTGGTCATCCCTTCACCGCTCCCGAGGTCAGCCCGCCGACGACGTAGCGCTGGAGCGCCAGGAAGAAGACCACCACTGGTATGCCAGTCAGCGTGGCGCCCGCCATCAGACCTCCCCAGTCGACGCCGTGGCTGGTCGTGAAGGAGGCGAGCCAGATCGTCACCGTCTGGTTACCGGGGCGGCTGAGCAGAACGTAGGCGATGATGTACTCGTTCCAGGCCTGAATGAAGGCGTAGACCGACGTCGCGACCAACCCCGGCGCGACGAGCGGAAACACGATCCGAAGGAACGCCTGGACCCGCGAGCAGCCGTCGATCATGGCCTGCTCCTCGAGGTCGACCGGCACATTGCTGACGAAGCCGCGCAGCGTCCAGGTCATGAACGGGAGCACGAAGGCCATGTAGGCCAGGATCACGCTCGGCAGCTGGTCAACCTGCCCCACGGCGTCGAAGAGCAGGTAGATCGGGATGACGAGCGCCATCGTGCACACCATCTGCACCGCTATCACGAGCATCACGACCGCCGTCCGGCCGCGGAAGCGAAAGCGCGCGATGGCGACCGCGCCCATAAACGCGAGCGCGACCGAGAGCGCGACGGTGGCGAGGGTCACCACCATGCTGTTGCGCACGTCATCCCAGAAGAAGGGCTGGGCGATGGCGTCCTCGAAATTGCGCAGAGTCGGGTGGACGGGGAACCACTGGGGATCGAGACGCAGGATGTCGCGCCCGGGTTTAAACGCGGTGCTCACCATCCAGTAGATCGGAAAGGCCATCAGCCCCGCCGTCAGCACGGCGACCACGTCCCACGTGGCCCGCCGCACGGACCGGCTGATCACGCGGCCTCCGGCGCCATCACCTGGCGCACGTAGTAGCGGATGTAGACAGACGTCGCCACCAGCAGCAGCAGCACCATGATCACGGCCAGCGCGGCGCCGCGGCCGTACTGCGTAACCCGAAAAGACTCGCTGAAGGTGTAGATGCCGAGCAGGAAGTAGTCCGCGCTGGGGCGCTGGTTGAGCATGACCCAAACCTGGTTGAAAACCTGGAAGTCCCAGATCGTCGAGAGGGTGGCCACGATTACGAGCACGGGACGCAGCACCGGCATGACCACGTGCCAGAACGTGCCCAAGGTGCCGGCACCGTCGACCTCGGCCGCCTCCACCAGATCGCGCGGTAGCTGCAAGAGGGCGGCATGGAGGGTGATCGCCACGAACGGGATAGCGCCCCACACGACGACCACGGTGATGACGGTGAAACCCTGAAGCGGCTGCGCGAACCAATTGTGGTGGATGAAGTTGCCGAAGCCGAGGTGGGTCAGGAGCCAGTTGATGACCCCGAACTCGAAGTCGAACATCCACTGCCAGATGTCGACGGCGACCAGCGCCGGCGTGGCCCACACGAGGACGAGCACCGAAGACAGCGCCCACCGGATCGGCCGGTGGACACGCTCCATCAGAAGCGCGATGCCGAGCGCGGCGACGATCGTGAGACCCACGTTGACGGCCGTGAAAGCGGCCGTGCGCAGAACGACGACCCAAAAGAACCGGTCGCCGAGGATGTCGGTGTAGTTCTTGAGCCCGATGAAGTCGCCCTGGTGGGCGATCAGCTGGCGCAGGCCGTAGTGCTGCAGCGAGAGCCCGACCAGGGTGGCCATCGGATAGCCGAATACCGCGAGGATGACTAGCGCGCCCGGCAATAGGAGAAGGTAGGGCGTTGCATCCGCTTTCAGGCGATACCACGCCCCCTCACGGAGGAGGGCCAGGGCACCCCAGCGACCGGCCTTGCGGCCGGCCGCCGGGCTGATGGCATTCATCAAGCGCCCTGAGCTCCCTGCACTACGAGGAGCTGTTGAGGATCTGAGCAACCTTGGCGTCGGCCGCCTTGGTCGCATCAGCGATCGATGCCTTGCCGGTGAAGATCGAGACCAGCATGTCCTGGAGGACGTTGGAGGACTCGACGTTGGCCCAGTTGGCCGAGTTCGGAACGAACCGGCTGTTCTTCGCGGCCTGCGCGAAGACGCCGATCAACGGGTTGCTCGCGTTGACGCTCAGCAGCGTCGTGCTGTTCGGGATCACCTGGCCCACGCTCGCCATCTGGGTCTGCCACTTGTTGCCCGCGAGAAGCTTGACCCACTCCTCGGCGAGCGACTGATTCTTGCTCTTCGCCGAGATGGCGAGGTCGGAACCGCCCAGAAACACCGGGGCGGTGGAGCCAGACGTGTGGCTGGGTAGCGGGAAGACGCCCAGCTTGTCTTTCAGACTGGGGTCACCCGACTTAGGGTCGGTGATCACGCCGACCTCCCAGCCGTTGGCCATGATCATCGCGATGTGGCCCTGCGCGAAGGCCTTGTCCTGGTTCAGCTCGTCGCCCGTCTTGTCGGCGCGCGACAGCTTGTCGACCATGCCCTTGAGAGTCGTCAGACCGGCCTGCGACCCGCTCGAGCTGAGAGCCCCCTGCCACGTCTTGCCGTTCTTGGTCGCGATATCGCCGTTGTAGTCCCAGATGTAGGACGCAGCGGCGTACCAGTACTTCCCCGGGAAGTAGAAGGCCGAGAAATTGGCGTCGTCCTTATATGTGTCCATGAGCTTCTGCCCGGCCGTCATCATGGCGTCCAGGCTGGTCGGCGGCTGCACACCCGCCTTGTCGAACATGTCTTTGCGGTAGATGATCGCCCGGCTGCCCGCGTAATACGGCACGCAGTCCAGCTTTCCGTTGACAGTGCAGGAGTCGGTCAGCGATTGCAGCCAGGTCGACGAGTTCTCGAACGAGCCCTTCTTGGAAGTGATGTCCTCGAGCGCGCCCGCGGCGGCGTACTTCGCGACCAGCGTGTTGCCGAGCTCCACGACGTCGGGCGGGGCGGATCCGGCGAAAGCCGTGTCGAGCTTGGTGGTCACGTCCGACCACTGCTGGATCTCGACCTTGACACTGACGTTCGGATGCTTGGCCGTGAAGTCGGCGTTGACCCCATCCACCACCTGCTGAGGAGCGCTCCCGTTCATCAGCCACACGGTGATGGTCTGAGGGGTCGCGCTCGAGTTCGTGCTCGGCGAGGAAGAGCACGCCAGCAGGCCGATGGACAGGCCGGCCGCCATCACGACGGTCCTCAGCGGCTGTCCTGGAAACAAGGGTTTACCTCCTCTTCTGGCGCGAGATTTGAACCGTGGCGGTGCGCCGGCCGCCCTCGGTGGAAGCCGTGGTCTCGCGAGAGCTCATCGCGGGACCAACTGAGCCAGGTGGTGTCCCCTGCCGGCCGAACGCTGCGGCAGGAGCTCGGCGACCAGCCGGTAGCGGTCGCCACGGTAGAGGGAGCGCACAAACTCGATGACGCGCCCCGCTTCTGTGTAGGTGGTGCGCTCGAACAGGAGCGCCGGCGAGTGAAGCGGCACGCCGAGATCGGCCGACTCCTCCTCGTTGGTCACGGTCGGTTCGATGGTCTGCTGGCCACGGGCGATCGTGATGCCGTAGCGCTCACCGAGCAGCTCGTAGAAGGAGTGCCCTTCCAGGTCCTCTGGCGTGAGCCCCGGAACCACGCTTTGTGCGACGTGCAGTGTCTCCATCGCCATCGTCTCGCCGTCGGCGAGCCGGAGGCGGCGAATGCGGAGCACGGGCTCCTCCGGGGACACCTGCAGGCGGCGCGCCAGCCGCGGTCCGGCCGGACCGGCCGCCAGCTCGAGCGTGCGGCTCGAGGGAACCATGCCGCGCCGGCGCATGTCCTCGGTGAAAGAGGTCAGCGCCAGCTGCTGGGCGATTTTGGGCTGGGAGACGAAGGTGCCGCTGCCATGCTTGCGGACCAGGTAGCCCTCCTGGACGAGCTGATCAACCGCCGCGCGCAGTGTGAGCCGGGAGACCCCCAACTGGACGCAGAGCTGCCGCTCGGGCGGAATCGCCTGGCCCACCTGGAGCGTCTCGATGAGTTCGAGCACGCGCTCCCGAGCCTCGTCCTGCTTTCCCATGCAACCCCCAGTGGTATAGTCCACAGCCCGTCAACCCGCCGGCTGTGGCGCATCAGTAGAGCACGTCTTTAACCAAGTGGTCAAGACCAATTTTTCGACCGAGCAGATCCACCAGCGAGCCGATGAGCTCGATGGGCTCTCCACGATCGAGTTCCTGCGGGTGATGAACGAGGCGGACGCCACCGTAGCCGCTGCCGTCGGGGCGGCACTCCCTCAGCTGGCCGGCGTCGTCGACGAGGTGGTTCGGCGGCTGGGCGAGGGCGGCCGGCTGCACTACGCGGGCGCCGGCTCGAGCGGGCTGCTCGCGGACCTCGACGCTTCCGAGTGCCGGGCCACGTTTGGCATCGAAGCCGGCGTGGTCGTGTCCCATTCCATCGCCGGCGGATCGGAGGAGGACGAGGAGGCGCTAGGCCGAGCCGCGCTCGCAGGCGTCGCGCCCGGCGACGCCGTGGTCGCCGTCAGCGCCAGCGGTGAGACCCCCTACGCGCTCGGTGCGCTGCGGGCGGCCGCGGAACGCGGCGCCTATACGGTGGCACTCGTCAACAACGCCGGATCCTCAATGGCGGCCGTCGCCGACGCGGCGGTGGTGGTCTTGACGGGCGCGGAGGTCGTGGCAGGGTCGACGCGGCTCAAGGCGGGCACGGCTCAGAAACTGGTGCTCAACATGCTGAGCACCGCCACCTTCCAGCGCCTCGGCCAGCTGCACCGCGGCCGGATGGTTGGCGTCATCCCTGACAATCGCAAGCTCTGGAAGCGCGCGGTCGCGATGGTGACCGACCTCGCCAATTGCGAGGCCACGGTCGCGGAGGCTGCTTTGTTCGAATCGGCCGGCGATGCGCGCCTGGCGATCGTCATGGTCGCCCTTGGCGTCGACTCGGATGAGGCCCGGAGGCGATTGGCGGCCGCCGGCGGGCGGCTTTCATCCATCCTGCCCTAGCCGACCGCACCAACCGCTCTTTCTCCAAGCGCACGACGTTCTTGGCCGATGCGCGCGCTTTCACAAAACCGGGGAAATGAATTGCTTCTCATAACCCCGCCTTAAAGAACGCCAACGTACTGTGACATCACACTCTGCAGGATTCCCCATTTCCGGAGAAGACGAATGGCGACAGCGGGACGCTCAGGATTGAGAGCAGTTGGTCGGTTGGCGGTGGTCGTGCTGGCGACAACGGCTGTGGCCGGGAGCGCGAAGACCGTCGCCGCGGATGAGGGCGGCCATAAGCAACGCCCGGCGAGCCAGATCCAGCACGTGCTGATCCTGATGCAGGAAAACCGCTCGT
>CAZHAC010000087.1:0-10210 GCA_964529765.1 uncultured Actinomycetes bacterium
TGGTGATCGAGGCACTGGCCTTGCCCGTCTCGACCTGATTGATCAGGCTGGCGGATACGCCGGCCCGCTCTGCCAGCTGGCGCGTCGTCAGCGACCGGCCCCGGCGCAGGTCGCGCAGGATCAGTCCCAGCCGGCGCTGATCGGGGTCCGCGGGGGAAGCCCGGCGCGCTGCGTCGGGGCCCGCGTCAAGCACGGTGAACCACCCGCGCCGTTCTCTCGAGTGCGTCGAGTCGTGTCAACCCGCCAAAGCCCCACAGCAAAAATTCGGTTGTCCCAAACGCCGCATTTGTGGTTAGCCTACCCGACTATGTTCAATCTGGTCGAACAAGTCACAGAGACATTTGCTTTTGGCCGAGCTCACCCACCGCAGCTGTCCTGATGTGCGGTCCAGGGATCGTCTCCGCTGAGGACAGGGACCGGATCGCGGCCTTCAGCGCCACGGTTCGAACCGCCACCAAGAGCCCGTTCGGCCCCGACGACCAGATCGGAATGCTCAACCTGATGACCAGCGACTCGGTCCGCGAGGTGCTGGCCGAGGTGGACGGGCACAAGGTGATAGATCTCGCGGTCGACTACTTCATCGGTATGCCGAGTTGGGCCGCCGCGGGCGACCCGACCTACCAGATCTGGATGACCCACACGCCTCGCGGGTCGGTTATCGACGACCTCGCGGGCGTCGGCGAGACCCAGAACCGACTCGTCAGCTACTCGGGTGACAGCGTCCTCATGTACACACACTGCGGGACGCACGTCGACACTCTCAACCATTTCGGCTACCACGGCAAGGTCTGGAATGGGTTCTCGGTTGACGAGCACCTGGGGAGCCGGCACTGGACTGTATCCGGCGCCGACAAGCACCCGCCGATCGTAGCGCGCGGCGTTTTGATCGACGTCGCCGGGGCGCAGGGGGTCGGTTGCCTCCCCGACTCCTTCGGCATCGGCGAAGCGGAGCTGCGCGACGCGCTCCGACGGCAGAAGACGGAGATTCGGGCCGGCGACGTGGTGATGATCCGCAGCGGCCGGATGACCGTCTGGCCCGACGCTCAGCGCTACCTCGCGCCGGAGCCCGGGCTCAACCGAGAGGGCGCGGAGTACCTCGCCAAATGCGGGGCGATGCTGATCGGCGCCGACAACATCGCGCTCGAACAGTACCCGTCCGCCGAGGAGGGAAACTGGGACAGCGTCCACACCTACCTCCTCGCCGAGGCTGGGATCCCGATCGTCGAAGTCGTTGACCTGGAAGCGCTGGCAGCGGACCGGCTGTACACGTTTGCATTTCTCGGCGCCTGCCTGAAGCTGCGCGGCGCGACCGGCAGTCCGATGCGCCCGATGGCGTTGCCGCTCCGGAGCTCCCTTTGACAGCATCGCCCCAGCAGTCGCCAACGCTGGCCATCAACGAGTCGATCCGCCGCGCCCAGCGGGAGGGGCAGGACATCCTTCACCTCGCCTTCGGCGAAGCCGGCCTGCCCGTGCATCCGCTGTTTGCGGAGCATCTGCAGGCGGGGACCAGCAGCAACGTCTACGGCCCGGTGGCCGGTGACCCAGAGGTGCGGTTGGCGGCCGCGGAGTACCTGTCGCGGCGCGGCATCTCCGCCGGCCCGGACAACATCGTCATGACGCCGGGGAGCAAGGCCGCGCTGTTCGCCCTCGTCAGCGTCCTTCCGGGGGACCTCGTGCTGCCGTCGCCTGCCTGGGTCAGCTACGCCGCGCAGGCCGCGCTCGCCGGCAAGCGGGTGATCCCGGTGCCCATCCCGGCCGAGGCAGGCGGTGTTCCCGATCCGGACCAGCTGCCCGGCATCCTTGCGGCCGCTCGCCAGACCGGGGCGAGCCCGGGAATCCTGCTTGTCACAATTCCGGACAATCCCACCGGAACCGTTGCCGGCGAGAGGCTGGTGACGCGCGTTTGTGAGGTTGCCGCGGCCGAAGGCTTGGTCGTGATCTCGGACGAAATCTACCGAGACCTCTCCTACAACCCGGGCGCTCTCGTCTCGCCGGCGCTCCTGATGCCGGATGCGACGTACGTCACCAGTGGCCTCAGCAAAGCGTGGGCATTGGGAGGCTGGCGCATCGGGTTTCTACGCGCACCCGCCACCGACGCTGGACGGTTGACCGTGCGGTCGGCGATCGGGTTCGCGAGCGAGATCTGGTCTTGCCTGCCCAGTCCGATGAGTGCGATCGCTCGCCTCGCCCTCAGTGAACCGCCCGAGCTGACATCGTTCGTCACGGACGCGCGTGCTCTGCACAGGCAGGTCTCACTCGCAGTTCACGACCGCTTCATGCAGGCGGGCGGCATCATGTCGCGGACCCCGGAGGCTGCCTTCTACCAGTACCCCGACTTCAGTTCGCGACGCGCCGAGCTGGCAGCGGCTGGCATCACCACCTCTGACGAGCTGGCACGGACCATGCTGTCGAGGTTCGGGATCGGGGTGCTTCCGGGCACGGCCTTCGGCGCCGACCCGTCCGACCTGCAGCTGCGGGTCAGCACAAGCCTCCTCTATGGGCAGACGAGCCAGGAGCGCTGGGAGACGCTGGACGCCAGCCGTAGCGGCCGGGTGCTTCAGCTGCCGCGCATCCAAGCCGCGCTCGACCGAATCAGCCAGTGCCTCACTGCCTTGATGGCAGCCCGATGACCGAGGTCCGAACCAGCCAGGCTCCGGAGCCCGCCGGCCCCTACTCCCAGGCCGTCTGCGCCAACGGCATGGTGTTCGCGTCTGGGCAACGGCCCGTCGACCCGACGACCGGGGAGATTCCGGAGGGGCTAACGCTGCAGGCCGAGCGAGTCCTCGCGAATTTGCGGGAGGTGCTTTCCGCCGGCGGGTGTTCGCTTGCAGACGTCGTCAAGGTAACCGCCTACCTCTCTGACCTCTCCGGCTTCGATGAGTTCAACGCCGTCTACCGACGATTCTTCAGCCCGCCATACCCGGCACGGACAACGGTCGGCGCCCAGCTCCGCGGCATCCTGGTCGAGGTTGACGCGATCGCCGTAAAGCGGGAGGGGCGCTGAGAGGTGCGCCCAAGGATCTCACTCTTCTCGCTTGGCGGAACGATTGCCAGCACCCGCACTACCTCGGACAGCGGAGCGTTGGTCACGCTGACCGGTGAAGATCTGCTCCAGGCGGTGCCCAGCGCACTGGATGTCGCGGACATCGAAGTCCATGCCGTCCACCAGGTGCCTTCGGGCGACCTTGACCTTTCTACGATTCTCGCGCTCGCCTCCGCCATCGATGAGCGCTTCGCCAAAGGGTGCGACGCCGCTGTCGTCACCCAGGGGACGGACACGCTGGAGGAAACCTCCTTTCTCCTCGACCTTCTGGTTGGTGACGACAGGCCGGTCGTGCTGACTGGCGCAATGCGCAATCCCAGCCTTCCCGGAGCGGACGGACCCGCAAATCTGCTGGCGGCGGTGCGAGTGGCCGCCAGCGGGCTGACGGGCGGCATGGGTGCGACGGTCGTGTTCAACGACGAAATTCACGCCGCACGGTTCGTCCGTAAGCGGCACAGCACCTCGACCGCAACCTTCGGCTCACCGCTTGCGGGACCGATCGGGCACGTGGTCGAAGACACCGTCCGAGTCCTGCTCCGTCCACCGGGCCGGACGGTCGTAAGCCTGCCGCAGCCTCCTGGCGATGCCCTCGTCGGACTCGTGCCGGTCGCCTTCGACGACGACCCCCGCCTTCTGCGCCAGGTCGGCGAGCTGAGCTACGACGGCTTGGTGGTGGCCGCCTTTGGCGGCGGGCACGTGCCGGCGTCCTTTGTGCCGCCGCTCGAAGATCTGGCGGCGTCGATGCCCGTCGTCCTCGCGTCGCGGACATTCGCGGGCCCGATCCTTCGGCACACCTACAGCTATCCCGGTGGCGAGATCGACCTCGCCCGGCGGGGGCTGATCTCGGCCGGCGCCGTCGACGCCGTGCATGCCCGGATCCTGCTGCGGGTCCTCCTCATGGCCGGACTCGACCGGCCGGCAATCGCAGCGGCTTTCCAGGACGTCCTCACCGCGTCTGGGCGGCGAGTGATCAAAGGACTTCGCGAGCGCCCAGGTTCGTCCGCGGCCGCCGCTGGCGGTCAGCACCAGTTGGAGGAGTGAGTTGAGCACAGACGCAGAAGCGATCGGAGCGGGCTACGCCGCGCCGACAGAGCTGAGACGGGGGGCCGTCGCGCTGTGGGGCGACATCGTTGCCGCGGTGACCAACGTGGCGCCGTCGAGCGCCATCGCCCTGACTTTGGGAGCCATCATCGGAGTCGCCGGCCACGCCGGCCCGTTCATCTCGATCGTCGTCGGCGCGGCCATGCTCTGCATCGCCATCGCCTATCACCATCTCAACCTCTGGCAGCCGTCGGCGGCGGCGCAGGCGATGTGGGTGGCCCGAACCGTGCGTCCGGTGCTCGGACTGGCGGTCGGTCTCATGGTGATGATCGAGTCGACCATCTCGAATATCGCGAACATCGTCGTGTTCGGCCCCTACCTGCTGGGCGTGATCGCTCCCTCGCAGGCGTCCAATCCGATTCTGCAGTGGCTGGTCTCTGCGATCGCCACCTTCGCCGTCGTGGCCATCGCGGTCGCCGGCGTGAGAGCCGCGATCCGGTTCCAGATCTATCTGGTCTGGCTCGAGTACGCGATCATCATTTTCTTCGCGGGGGCCCTGCTCTACGCGGAGTTGACCGGTCACTCGGGCTCACAGATCCCCTCTCTGTCGTGGCTGCTGCCGAGCTCAGCGCCGAGCCTGAGCGGGCTGGTCGGCGGCATCGTCATCGCCGTGTTCATGTTCGGCGGCTGGGAGTCGGCGGTCTACCTCGCCGAGGAGCAGCACGAAGCCCATCGCGACCCCGGTCGTGCCGGGATCATCTCGGTCATCTTCTGCACTATCTGGTTCGCGTTCATGATCGCGGTCATCCAGGCGGTCGCGCCGGCCGACGTCCTGGTCAAGAACTCGGCCAACGTGATCGCATACGCGGCCGGGCTGGTGCTGCCGGGACCACTGGCTGCCATCGTCTCGCTGGCCGTGCTGCTCTCGGTGGTTGGCGTCACCCAGGCCCAGCTGCAGGTGTTCAGCCGCGTGGGCTTCGGGCTCTCCCGAGAGGGCTTGCTGCCGCGCGCGCTGACCAGGCTGTCGCAGGCGCAGACGCCGTGGATCGGCCTCTCCATCGCGGGGGTGGTGCCGGTCGTCCTCCTGATCGTGTATCTCGCCAACGGCACCGTGGCCCAGGCTCTCAACCTCGTCACCGCCACCGCGGGCATCCTCTACATCGCGCTCTATGTAGCCGGCGGGGTCGCGTGCACCTGGTACTACCGCCGAGTGCTAACGAGGAGCGTGACCAGTCTGCTCTATGCCGGGATCCTGCCCTCGCTCGGCGTCGTGGTGATCGTCTTCGCGGTCCTCTGGTCGATCCCGACCACGCCCCTGGGCACGTTGATACCGGCCGCGATCTTCCTGCTGATCGGCCTGCCCGTCGCCTGGATCGTGCGTCGCACCAGCCACGCACCCTTCTTCGACATCAAGCCCGAAATCGCCAGCGCCGAGGCCGCGGATGCAGCGGCTCACCGGTAAAAGGGCGATCGTCACCGGCGGTGCTCGCGGCATAGGCCGCGGCATCGCCGAGGGCTTCGCTGCGGAAGGCGCCGACGTCGCGATTTTCGACGTCGGTGCCGCCTCCGCC
The DNA here is from genome assembly GCA_964529765.1 of uncultured Actinomycetes bacterium. Taxonomy (GTDB): domain Bacteria; phylum Chloroflexota; class Dormibacteria; order Dormibacterales; family Dormibacteraceae; genus CAZHAC01. The sequence goes on from CAZHAC010000087.1 coordinate 5,656, forward strand.
GCGGAAGCGGTCGTAAACGCCATCGAGGCACAAGGCCGGCGCGCGCTCTATCTGCAGTGCGATGTCAGCGATTGGGCGGCTGTCGAATCAGCGGTCGGCGAGGTCGTCCGGGGGCTGGGCGGCATTGACGTCCTGGTCAACAACGCCGGCATCGTCCACGAAGCGCTGGTCGAGGATCTCGACCCCGACGACTGGGATCGTGTCATCGCCGTCAATCTGCGAGGAACCTTCCTCTGCACCCGCGCCGTCCTTCCGCAGCTGCTCCGCCAGGGCGGAGGTCGCATCATCAACATCGCCTCGCAGCTGGGCCAGATCGGTGGCTCGACCATGGCCGCTTACAGCGCGAGCAAGGCCGGGGTCATCGGCCTGACCCGCTCGCTCGCGCGAGAGGTCTCGGCCCGAAACGTGCTTGTCAATGCGATCGCGCCCGGACCCGTCGAGACCGCCATGCTCGAGTCGGAGAGCGAGGACTGGAAGCGGGCAAAGCTGGCCTCGCTGCCGATCGGCCGTTTCGCCTCGGTTGCCGAGATCGTCCCGACGGCCGTGTTCCTCGCTTCGGATGACTCCACCTACTACACAGGCCAGACGTTGGGACCCAACGGCGGCGACGTGATGCTCTAAAGGAGACCTGGATGCCGTTTCAACTCAAAGACCGCGTGGCGCTGATCACCGGCGCCGCGTCTGGCATCGGCGCTGCTACCGCCCGAATGTTCGCGGCGGCCGGTGCCGACCTCGCCCTCGGCTGGTACCCACCGGACGGCCATGACATCGAACCGGTCGTCCGGGACGCCGAGCGCGCAGGCGCGCGCGTCGTCGTCCGCGAGGTGGACGTCTGCGCGCAGGCCGACCTCGACCAGCTGGCGGCGGCTGCCGTTGATGACTTTGGCCGCCTTGACATCGCCATCGCGAACGCCGGCATCGCACGCATCGAGCCGGTGCCCGAAGGCGTCGACGAGCAGCTCTGGGGAAAGGTGATCGACGTCAACCTGACCGGCGTTTGGAGGTGCTTCAAGGCGGCCATCCCCGCCATGCGAAAGGCCGGTTACGGCCGGCTGCTGGCCACAACGTCCGTCTCAGGCCCTTTGCAGGCGTGGGTGCAGCACACCTCTTATGCCGCCAGCAAGGGCGGGCTGTTGGGACTGATCAACACGCTCGCGGTGGAGCTCGGCCCGGCCGGGATCACGGTCAACGGAGTCGCGCCAGGCGTGATCGAGACTCCGCAGTCAACGGATCCAGTCAACTCACTCGGTCCCGAAGGCGTCGCCGGCCAGGCCTCACTGGTGCCGGTCGGACGCGTCGGGAAGAGCGACGACGTCGCGGCGGCCTTCCTCTACCTCGCCAGCGAGGAGGCAGGTTATGTGAACGGGCACGTTCTCGTCGTCGACGGCGGGCGCTGGCTCGCGGGCAGCGACTGATCGCCGCTCATAGATAAGGAGAGGACATAACGGTGGCGAAGGACATTCGATGCGTTTTCGGGGTTGATGTCGATGCTGTGGCCGGCTGGCTCGGCTCATATGGAGGCGACGATTCGCCGTCCGACATCCAGCGCGGGATGTTCTCGGGGGAGGTCGGCACCCCGCGCTTGCTCAAGCTGTTCGAGCGCTACGGCATCCGTACCAGCTGGTTCATCCCCGGGCACTCGATCGACACCTTTCCGGAGCAGATGAAGATGGTCGCCGAGGCGGGTCACGAGGTCGGAGCTCACGGTTACTCGCACGAGAATCCGATCGCCATGACCCCGAAGCAGGAGGAGGATGTTCTTCTGCGGAGCATCGAGGCGATCACCGAGCTAACCGGGCGGGCACCGCGTGGATACGTCGCGCCGTGGTGGGAGATGTCGAGCGTGACCGCTGAGCTGCTCCTAAAACACGGGTTCCGCTACGACCACAGCCAGGGCTACAACGACTTCGTGCCCTTCTACGCGCGAGTCGGCGACAGCTGGACCAAGATCGACTACACGCGGGAAGCGGAGAGCTGGATGAAGCCGCTGGTTCGTGGGCAGGAGATCGACCTGGTCGAGATCGGCGCCAACTGGTACGTGGATGACCTTCCGCCCATGATGTTCATCAAGAAGAGCCCTAACAGCCACGGCTTCGTCAATCCTCGCGACATCGAACAGATGTGGAAGGACGAGTTCGATTGGGTGTACCGCGAACTGGACTACGGTGTATTCGCTTTCACCATCCACCCTGATGTCAGCGGCCGCCCGCAGGTGTTGCTCATGCTGGAGCGGATGATCGACCACATCAACAGCCACGAAGGGGTCACCTGGCAGACCATGGAGGCGATCGCGGAGGACTTCCGGCGCCGGCGTCCGTTCAGGGCGGCCACGCTGGACTGATCGGGATGTGCCGCGTCTGCGGGAACCTGACGGGTGAGCCGCACTGGACGGAGCGCCGGCCGGCCAGCCGTTCCGACGTCGACCCGGCCGCAGAGACTCGGCGGCGGCGCGACCGCTACCGCCGCATCCGGCTCGTCAACCGCATACTGGCCACTGGGCGGCTGGCCGTCCACGACGAGCCGGGCGCGACGCGCTACGTGCTGACCAACGGTCGCGGCTCGAGCGAGGTGCTCGAGCACCTCGGAGAGATCTGGGCCGCCGCCGACCGTCTAAGTCGCCCTATCGATCCGCTCGATGAAGGCCTCCTTCTCAGCCTCGCTTCTGACGGCGAAAGCGGGTGAGTGAGAATCGGCGGCACTGTCCGGTGACGATCCTGACCGGCTTTCTCGGCGCCGGCAAGACGACGCTCCTCCGGAGGGCCCTCGCCGGCCCGAACGCCGGCGGCGTGGCGGTGGTGATCAACGAGTTCGGGTCCGAGGGACTCGACCACGAGTTCGTGCTCGATGGGAGCGGCGATGCCGAGGTCGTGGCCGGCGGATGTGCATGCTGCTCGCGGCGCGAAGAACTGGCACGCGTACTAGCTCGCATCTGGGACGACCACGAGAGAGGAGTGCGTGCGCGTCTCGACCGCGTCGTGATCGAAACCAGCGGGTTGGCCGATCCGGCGCCGATCGCGTTCACGATCGCCAGTGACCCTGTCCTGCAGCATCACTTCAAGGTTGACGCCATCGTCGCCACGGTCGACGCCAGCGCCGCTGCGGCCCAGTTGGAGGCTTACCCCGAGGCGCTAAAGCAGATCGAGGTCGCAGACCGGGTGATCGTTACGAAGCGAGATCTGGCGGGGCGCCGCGCGGTGCGCGCGCTCGAGGCCCGGCTGCACGAAATCAACCCCTCGACTGAGCTCGCGAGGCCTCCTGACCTGCTTTTCCCTGGTGTCCGACCGGCAGGCGTTGTGGCCGTGAACCAACCGTTTGACGCGGTCCACACGGGCGGCGTCGCCTCGCTCACGCTCGAGCCGAATGAGCCGGTCGACTGGATGGCCTTTGGCGTTTGGCTGAGCATGCTTCTGCACCGCCATGGCGAGCGCGTCCTGCGGGTAAAGGGTGTTGTGGAGGCGGAGGAGTTCGGACCCGTGCTCGTCAACGCGGTCCAGCACGTGATCGCGCCGCCTGAGCACCTCACGGAGGTACGCGACCGGCGACTGGCGCGCCTCGTACTCATCCTCCGCGACCTATCTCCGGCCCTGGTCGAGCGCTCTTTCTGGGTTTTCCAGGAGGCAGCGTGACGCTCGACCTTACGTGCGTCCTCGCCGAGGAGATCGACTGGCGAATGAAGGCGTTCCCAGTCGATACGGAGGGCGGTTCGACTCGAATCGGCGACGTAGCGAGCCGAGGCTGGCATGCCCTCAACGGAGACCTCAACTTCCCGGTGGTCCTGCTGCGCGGCGACATCCTCCACGCCAACATCGAGTTGATGGCGCGGTGGTGCCGAGACCGTGGCGTCGACCTGGCTCCGCACGTGAAGACGCCGCTTGCCCCACAGGTCGCCGACCTGCAGCTCGCCGCGGGGGCCTGGGGACTCTCCGTGGCGACGATCCATCAGGCAGCCGTGATGCGAAAGGTTGGAGCTGGCCGCCTGCTCCTGGCCAACCAGTTGCTCGACGAAGGAGCTCTCCGCTGGGTGGCCGCCGAGCTCGAGCGCGATCCGACCTTCGAGTTCGCCTGTCTTGTCGACTCCGAATCGGGAGTCCGGCTGATGGACGAAACGCTCGACGCGTGCGGATTCCCCGGCCGCGTCGCGGTTCTGGTCGAGGTCGGAGCGCCTGACGGCCGCTGTGGCTGCCGGACCGTGGAGGAGGCTGAGGCAGTGGCGCAAGCCGTCAACTCTGGCCGCCATCTCCGCTTGATCGGCGTCGAGGTGTACGAGAACGTCTTCCCGACCAACGACCTCGAGTCGCGCCTCAACCTCATCGACGCAACCCTCGATCACGTCCGGAAGACTGTTGTCGCTCTCGATTTGCGGAAGATGTTCGCAGGGCCGGAGATCATTGTCAGCGGCGGTGGAAGCCTGTACTTCGACCGAGTTGTAGCGCAGCTCGCGACAGGCTGGGCCGCCTCGCTGCCAGTCCGGCTTGTGCTCAGGTGCGGTTCGTACATCGCCCAGGACGACAGCGCCTACGAGGAGCTTTCACCCCTGGCCGGTCGCGCCGAGCCG
>CAZHAC010000088.1:0-10167 GCA_964529765.1 uncultured Actinomycetes bacterium
AGGCCGCCTCGAGCATGGCGAACTCGCCGCTCACCTGGTAGGCGGCGAGGGGCAGCTCGAAGCGCTGGCGCACGCGGGCCAGGATGTCGAGGGACGTGATCGCCGGCTTGACCATGAGCACATCCGCCCCTTCGGCGGCGTCCAGCTCCATCTCGCGCAATGCCTCCCGCCCGTTGGCTGGGTCCATCTGATAGGACCGGCGGTCGCCGAAGGCCGGGGTCGAGCCGGCTGCCTCCCGGAAGGGACCGTAGAAAGCCGAGGCGTGCTTGCTGGCGTAGGCCATGACGGCGACGCCGGTGTGCCCGGCGCCATCGAGAGCCTCGCGCAGGGCGCCAACCTGGCCGTCCATCATCGCGCTCGGCGCGACGACGTCAGCCCCGGCGTCGGCGTAGGCGACGGCGCACCGTGCGAGGAGAGGGAGCGTGGCGTCGTTGTCGACGCCGGTCCCCGCCAGCACTCCGCAGTGGCCGTGGTCGGTGTACTCGCAGAGGCAGACGTCGGCGGCCAGCACGAGGTCGAGCTCGGCGCCGCGGATTGCCCGCAGTGCGGCCGGCACCGGGCCCTGGGGGTCCCAACCGCCAGTCCCCTGCGCATCCTTGGCGTCGGCCACTCCGAACAGGAGCACGCCGCCCACTCCCGCACGCGCAGCCTCCTTGGCGGCTTCGAGAGCCAGGTCGGGGCTCACTCGCGAGACGCCCGGCATCGCCTCGACGGGCTCCCGGCGATCGTGGCCGGGGACGACGAACATCGGCAGCACGAACTGCCCCGGGCGCAGCCGGGTCTCGCGGACCAAGCGCCGCCAGGCGGCCGTCTCCCGCGTCCGGCGCGGTCTTTCGATCAACTTCATACCGGCAACCTCACCTTCTCTTTGAGCCGCCTGCCGGCGGCACGCCCAGCCTCGCCGGCGGCACCCGGCTCGGCCACCGCCTCCAGCTCGACCAGCTCGTACTCGGTCCCGTCGGGCGACACCGCGGCCGCCACCAGGTGGAGGCGATCGCCCCTGACCGCACCCAGAGCGCCCACGGGCGCCCGGCATGTGCCCCCCGTCGCCTCGAGGACGGCGCGCTCGGCTTCGACGGCCAGCCGGATGCCGGCGTCGTCGATCGCGGCCAGCGCTTCTCGCACCTCGGCATCGCCGGCTCGGCACTGGACGGCGAGCGCTCCCTGGCCCGGCGCCGGCGTGACCTCGCGGGGGTCGAGCCGCTCAGCGATGCGCTCGCCGGCGCCCAGCCGGTCGAGGCCGGCACAGGCCAGAACCAGGGCGTCTGCATCTCCTTGGTCGAGCTTGCGCAGCCGGGTGTCCACATTGCCAAAGAACGGCGCATGGCTGAGATCGGGACGTCGGTGGAGGACGAAGCCGGCCCGTCGCGGGCTGTCGGTGCCGATGACGCTGCCCGCAGCCAGGCCGTCGAGGGGCCGCGTCGAGCGCGAAACGACGGCGTCGCGGGGGTCGGCACGCTCGGGGTAGGCGGCGACGATCAGGCGCGGATCCTGCTCGAGGGGCACGTCCTTGGCGCTGTGCACTCCGAGGTCGATCTCGCCGGCGGCCAGAGCCTGCTCGATCGCGGTCACGAAGACGCCTTCGCCGAACGGAGTGCCCGGTGGTCGCGTGTCGCCCGCGGTGACGATCTCCACCAGACGTACCGGCCAGCCGGCGGAGCGCAGCCGGCCGGCCACGACCTCGCTCTGGATCCGGGCCAGGCGCGATCCTCGCGTGCCCAGCCGCAGTTCACCCCTCACAGCTGGAACAGCCTCCTGGCGGCCTCGCGGCGCTCGCCCGACGTGTCGCGCCGGATCTCCGCCAGTGGCTCGTGGAGGACGTCGGCGACCAGCTGCCGTGAGAGCTGCTCGACCAGCTTCGCCTGCCGCTCGTCGAGGTCGCCCAGGCGCCGCAGCATGCCCTCCACCCGGGCCCGCCGGCGCTGGTCAGAGCGGGCCAGAAGCATTTCGATCAGGTTTCCGTTTCCGCGCGAGGCGAGCCACGCCTGGTACTCCGCCACCGCGCTCTCGACCGCCTCCTCGGCTCGCCGGGCCCAGCGGCCGGCGTCCGCCCGCATCGAGAAGAGGTCGTCGATGCCCAGGTAGCGGTCGCCCAAGCGGTCCCGCACCAGCTGGCCGACGGCCGCCGGCGAGCTCAGGTCGGCGACCGGGGCCGAGGGCGCCTCGGTCAGCTCGCGCCAGGGACCGGCCAGCGCGACCGCCACGGCCGCAAACCCAGGGGCCGCGGCGGCGGCCTCCTCGAGCGTGCGCTGACCGTTGGCGGGGTTCCGGCTGGCGACCGTCACCTTCGCCCCCGCCCGCTCCACCGAGCGCGTGAGGGCAGTGCCCATGGTCCCCTTCCCCACGACCAGCACCCGGGCTCCTCGGAGCGCGACCTGGCCGTTGAGCCAGCGCGCTGCCGCCGCCGCCAGGCCTGGCGAGGGCGGGCTGGCGTGGGAGCGCGCCTTACGGCCGGCGGCGATCGCGACCTCGAAGAGTCGGACTACGGCCGGGTCTTCGCGGCCGCTCGCGCGCGCCCTGTCGAGCGCCGAACGCACCTGGCCCAGCACCTCGTGCTCCCCGACGCTGGCGCTCTCGAGCCCGGCCGCTACCCGGCAGAGGTGGCGTACGGCGTCTTCGCCGCTGCGCACGCGAAGACCGTTCAGTGCGCGCGGCTCGCCGCTGCCGTAGAGCTCGACCCGGTGGCAGGTCTCGAGCAGGATGTGGGGCGCCGCCGCCAGCACACTGGCCAGGCGGGCACGCTCCTCTGCCGTCGATTCCGACGCGTCGACGCCCGCCATCCAGATCCCGGTCACGGTTCGGCGGTCTCCAGGGCGCCCTGCCAGCCCTCTATGAACGCGACCAGGAGCGAGTCGACCGCGGTTTCCGCGTCGACCAGCAGGCCGGTCGCCTCTCGCGTGTGCAGGCCGCGGCTGCCGGCGGTCTTGGCGAGCTCCTCGATGAACGGCGCCCGGAAACGGAGAAAGGCCTCGACCGCCGCCGAGAGCGAGGCTCCGAGCCGAGCCGAATCGCGCCCGTACTGAGCTGCGTATTGGGCCGCCTCGTGGAGCTTGGCCATGGCCGGCGCCGGCGCGTCGGCGTCGAGGTGAGCGATCAGGCACTCCGCCATGCGGTGGCCCCGCTCGCGGAACAGCTCACGCTCTTCGGCGCCCATAGTCGACAGCCATAGCGGCGCCGAATCCCGTGCTGTTCGGTAAGCGGCGGCCATGCGGTCGCCCGATGCGCCCAGGGTTGAGAGCTGGGGGCGCCGGGCTCGGTCGGGCGGGAGCAGGGCGCTGACTGCCGAACGCGGGAAGCGGCGGTGACCGCCGGGGGTGGTATAGGTTGCTATCTGACCCCGATCAGCCCACCGGCGCAGTGTGCCGGCGTTGATCCCGAGGCTGCGGGCGGCCTCGCCGAGGCTCAGCCAATCGGCTTCACGGCGGTCGCCTGGAACCTCCTCAACCCTACCCAAACCTGCTCAAATCTAGCAGGCGCGGTGGCGGGCTCGTCGAGGAGCGGACGCAAGGGCTCGACCAGGACCGAACGATCCTTCTCAGAGAGGGCGGGGCCGGTTTCCAACGCCGCGATCGCCCCCGCGGCGGCGGCGGCGGCCGTCCGGGTAGCCCCGGCGTCTGTCGCGAGCCGGAAAGCGAGCGCCCCAGCATCATGGCCTTCGGCAGCCGCCTCCCACGCCCCGTCCCACCGCCAGCCGGCGACACCGAGGAGACGTGCGCGACCTGCCACGGCCATCCACTCCGCCTCCGTCAGCTCCTGGATGCGCCGCAGCGCCCGCATGCTTTCCGCTTTCATCGCGCACCTCCGATACTCATGGGTATCTGGATACCGGAAAGTATCCGTTGACTGCAAGCTCCGAATACTTGTCGGTATGCGAAATGCCTGCTCGCTGGTACCTTGAAGCCCAAGGTGAAGCGGCTGACGCGGGACGAAAGAAAGGCGCAAACGCGGGCGCAGCTCATCGAGGCGGCGGCGCGCGTCTTCGGGCGCAAGGGCTACCGGGCGGCCACGGTCGACGACGTCGCTCAGGAGGCGGGTTTCACGAAGGGAGCTTTCTACTCCAACTTCGACAGCAAGGACGACGTCTTTCTGGCTCTCGTCGAGGACCGCAGCCGCAACTGGACGATCGCCGCGGCTGAGGCTTACATGGGTGACGCACCCCTCCTCGAGCGCCTGCAGCATGGCGGCGAAGTCCTGACCCGGATGGTCGAACAGGAAGCCGACTGGATGCTCCTCTCGTACGAGCTATGGGGCCACTCCGTCCGCGATCCTCAGCTTAGGAAGCGGGTCAGCGATGCCTACGAGGACTGTCGCGAGGTGGTCGCGTCGCTGATCAGGGACGTCGACCGGGAGGTGGGCGTCGAGACTGCAATCCCGGCCGATCAGCTGGCGGCCATGGTCATCGCACTGACAGACGGCTTCGTCCTCCAGCGGCTGGCCGACCCGGACCGGCTTCCGGCCCACCTGCTCGCCGACAGCCTGAACCTGATCTTCACGGGGCTGCTGACGTCGGCGGGCCTGCCGCCGCCCTTCGCCGGCCCAACCCGCAAGCCGTCTTAACGGGCACTGTTGACGCCACCCCGCGAGCGAGCGAACCTGCTTCGGCGACTCCCCCTGGGTGGGCGGCTACGGCGGAGGGTTGTTCAGGGAGCCCTCTGCACTAAGAGCGGCGGGTTTCTAGCTCCTGGAGCTTCTCGTCGATCCGGCGCTCGGAGGCGCGCCGCTCGAGCTCGTGACCCGGGGTCAGGTCGACGAATCGCGCGTAGGCCGCCAGGCGCGGATGGACTTCGGCGACGCGCCGGAACAGCTCCTGGGCGACCAGGCGGTAGTCGGGATGGCCCTGCGGCGTCGTGCGCAGCTCGCAGAGGTGGAAGACCTCGCGCAGGTTGCAGCGGATGTACCAGCGCACCCGGTAGGCGAGGGGCACGGCGTATTGGGCGAGCGCCGGCCCGGCGGCCCGCTCGAGCATCCGGTGGGCATCGGCCGCCCGCTCCAGCGCCTCCCTGAATTCGCCCGCCATCCCGTAGGACTCCAGCTCCTCGGGGACGTCGCAGCCGAGGGCCGTGCCGAGCAGCTGCCGGTCCTGGGTCAGCATCCGGTGCCGTTGGAGGTCGCGAAAGGCCGCGAAATTGGCCGTGATCTCGAACGTGTAGGTGGCCATCTCGAGCTCGCGTGGGGCGCGGTGACGCCGGTTTCCGCGGCCGCCCAAAAGGGCGTCGAGGACGGCGGTGATGTCGACCGAGGCGTTGCCTAGCTCGAGCAGGGGCAGGTCGGAATGCGGGAACAGAGCGGCGGCGGCGATCTTCTGCTCCGCCTGGCGATCCCACTCCAGCAGCCGCACGGAGACGCCCGCTTGCCCGCCAACAGGTGCCTGGAGGCGAGCCGCTTGGCCAGCCACGCCGCGGCGGACCGCGGCCATCCGCTCCGCGGCCGGCCGGCCATAGCGCTCGTCGAGCGCGCGCCGTACGAAGGCCGGGATCACCAGTGAAAGCTCTCGGTGGATCGCCTCGGCAAGCTGGCGGCACTCCGGCAGCTCATGCGCCGACATCTTGGTGACCAGGTACTCGAAGCTGCGGCCGTTGCCGTAGATGCCGAGGTTGGTCAGCGTGGCCGCGGGCAGGAGGCCGCGGAGCAGGTCGAGCGCCTTGGCCCGGGTCGCCGACTTCCAGGCGCGCTCACTTTCGCCGGGCTCGATTGGATAGCGCTGACGGATGGCGACGGTCAGCGGCTCGATGAGCGACGAATAGGTCGCGAAAAGAGCATCCAGCGACCGCTCGTAGACCGGGTGGGACAGCTCGGGGCCGCGGTGATAGAGCCAGCGCCCGTCGGAGCCGCGACGGTCGAAGCGAACGTAGCGCGTCGACTTCTCCAGCGGCGAGAGGCCGATCCGAGAGTCCTGGAGCGCCTTGGCGGCGAGGGTGGACACCCGCTCGACGGCGAGGTGAGCGCCTGCCAGTTCGGCCACCGAGTCGTCCCCGTAGCCGACCAGCACGCGCTCGTAGAACTCCTCGGCACGACGAGTGGCGACCGCGCGGTCGTCTGAGGGCGCCTCCCCGACGATGCCCTCGAAGCCGCTCTCCGGCTGCTGTATGAACTCCTCCAGGAGGACCCGGCGGAGACTCTTCTCGGTCCGTGAGTAGCGGCTGAAGAGCGCGCCCTTGACGACTTCTGGAAGATTGCGGAGAGCGAAGACCGGGCGGTCGAGGTTCGTGAAGTAGCGGGCCAGGACCGCCGCCTCCGAGTCCGTGAACTCAGTGCTGGTCGGGGTCGCGGCGGTGGTCTGCATGGGCCCTCCGAGGCATGTCGAAGTTTGGGCTTGGCGGGCCGGCGAAATCCTATCGTAGGCCGCCGATTTGGGGAGAATCCAACTGATGGTAGAGACACCGGCCGCCGCTCGGTGGCGCGCCCTCGTTGACGCGCGCCAGGCAGAGGCGGAAACCGCCGGCGCCGGCCAGCGCGGTTATTGGAGCCGGCGCGCGGCGAGCTTCAAGCGGTCCATGACCGGCCGCGAGGATCCGTTCCTCGAATTCATCGAGCCCTGGCTGGGCCCGCACAAGACGCTGATCGACGCCGGCGCCGGCTTCGGGCGGCACGCGGTTCCACTGGCCGGCCGGCTCGACTGGGTGACCGCCGTCGAGCCCAGCGAGGGCATGCGCGAGCAGATGGACACGGCGCCGAACATGACCGTCATCGCCAGCAGTTGGGAGGACGCCGAGGCGGCGCCCGCCGACCTCGTGATCTGCTGTCACGTCCTCTACGGCGTGGCCGAGCCCGTGCCCTTCATCAAAAAGCTGGGGTCGAGCGCGCGCGAGCGCGTGTTCATCACGATGCGCGAGGCCCAGCCCGCGATCCCAGCCGAGGAGGCGTGGAGGGTTCTCTTCGGGCCGCGTACCCGGATGCCCGAGTTCGGCGACCTGCTCGAGGTGCTCGCGGAAATGGACATCCGGCCCGAGGTGGCGCGCCTGACTTATCCGAGCTCGCGCAGTTATGGAGACTTTGAGGAGGCGGCCGCCGAGGTGCGCTCCGCCGTGGGCGAGCATTGGGACGAGGAGCGTGGCCGCGCCTGGCTGGAGCGCCGGCTCCGCCGGGAGCCGGACGGGGGCTTCGTCTACGACGCCGGCGAGATGAGAACGGGGGTTGCGCATTGGACGCCGCGCTCGACCTGAGCATGCGGCCGGTGCGGCCGGCCGATAAGGATCGGGTCCTGGAGATGGTGCGCGAGATCTGGGACGGTCACGACTACCTTCCCGCGCGCTTCGACGATTGGGTAGCCGATCCGGCGGCCTCCTTTCAAGCCTTCGAGCTCGACGGCATCGTGGTCGGGGTTCACCGGCTGCGACCGATCGCCCCGGGCGTGATGTTCTACGAGGGCATGCGGGTCGACCCCGCGCTCCAGCGCCAGGGAATCGGTGCGGCGATGCTCGAGGCGGCCATCGAGGAGGCTGGCGCGGCCGGCTTCGCCGAGATACGCCTGGTGAGCGCGAACCCGCACGCGATCCGGCTTTTCGAGCGCCGCGGCTTCGAGCGCCGGGCCTGGCTGACAAGCTGGCTGGCGGGCCGGGTCGAGGGTGGTGACCCGGCGCGCGTCGCCGACCCCGCCGACGCCGCGCGGCTGGCGGCAGGCGTCAAAGAGGACGCGGCTTACGCCGCCTACGGCGGAGTCAGCAGCTATTGGTCGGCGCCACTCGACATCGATGAAGCCCTGCTCCACCAGCTCGCCTCGGAGGGGCTGATTCGAGTCAACGGACGCGCGCTGGCGGGGCTCTCGCCCACCCGAACGGACCGGCTCGGTGTGAATTTCGTGTTCGGATCGGGCGCCGCGCTCCAGGACCTTTTGATGGCGCTTCGCTTCGAGGCAGACACCGACGGGATGGACGGCGTCTGGCTGGCGGCGCCCCCGGACCACCCCGCCGCCGGTGATCTCAAAGCGGTCGGATACGATTTTCGCGATGACCTGCGTTTCGCGGTGTTCTCGCTGAGGCTGACCCACTGACCCGCCGCTACGTCATCCTCGGCAACGGAATCGCCGGCCAGACCTGCGCCGAAGAGCTCCGAGCCAATGACCCCGACGCCTCGATCGTGATGATCGCGGCCGAGCGCCACCCGCTTTACAACCGGGTCGCGCTACCGCGCTACCTGCGCGGGCAGGTCCGCCGCGAGAAGGTCCTGATGCGCTCGGTCGAGGACTACGAGGCCAAAGGCCTGGAGATCCACTTCGAGACCTGGTGCACCGAGGTCGATCCGCAGGCCAAGCTCGTGCGCACCAACCGGGGACAGGAGTTCAAGTACGACGCGCTCCTGGTCGCCACCGGTGGCCGGCCCAAGCCGCCACCGTGGCCGGGTTCGGATGAGGTGGAGCACGTCTACGGTTTCCAGACGCTCGACGACACCGACGAGATCATCGAGCGGACCGACTCATCCGAGCACACGCTGGTGATGGGCGCCAGCTTCATCAGCTACGAGCTGGCGGAGGGAGTCATCCATCGCGGAAAGGCGCGGGTCACCTGGCTGATGCGCGGTCCCTGGTTCCTCCGCTACATCCTGGATTCCGACGCCGGCCGGCTCTGTCGCGACCTCGGTGAAGCGGCGGGCGTCGAGTTCATCACCGACGATGAGGTCGAGCGGTTCTCGCGGCTCAATGGCGGCTACGTCGCGGAGACGCAGAAGGGGCGCCGGATCGAGTTCGACACGCTCACCTACGGCGTCGGGCTCGACTACTACACCGAGCCGCTGAACGGCACCGGCGCCGAGCTCAACCGCGGCATCGTCGTCGACTCCAAGCTGCGGACCAACCTGCCTGACGTCTACGCCGCGGGCGACATCGCCGTCTTCTACGACTTCATGCTGGGCAAGCACAACCAGATGGGGACGTGGGACAACGCGGAGGCGCACGGCAAGACGGCGGCGCACAACATGGCCGGCGAGGAGGAGGACTTCTTCGACGTGCCGACCTACACGACGACCATGTTCGGCTCGACGCTGGCCGTGATGGGCGTCACCCCCGACGTGCAGCCGGACCTGGAGTGGGTCAAAACGCACTCCTTGGACGACAAGTTCTATCGGAAGCTCTTCTTCATGGACCACCGCCTGGTGGGGGCGATCATGATCGGCCCGCCCAAGGGGCGGAAGAAGCTGATCGAGATCATGCGGGCCCGGGAGCAGATCACGGGCGACCGGGAAGCGCTGCTCGATCCCAGCAACCTCTAAACCCCCCACCGGCCGTTCCGGCCACCTCCCCCGCTACGGGGGGAGGATCGTATGGTGGTCGCATGGTCATGGATCCCAGCCGCCCGTCGACCATGGAGGCCTCGCCCTACTCAGCGGTCCTCGACTTCATAGAGCAGCAGCCATTGCTGGACAAAACCGACAGCGCGATCAGCAAGGCGATTGACCCGCTGCTGAAGGCACCGGAGACCCAGCCGCTCCTGGACATCCTCCACGGCCGCTGGCTCGGCCACGCGCTGCACCCCACCCTGAGCGATGTCCCGATCGGTTGTTGGACGGGCTCTCTATTCCTCGACCTGAGCGGCGCCCGCTGGTCGGCCGGCATCCTCAATCTGTTCGGTAGCCTGGCCGCGGTCGCCACCGCCATAACCGGGGTAGCCGACTGGAGCGACACCTACGGCCGCGACCGCAAGATCGGTCTGGCGCATGGCCTGCTCAACCTGACCGGACTTGGATTCCAGGTCATGAGCCTCGGCGCCCGCCTGCGGTTGGACCACCGCCGCGCCTTCCAGCTCTCCTTCCTGGGCTGGTCGACCAGCGCCGCCGCCGCCTGGCTGGGCGGCGAGCTCGTCTTCGACCGCGGCTTGATGGTCAATCACGACGCCTGGACGGCGGGGCCGGCCGATTGGACGCCCGTGCTCAACGACTCGGAGCTGGCCGACCGGCAGACCCGGAAGGTCGAGGTCGATGGACGGCCCGTGCTCCTGTACCGCGAGGGGCAGCGGGTCTTCGCCATCGAGAACACCTGTGCCCACGCCGGTGGCCCGCTCGATGAGGGCGAGGTCCACAACGGCGTCGTCACCTGCCCCTGGCACGGCTCACAGTACCGACTTACCGATGGCGCCGCTCTGCGGGGCCCGACCACGTTTCCCCAGCCCCGGCTCCTGGCCCGGGTCAACCGGGGAAAGATCGAGGTGCGCGGCCGGCAGGCCTGAGGGTAAGCCT
>CAZHAC010000089.1:0-9793 GCA_964529765.1 uncultured Actinomycetes bacterium
GTGCTGACGATTGGGGAGGTCTCAGCGCTGACCGGGATCAAACCCGGGCGGATCCGGCACTACGAGGCGCGCGGTCTCGTCCGCCTCGACCATCGTGAAAGCGGTTACCGGCAGTTCGGCCCGCCGGAAGTCCTCCGGCTGCTCCAGATCGACCTCCTGCGCAGCCTCGGCATGGGCCTCGAACAGATTCGCCGCTCGCTTACCGCAGACCCCTCCGAGCTGCGGCGCGCGCTCGAGGGGCACTCGGCGGCGCTGCGTGCCGAACGCGATCGGCTGCAGGGCCTGCTGGGGCTGGTCGAGACGGCGCTGGCGGACGTCGAGCGGGATCCGGACCAGGTGGTGGCGCGGCTGGCGGCAGCGCAGCGAAAGAGCCTGGGCGTTTTCGGGCGCCTCGAGCGGCCCCTGTCGCCGGCGGCTGAGAGCACCATCGCCCGGCTGCTCGGGCCCGAATGGGGCCTGCCGGTGCCGGAGCTCTTCGGGCAGATCGTTCTTCCCGACGCGGTGACCGTACTGCTCGAGCGGCTGGCCGAATTGCCGAACGCCACCGTGCTCTTTCACCGTTTGCGCCGGCTGGCTGAGCAGGTGATCGCCCTTGATTCGCAAGCCGAGGCGGAGGCGCTGGGGCGGAGCTGGGTGGCCGGCGAGCTGGCGCGGACGCCGGACCCCGAGATCGAGGCAGCTTTCCGGGAAGCGGCGCGCCGCCTCGAAGGCTCGGCTTTCAATCAGGGTTTCGTCGTCTGGGCGGAGTCCATCTCGCCGCCGGCCGGCCATGCGCTGGTGGCGATCCAGGATGAGGCGCGGCGCCGAGGCGCGTTGGTCATGGGTGCCGTCGTCATCAGGCCGGCGGCTGCGGAGACGCCTCGGCGGCCTGCCTGAGCGCTTCGACCTCCTGCTCGACGCCGCGCCGTGCCCAACCCGCGAGCATCCGCTCCACCAGCGGGGTCACCAGCGGATACCCGAAGTCGTACTCCTCGCGGTGGGTGAGCAACGTCCCGCCGTCCGCGGCCGTCAGGAGGAAGGCGGCGTGGAAGTCGCGCAGGCGACCCTCGATCATGTCGAGGTCGATCCGGTCGCCGCGGATGGTGTAGCGCGCGCGCAGGGTGGAGCGGATGGGTCCGAAGTGACCGAGGATGCGGGCGACCATGCCCTCTGCGGTCCGCTCCTCGATGTCGATCCGGTCGACCTTGGTGTCGGCGGCCGTGTAGCTGACCGGGTCGAGCACGACCTGCTTGACCCTGTCCAGCGGTGCCCGGACGAGAGTGCTCGCCTCGACTCGCAGCAGTTGATCAGCTCCTTCCGCTCAGGCCGTCGGCCACATGACCACCGTTCGCTGCCGCCAGCGCCAGCGTCGGAAAGACATGCCGATAGAGGTGATAGTTGATGTAGAAGTCGCCGGGGAAGCCCGTTCCGGTGTGCTGCGGCTCGTCCCAGGTCCCACCCGCCTGACGATCGAGCAGGAAATCCAGGCCCCGGCGATGCGCAGCCGAGCCGGCCGCGCCCGCCAGCTGGAGGGTCAGGCAGGCCCAGGCGGTCTGGGAGGGTGTGCTCTCACCGATGCCGGCGAACGACTCGTCTTTATAAGAGTGGCAGCTCTCGCCCCAACCGCCGTCGGGATTCTGGCGCAAGGCGAGCCAATTCGCGGCCCGGTTCAGCTCCTCGCCTCCAGTACCGAGCGCGGCCAGCGCGGAGGCTACGCACCAGGTGCCGTAGATGTGGTTCACGCCCCAGCGACCGAACCACGAGCCCCAGGGCCGCTGCTCGCGGCGCAGGTACTCGAGGCCGGAATCCACCAGCGGCATGCCTGGCCGCGCCCCCAAGGCCGCCAGCATCTCGAGCACGTGTGCCGTGACGTCCTCGGTCGGCGGGTCGAGCATCGCTCCGAAATCGGCAAACGGGAGGCGGTACACGAGCTCTTGGGTGTTGTCGCGATCGAACGCCGCCCACGCGCCATTGCGCGAGCGCATCGCCACCGTCCAGCGGACGGCGCGGTCGACCGCCGGCATTACCTTCTGTCGGGTCGCCGAGGCGAGGAGAGCGAGCACCACGACCGCGGTGTCGTCAACGTCGGGGTAGGTGTCGTTGGCGAATTCGAAAGCCCAGCCACCGCACTCCTCGCGCGGGCAGCGCACCTGCCAGTCGCCGCCGGCGTCGATCTGCTCGCCGAGCACCCAGTCGACGGCCCTGACCACGCTTTCGTGGTCGATGGGGATGCCGGCCTGCCGCAGCGCGAGCAGCACCCACGACGTGTCCCAGACCGGCGATTGGCAGGCCTCGAGGCGCCAGCCACCCTCATCCTCGCGGGCGAAGCCGTCGAGGCCTGCCAAACCGCGCAAAAGGACGGGGTGATCGAGTGGCATGCCCTGGAGGTGGAGGGCGATCAGGGAGTAGACCCAGGGCGGCTGGATGCCGCCCCAGCTGCCGTCGGCTTCCTGGCGATCAGAAATCCAGCGCACGAGGCGGCGCCGAGAGTGTTCCCGTCCGGGCTGCGCGGGCAATGACTCATACAGCTTCTGCAGCCGGTCCAGCCACCAGAAGAGTCCGGCGCCGGGCACGCGCGTCAGGAGCGGTTCGCTGCCGCGCGCGATCAGCTCGGAGAGGCCGCGGTCGAGCCGCCGCACAGGGCGGCGGGAGATCACGATCAGCAGGGGCGCGACTGTGCCTCGCGCCCAGCACGCGAAGTCGTAGAGGTTGAGGGGCGCCCACGTGGGCAGGTGGACCAGCTCGGGCGGCATGCTCGGCACGCCCGCCCAGGGGTACTCGCCGAAGAGCGCCAGCCAGATCTTTGTGAACACACGGGCCTGCGCGACGCCGCCCTGTTCGAGCACGACGCGGCGCGCCGATCGCATCTCGTCGGATCCGGGGTCGAGGCCGAGGACCTTGAGGGCGGCGTAGGCCTCGATCGTCGTGCTCAAATCCGCCGGGCCCTCGTGATAGAGGGCCCAGGAGCCGTCCTCGCGCTGGTTGAGAAGCAGGTGCCGGATGGCGCCCTGGCGGATCGGCTCCAGGTCCAGACCCAGAAAGCGCAGGAGGAGGACATGCTCGGCTGTCATGGTCACGTTGGTCTCCAACTCGCCCACCCACCAACCTTCGGGTGACTGCCGGTGGAGCAGCCAATCGACCGCCTCCGCAACCGCGTCAGGCAACCCTTCGCTTCTCCTGGCCGGCTATGACGGCGGCGGCGGCGAGCCCGCTGCGCACTGCAGACTCCATCGTCGCCGGCCAACCGGTGTCCGTCCAGGCGCCGGCCAGCGCGAGGTTGGGTATCGCGGTTCGAGCGCCGGGACGGCGAAGTCCGGGGGTCGGGATGAAGGTCGCCTCGGGATCCCGCGTGGCGGCCGCATTGACTAGCTCGGCGCGGCCCACCTGCGGGAGCACGGACTCCAGCTCGTGGCGGCAAAGCCCTACCAGGTCGGCCTCCGGCCACTCGGCGAAGCGCTCCGCCGCCGAGAGGCTGCAGCACAGGTAGCCGGGCGATTTCTCGAAGACCCACTGGACGGGGGAGCCGAGCAGGGCGGCGAACGGCGCTCCGAGGGTTGCCTCGCGCAGCCAGAGGTGGACGTCGACGATGGCTTGGGGAAGAAAGCCGGCGGCGCCGTCGATGCCCACCTGCCCCGGCTCACCGATCAGGGCTGGCAGCCGCGCCGGCGGTACAGCCAGCACGACCGAGTCGAACGCCAGCTCATCCCCGCTGGTCAGCCGGATGCCGGACGCCTGTCTTTCCTCGAACAGCACGCTGGCGACCGGGGTCCGCAGGTGCACCCGATCCAACCCGTTCGCTGCCGCCTCGGCGATGCGTGCCAGAGGCACGCGACAGAAGCCGATCCGGGCGGCTCCGCGGCGGGCAAGGAATGCGGTGCGAATCACGAAGAGGGCGGCCGCCGCGGAGACCCGGTCGAGGGGTGCGTTGAGTGCCGGGACCAGGAAGAGATCCCAGAAACCGGCTCGGCTGGCCGGGCCCTGGTGGTGCCGGTCCAACCAGCTCGCGAAGGTCTCCGAGGTTTCCAGATCCCCGCTCGCGCCGGCCAGGGCCTGGAGCAGGCGGATCTTGTCGCCCCAGCCGAGCCCGCGATAGCCGGCGAGGGCGGGAAGCAGGTGCAGTGGGGCCGGCAGGCCGGCTTCGCGGAGTTCGGCCGGTGGGCGGCCTGGCATGAGGACGAGCGCGCGAAAACGGTCCTGCATCTCGAGCTGACTGCTAAGCCCAAGGCGGTCGACGAACGCGATGAACTCGGTGCA
Source organism: uncultured Actinomycetes bacterium (assembly GCA_964529765.1). Lineage (GTDB taxonomy): Bacteria > Chloroflexota > Dormibacteria > Dormibacterales > Dormibacteraceae > CAZHAC01. The sequence continues at coordinate 4,234 of CAZHAC010000089.1, forward strand.
GCAGCTGAGGAAGACGTGCTGCCCGTTGTCGACCTCGATGCCACCGACCGCGAACGAGGTCGCCTTGCCGCCGAGCAGGCGGCTCCGTTCGAAGACCTCGACGTGAAAGCCGCGCTCCTTGAGCTCGACGCCGGCCGTCAGCCCAGCCAGGCCGGCCCCGACGATGGCTACGCGATGGGCAGCCACGAACGTAATAGGACGCGCGCCTTGTCCCGGCTGGAGAGGGATACCCGGCGCTCGAGCGGCAGCCACGGGTCGTCCTCGATGATCCCCAGGATCCGGGTGTAGATGCCGGCCAGCGTGCGCACGCAGACGCCGGACTGGAACGGGATGTAGGCGATGACGCGTAGCCCGGTGCGGAAGAGCTCGCGGGCGCGCCGGGCTTCGAAGCGGACCAATGCCGGCCAGCCTGGGCCGGGGTTGGCCTCCAGCAATCGCTCTTCCTCGACGCCGAATTGACGCAGCTCGTCCTGGGGCAGGTAAATCCGACCTCGGGCCGCGTCTTCGCGGATGTCGCGAAGAATGTTGGTGAGCTGCATCGCCAGGCCGAGCTCGCGCGCGCGTTCGAGCGCCTCGGGCTCGCTGAATCCCCAGATCCGAACGCACATCCGGCCCACCGCCGAAGCGACTGACTCGCAGTAGGCCCTCAGTTCGCGCCAGTCGGCGTAACGGACCTTGTCGAGGTCGCTCTCGACGCCGGCGATGATCGCCGCCAGCTCTTCCGGTGGGATTCCGTAGCGTTCGACGGCCGGCCCGAGCACCTGCATGACGGGGTCCTCGCGGATGCCCGACAGGCAGAGCCGCAGCCGCTCGCGCTGCCGGAGGAGCGCCGGCAAGGCCAGGGCGGGCGGTGACTCGTCGGCCGCGTCGTCGACCTGGCGGGCGAAGTCGTAGAGGGCGTAGATCGCGGTCCGCTGCTCCTTCGGCAGCGCGATGAAGCCCCAGTAGAAATTGGCCGCCTCGCGCCGGGCCAGCGCGGCGCAGTAGCGTTCGGCGACTTCGAGGTCGGGTCCTGAATTAACGGACATGGCTCCCCAGGCCCAGGCTTTGCCAGGCGGCCACCGGGAGCAAGGCCAGCTTGCCGGCCAGGGATACCGTTGGCCGCTGCTCGTCTGTGCGATAGCGGGCGCGCCTGATCCCCGCCAGGATGGCCTCACCGCCGAGCCGGTAGAGCGCGAGCTGGAGGCGGAGGGCGCCGGTGACCGCAGCCTCCAGCTGTATCCCCGAGGCCAGCAGCCAAGCCGCCCGTTCGCAGAGGAGCTCGATCGCGCCCAGGCGGCCCGCGACTTCGACCTCCTCCTCGATCAGGTAGCAGCGGCCCTTGCGGGCGTCGACGGCCACGTCCTGTGCGAAGTTGGCGAGCTGGAGCCCGATGCAGACTTCATCCGAGAAGGGCTCAAGGCCGGCCGGCGCGCCAAAGACTCGCAACACGAGACGGCCGACGGGTGCCGCCGAGAGCATGCAGTAGGCTCGGAGGTCGCCCCACGTTCGGTAGCGGCTGACGTGCTGGTCCCGGATGTTGGCGTCGATCAGGTCGTAGAAGAGCCGCACTGGCAGGTCGAGCTCCTCGACCGATCGTGCGATGGCGGCGAGCACCGGGTGGCTCGAGCGGCCCGTACGAAGGCTCTCCTCGAGCTCGGCCCGCCACCAAACCAGCCGGCAGAGGGCGTCTCCGCGGCTCTCGTCGCCGAGGTCGTCGGTGGTGCGGCAGTACGCGTAGATCCGGGCCAGATGGATGCGCTGTCGATGGCGCATGAAGGGCGAGGCGACCCAGAAGTTCTCGTAGTGCCCTCGCAGCAGCTGGCGGCACTGGCGGTCCGCTTCGGTGATGCTCACGTTCACCTTCATGCGCCCATGACCTGGATCGTGACGCGGCGCTGTCGCGCATGGCAGAGCTCCAGGAGGAGGACTCGCTGCCAGCGTCCAAGCGTCATCCGGCCGTCGCGCAGCGGAACCACCTCGCTGCTCGAGAGAACCAGGTGACGGCAGTGGCTGTGGCCGTTGATGGGCTCGTCGGGCAAGATCGCCACCCGTCGTGCCAGGTCGTCGTGCGCGTAGCCGCCCGCCGGCGCCAGCCGCTCCAGGAACCGCTCGAAGTCGCCGAACAGCAGTTCCTCGTTTTCGTTGATCCGGACGGCGCAGGTGGTGTGGTTCGAGAAGACGTGGACCTGCCCGTTGGCGAGTCCGGAGCGCGCGACCACCGCCTCGACCTCCGGCGTGATGTCGATCACCTGCCCGGTCCGGGCGGTGGCTAACTCGAGCTGCTCGGTGTGGACGCCCAGACCTGACGGCACCGGAATTCGGAGGCGGGGTGTGCCCCGGAGCTCGCGCAGTGAGCGGGCGCCAATGCAGAACATCGTGACGCGCAGCGTCTCGACCAGCTCCCGCCCCACATCGGCCACCGCCTCAAGACCCTGGGCAGCCGCTTTCAGAAACGGGCTGGCGACGCCGACCAGGTCCGCGCCCAGCGCCACCGCTTTGGCGAGGTCGATACCGTTGCGGATGCCGCCGCTGGCGAAGACGAGCCTGCCGGGTGCCGCCGCCCTCGCTTCGCGCAGGGCCTGCGCGGTTGGGATGCCCCAGCCCGCGAAGGCCGCCGCCATCCGGGCCCGCCAGGGCTCACTGACCCGGTGGCTTTCGACCTCGCTCCAGGAGGTTCCGCCGGCGCCGGCAACGTCGACCGCGGATACTCCGGCGTCGAACAGCTTCCGGACCAGGTCGGAGGAGATCCCCCAGCCGACCTCCTTGACGATCACCGGCCGCTCGAGGCGGCGGCAAAGGCCCTCGATCTTCGAGATCAGGTCGCCGAAGATCGTGTCGCCCTCCGGCTGGATCGCTTCCTGCAAGGGGTTCAGATGGAGGACGAGGCAGTCCGCCTGGAGCAGGTCGAGCAGGCGCCGGCAGTCGTCGACGCCGACCGAGCGGTTTAGCTGGACGGCACCCAGGTTGGCGAAGAGGAGGATGTCCGGCGCCGCCGGGCGGACGTCGAAGGTCGGCAGGACTTCCGGGTACTCGAGCAGGACGCGGCCCGACCCGAGCCCCATCGGCAGCCGGAACGCCTGGGCTACCTCGGCCAGCGTGCGATTGATGGTGGCGGCGACCTCGGTGCCGCCTGTCATGCAGGAGATCAGGAGCGGGGCGGCAAGGCGGCGGCCGAACAGCTCGAGCTCGGTGGAGACCTGCGAGAGGTCGACTTCGGGGAGAGCGCTGTGAAGAAAACGGTAGTCGTCGAAGCCGGCGGCGACGCCTTTGGCGGTGACGTCCTCCTCGAGGTTGATGCGAATGTGGTCGCTCTTTCGGGCCGTGGTGATGGAGCGGGCGAATCCTGGATCGGGCTCTGGTTGGAGTCCCGCCTGCGTCATGACACCCGGCTGGCGGCGAATGACGCCAGCTCCTCGAACTCGGACAGCGCGGGCTGGTCGAAACCGCAGCTCGCGACTGCCTCGACGGCCGCCTCAGCGGAGCGCTTGGCTTCGGACTCGGTGAGTGCGCGCATCCCAAGCTCCTCCAGCAACTCGCGAATCCGATCGCTTCCTTGCCTGCCTGGAAACCGGTAAAGGCCGCGCAGCTCGGACCGCTGCCGGGGCGAGCCTTTCGCGTAGGCGGCGACGACCGGATAGGTCACCTTGCGCCGGATGAGGTCGCCGCCCTGGCTCTTGCCGGTCGAGCGGCCGTCGCCCCAGATCCCAAGCCAATCGTCTCTGTACTGAAAGGCGAGGCCGAGGAGCCGACCGGCCTGGCGGAGGCGGCGGCGCTCGACGGGCTGGGCGCCGGCGGCAGCCGCACCGGCCTCCAGGCTGGCGCCGAAGAGGGCGCCGGTCTTGGCGGTCGCCAGCCGGCGATAGGTGGCGGGCGAGGTTTCCGGCCGGCCCTCACGGCTGAGGTCGAGGCACTGGCCCTCGATCACCTCGAGGAGGGCGTCGGCGATGATGCGGGCGGCAAGCAAACGCCGGCGGGATGAGGGGCCCTGCGACACGAGCAGCCGGAAAGCCGCGGTCTGCATCCCGTCGCCCGCGTTGATACCCTGGCCTGCGCCCCAGATCGACCACACCGCCGGTCGGTGCCGGCGCAGCCGGTCGCCGTCCTGGATGTCGTCGTGGACGAGCGTGAAGTTGTGGATCCACTCGAGAGCGGCGGCCACCGGCGCCGCCAGATGCTGCTCGCCGCCGCAAGCAGCGCAGGCCCAGAGGGCGAGCGCCGGCCGCAAGAGTTTTCCGGGCGCGTTACCGGCGGGGCGGCCATCGGCGGCCAGCCAGCCCATGTGATAGCCGGCCATACGTGCGAGGCGCGGACTCCTCGGCGCCGACCGCCGCAGCCAGTGCCGCAGCCCACGAGCGCGCGAAAGGAGGGCCGGGGCCATGTCGACTTCTCCGCTCGTTATCGCCACGCTCACGAGCAACCCCCCAAACCAGCCGACTGGCGGTTCTGAAATCGTAACTATTCTTACCGCTTAAGGTAGGTGTCTGGCATGGGTTGAAGTTCAGGCGTTGATATCACTGTTGATATCTACAACCACCTTGATGGCCCCGCTCCGGCCGGGCTCGGCGGCGGCCTGAAACGCCTTTCGCCAGTGCTCGAGAGGAAACCGATGGCGCAGCCACGAGCGGTGGTCGAAATCGTCCTCCCGCAGCATCTGCAGAGCCTCGTCCAGGTGGTGGCCGGGACCGGCACGGCCGTAGCCGTTGGAGCCCAGCATCCTGACCTCTTTGTAGTAGTGGAGCGTCGACTGGACGCGCCCGGCCGGGCCGACGCCGACGCGAATGACCACGCCCTGTGGGCGAACCACACGCAGAGCCGTTTCGGTCGACTGCGCGGTGCCGACGGCATCGACGACGAGGTCGGCGCCCTGGCCGGCCAGCCAGCGGCCGCCGAACCGAGGGCGCGCAACCGGCGCCCCTACGAGTGCGGCCACGGCGTCGACGATCTCGCTGTCCGCGACTCCGCAAGTCAGTGCGCCAAGGCCGGCCGCCGCGGCGCGCTGGCCTTCCCAAGCGGTGGAGATCAGCACCTTCCCGCCGGCATGACGCCGCCGGAGGACCGCCGCGCAGCAGAGGCCGATCGTTCCCGCGCCCAGGACCACCGCCAGCCCGCCCGCGAACCCTGACTCTTCGATCGCATGGATGGCGACCGCCAGCGGGTCGGCGAGGACGGCTTGGAATGGAGCCAGCCCTTCGGGCAGCGGGTGACATTGAGTGCGGTGGGCGACCATCAGGGTCGAGAAGCCGCCGGGTAGGCCGCGGATGTTGCCCAGGTGGAGGCCGGCGCCGGCGCCGGGCAGCACCGGCTCCAGCACCCGTTCGCAGATCGCCGGACGGCCGGACCGGCAGGCCGGGCAGGGCTCCACGCCGCGCACATAGCAGCTGATCCAGGGGTCGATCACGACCCAGTCGCCAGAGCCGTCCACCTGGCCGGCAATCTCGTGGCCGAGCACGTGTGGAAAGCTGACCAGTCCCGAGATGGGGTTGTCCAGGTCGGCCTTGATGAGCGCCTGCGTCACGTCGCTGCCGCATATCCCGCAGTAGCGTGGGTGGACCAGCACCCAGTCGCTCGAGAACGGCCT
>CAZHAC010000090.1:0-9766 GCA_964529765.1 uncultured Actinomycetes bacterium
TCCTGGAGCACGAAGAGGCGGTGTTTATGGGCTGCTTCATCCTGCTGGTCGCAGCCCTCTGGATCTTTCGATACCGGGGCTGGCTCCGGCGCATCGCCACGGCGCTCCTCCCATTCGTCCTGCTGGCCGACATGGCCAACAACCGCCGCACCGCCTGGATAATCATGATTGCCGGCGCCGGCTTGCTGGCGGTCATCGCCTGGGTGCGCTTGCCCCACCGCCGCCCCCTGATCGGGGCTACCGTAGCGGGCGTCCTCGCGCTGGCCGCCGTCTACGTGCCTGTCTTCTGGAACAGCCAGAGCATCCTCGCCGAACCCGCCCAGGCCGTGCATTCGGCGATCGCGCCCGATACGCGGGACACCTCGTCCAACGCCTACCGGGTGATCGAAAACTTCAACCTCGGGATCGAGATACGGCGCAGCTTCCCGATCGGGGTGGGCTTCGGCAAGCCGATCCCGCAGACGATTCCGACGGTAAACCTGACCAAGATCGACCCCTCGATCGCCTTCATTCCGCACAACACGTTGCTCTACCTGTGGCTGCGGACCGGCGTCGCCGGCATCTTCATCTTTTGGTGGCTGATCGGAACCGCGATCGTCACCGCCCTCACGCTGGTTCGCACCGCCGACGCCGGCATCGCCCTCTACGCCACCTTCGCGCTGGTCGCCATCGTGGCCTTCGTGATCGAAGGCTGGTACGACATGGGACTCGAAGCGTTCCGCCTGGCGGTTCTCGTGGGAGCTCTCCTGGGGTCTCTCGACGCCGCGGTCCGCCTCCACGCAAGCGCGGAGAGCCCGTCCAGCGCGGCGTCGCAACTCAAGGCCCGGGTAGCGGCATGAGCGCGCGCCGGCTGCTCGCTCTCAGCCTCATCCTGAACGTGCTGCTGATCGGCGTCATCGGCGCCCGTGAGGGACGCAACGTGGGGCGCCACATCCGCGCGCTGGTCAAGGCGGGGGCTGTCTCAAACCTCGCCGCCTCGCCACCGAAACCTCCACCGGGTGTCATCGACGTTTCCGTGGACACGACCCACGACGTCCACGCGATCAGCCCCTTCATCTACGGCATCGCCAAACGTGACCCGCAGTCGGTCAACGGACTGGGTGCCGCAGTCAACCGGTGGGGAGGCAATCCCAGCAGCCGCTTCAACTGGGTGATCGGACACGCGTGGAACGCGGCCGACGACTGGGAGTTCCGGAACCTCAACTATGGGACGCCCACGGGATCCGTCTCGGACGCCTTCGTCCAGGCCAACAAGGTGGAAAGCATGGCCTCGGTGATCACGATCCCAGCCCTGGGATGGGTCGCCAAGTCCGACCGCAATGCCGACTACTCGACCGGCGTTCCGGCCGACGGCGGGCCGGCGACTGGAGCCGACGGTCAGATCCAGGGGTATGACCCGAGCCTCAATCGGGCGCGGACGAGTGTGCTTTCACTGCCCCGCAAACCGGCGCCCTTTGTTCTCAACCCGGATCCCGGCAGCTCCGTCGTCTATCAGGACGAATGGGTGAACCATCTGAAAACTCTCTTCGGCAGTGCCGCCACGGGCGGTGTGCGCTTTTTTGCGATCGACAATGAGCCTGGTCTCTGGTCGTCGACACAGCGCGACGTGCATCCGGCACGGGTGAGCTACGACGAAGAGGCGCGCGTCTTCCTCAACTACAGCGACGCGGTGAAGGCGGTCGATCCGACCGCTCAGGTGCTGGGGCCGGAGGAGTGCTGCTGGACCTACTACTTCTACTCCGAGCTCGACCGCGGGAGCGACAACTTCGCCACCCACGCCGACCGCAACGCCCATGGCGGGACAGCGCTCATCCCCTGGTTCCTGCGGACGGTCCGCCAGCACGATGCCCAATCCGGCCGGCGCAGTCTCGACGTCCTCACCGTTCACTACTACCCGCAGGCAAAGGGCGTTTACAGCGACACCTCCAACCCAGCACTCGACGCGCTGCGGCTGCGGTCGACGCGAGCGCTCTGGGACCCGAGCTACGTGGACGAGTCGTGGATCCACGAACCAGTGGCATTGATCCCACGTCTCAAGAGCTGGATTGGGGCGGAGTACCCGGGCACCAAAGTAGGGATCACGGAGTACAACTTCGGCGGCGGCGACAGCGTCAGCGCCGCCCTTGCGGAAGCAGACGTTCTCGGCATATTCGGTCGCGAGGACGTGTACCTCGCCAACTACTGGACCGCCCCCAAGCCGGGCTCCCCTGCCTGGCTCGCCTTCCAGATGTACCGCAACTACGACGGTCGCGGTGGGTCCTTCGGCGCGACTTCCGTCCACGCCGCGTCGTCGGACGCAGACGTGCTCTCCGCCTTTGCGGCAACCGAACCAGGCTGGGTCGACGTGATGTTGGTCAACAAGCAGCTGACCTCATCTCAGCAGCTCGCGGTTTCGCTCTCCGGAAGCCACGCCCGAGGGGCAATTCAGAGATATCAGTACTCGGGCGCCGATCCTTCCCGCATCGTGCGTCAGGCTGACGTCGCGGCCGGCGAGGGTCACCTTGGACTCTCGGTGCCGGCGGGGTCGATCACCCTGCTCAGAATCCCGGCCACCGGCTGAACCTGGCGGTGCTCGCACGAAACACCGCCATCCTCTTCGTCGCCCAGGTCGGGGTGTCGCTTCTGACTTCGGTAACCGTGCTGCTGATGCCGATCTACCTGGGCGACGCCGGACTGGGGCGGCTCGCATTCGCGCAGTCGACGGCGCTCGTCCTGCAGACCCTGGCCGCCCTCGGCACCTCCTATTACATCGTCAGGACGATCGCCGCCGACCGCTCCACACTCCCCGTCCAGGTCTCGTCGAACGTGCTCCTGCGTCTGCCGCTGTGGGCGCTCCTAACGGCACTCATGGTCTTGGTTCTCAGCGCCAAGGGGGTCGGGCTGGATGAGTTGCTGGTCGTGCTCGCGATGGCGGGCGTCACGCTGATCCGGCTTGTCGGCAGTGTCTTCAGCTCAGCCCTACAGGGCCTCGAGGAGATGGCGTGGCAGTCCGCGGCCGCCGTGGCTGGGAGTGCCGTCACCCTGGCCGTCGGGCTGCCGCTGCTGATTTTCACCAAAAGCCCTCTCCTGTTCTGTGCCGCCCTGCTCAGCGGCGCCGTCGCGACCCTGGCCGCCAACCTCGCCTTTTTCCGGAGCCGCGGCCCGCTGCTGGTGCTGCCTTCGGCCGCCAGCATTCGGGTTCTCGCGATCGGCGCGCTCCCATTCATCGCATGGGCCCTGTCGCAGGGCATCTACGGACAGGTGAACGTCGTCGTCATCGGCTTCGTCGGCAGCGAGGCGTCCGTGGGCTGGTTCGCCGCCGCCTCGCGCTTCGGCTCGCTCGTCCTGTTCGTCCCGGTCGTGATGAACGTGGCCCTCCTCCCCGCCATGTCGCGGATGTATTCGGGGCTTGGTGATGCCGGGGACGCGACTCTGCGCAAGGCAGTCGAGGTCACGCTCGCTTTGACGCTTCCACTGGCGTCAGGCGCCGCTGTGCTTGCGCCGCGTCTGCTCCAGTTCCTGCACTACCCGAGCGCCTTCCGGCACAGCAGCCCGATCCTGGTCGTCCTCGCCTGCGCATGGATCCTCACATCGCTGGTCATGGTCGTGGGGACCGGGCTCCTGTCCGCCGGCCGCGAGCGCCAGTGGGCGGCGGGCGGAGTTTTCTTGCTGGTCGTCTTCCTGCTGCTCAATCTCGCTCTCGTCCCGCTCGCGCAGACGCGCCTCGCCAACGCCGGACTCGGAGCGGCCGCCGCCGACGTGGTCGGTGAGGCGATCGCCCTCGCCATCGCGCTCTGGCTGCTTCCGCGTGGGATTCTGGGCCGGTCGACGCTTTGGTATTCCGCGCGGGCGCTGCTGGCGACGGCGATGATGGCCGCTGTCGTGTGGCGAGCCAGCGTGCTTGCGGTACCCGCGGCGGTCCTGGTCGGCGGGTGTGCATACACCGCGGCCTCGCTCGCCCTTCGCACCCTGACGCTCGGCGACGCGCTGATCCTGTGGGAGGCGGCCCGCAGCTGGCGGGCCAGAGGATCGGCGACGGGGGGGCCCGCAACCGAAGGGGAATCACGCCCTGTCCCGTCCGAGGGCCAGCTGCTGAGCCAAGGCGCGGAATCGCCTCTTCCATGAGCGCCAGTGGTCAGCCAGCGGGCCGCATGAGAGGTCAGATGAGGCGGCGCGCCCAGCCCGGTATTCGCGAACGCTGACCGACGAGAACAAAGCTGGGACGGCGGCCGCTCTCATCGAGGAGCGAGCACACGCGCCGGACCGACGCCAGAGTCGTGTACCGGTAACGACCGACCACCAGGTGCGCTTCCGTCTGCGCCGCCAGCTGCACCGCTTCGGGACTCTCCAGGAGTGGTGGTAGATCGAGGATCACCAGGCCAAATCGGTCCCGGCAGGCATCGACCATGCCCGACGAGATCAGCTGCTGGAGCAGGTGGGCCGGCGGCGCTGCCCGCTCGCCGCCGGGAAGCAAGCCGAGGCGGCCGCCCGGTCCTCCGGTCATGACCCGCAGCGAGGGATAGCCTTGCACGTACTCGGCCCACCCTGGGGATGGGTCGACCCCGAAGAGTGTCGACAGCCGGGGTTGCTCGAGGTCGAGATCAGCCAGCAGTACGCTGGAACCGGTGTCCTGTGCCGCGACGTAGGCGACGCCTGCCGCCGTGTACGATCGCCCTTCGCCTCGCTCCGCGCTGACAACGGCGATGACGCGGGGGTGCTCGGCGTGTGAGCCGAGGATGTTGAAGAGCACCCGGCGGCACTCTTCGAGGTAGCGAGGACTGAACGGCGGCCGCGGCAAGCGCTCGGCCGGGCGCGTGACAAAGCCGGGAATGGGCTCGGTCACTGTGAGCCTGGCATCCAGTGCCTGGTGCCAACCGGCTACGGCGGGGGATCGCGAGTGGATCATCAGGCGGCTTCGGATGAGCCGATCGCGCCCACGTAGCGGACGTTGCACGCGGCCTCGACCTCGAGACCGGTCCGGATACGGGGGTCGCGACGCGCGAGCAGATACACGATCAGGGCCTCGCCGATGAGGACGGCGCCCGCGAACGCGAGCGCGAGCCGGACGAACGGTGTTCGCAGGGTGATCGGGTCGGGGTTCGGGCTCGGGGGGTCGATCACGCGGAACATCGCGGCCGGCGCAGGAGCCGCTGCCCCTGAAAGCTGTGCCTGCTGAGCCACGCTCAAGAGCGACTCGTAGCGCTGCGCGGTGTTGGCAACCTGCACCATGAGCGTCTGATAGACCGGATCCTGCTGACGCTCTTCGGCGGTGGTTCCGGGCGGCATCGAGTGAAGGTAGTCCTGCAGCTGGTTGAGCGCATCGTCGGCGGCGGCTTTGGCGAGAGCAAGCTGTGCCGAGGCGCTACCGCCGACGGTTGAGGACCGAGTCGCCTGCATCGATTCGATAGCCGCCTCGAAGCTGCTGACCAGGCTTGTGAGCGTGCGTTCGCCCTCGCTGTCGCTGGCTGCCGCCATGGTGATGGTCACGACGTGCGGGCCATCAGCGGTCAGGTGAACGGAACGCCGAAGCCGAAGTTCGACATCTCGCTGCCGGAGCAGGCTTTCGCTCTTGAAATCAGGGCTCACACCGGCGAGCACATTGCCTGCGAACCAGTCAGTACCCAGAAGTTCGCCGAGGGCGGCGACGACATCGTCCGCAGGTGTTCCGGAAACCGTTGTCAGATCGATCCCGGCCCCCGGGTCAGCCGTCACATCGGCCCAGATCCGCGTCGAGACCGAATGGGAATTCGTGGTCAGGAAGCCAGCGGCGCCGGCGAGGATCGCGGCTATCAGGGGCAGGATGGCGAACAGGCGCCAGTGATCGGAGGCCACGTCTAGGACCCGCCACAGAGCGATGTGAGAAGGTCGCGCGGGGCCGAGGATTGAGCCGCGGGACAACGCTCAGCCCTGTCTTCCGCCCGTTACTGGGGAGCGAACGGCGAGCGGCATGTGCCGGATTGTCGGTGTTTCGCAACGGCCAGTTAATGGGCAGCCGTCCCGGTTGGAAGGGACAAGCAACGCGTGGAACATGTCGCGCGGAGTGCCAGGAGATTGCCTCGCCATCGCGATTCAAACCTGGGACTAGGGCCTACTGGCTGGCGGCGCCAGTCCTCGCGCTGACGATGACGCCGATTTAAAGCCGCGTTGATCGCGCTTTAGCTTGCGCTCCAACCTGCGTAACGCTCGAAGGACGGTCACAGCATGAAGGTTCTGGTTACAGGCAGCAGCGGACTGATCGGGTCGGAAGCGGTCGCTCACTTCGATTCCCTGGGCTGGGATGTCATTGGGGTCGACAACAACCTGCGCGCCTCCTTTTTCGGCGACGACGGCGATACGACCTGGAATCTTCACCGACTGCAGGCCGCACACCCACGCTTCGTGCACCTTGCGCTCGACATTCGAGACCAACAAGGGATGTTGGAGCTCTTTGAGCGAGAGCGCCCGCAGGCGATCGTCCACTGCGCCGCCCAGCCGTCCCATGACCTCGCCGCCCGGAGGCCCTTCGACGACTTCTCAGTGAATGCGACCGGCACCCTCAACCTCCTGGAAGCTGCTCGCCGGCATGTGCCGGAGTCGCCATTCGTGTTCATGAGCACTAACAAGGTGTACGGGGACGCTCCCAACGAGCTGCCCCTCCGGGAGCTTGCGAGTCGTTGGGATTACGCCCTACCCGAACACCGCGAAGGCATAGACGAGTCGCTGCGAGTCGACCAGAGCAAGCACAGCCTGTTCGGCGCCTCGAAATTGGCTGCCGACGTGCTCGTCCAGGAGTATGGCCGCTACTTCGGGATGCCGACGGTCTGCTTCCGCGGCGGCTGCCTGACCGGACCCAATCATTCCGCCGCGGAGCTGCACGGTTTCCTGAGCTACCTGGTCAAGTGCGTGGTGACCGGGCGACCATTCCGCGTCTACGGATACAAAGGCAAGCAGGTTCGCGACCAGATCCACAGCCATGATGTCGTCCACGCATTCGAGGCATTCATAGAGTCCCCGCACCCGGCTGCCGTCTACAACCTGGGCGGCGGACGAGAAAACAGCGTTTCTGTACTCGAGGCGATCCAGGCCATCGAGCTCCGTGCCGGCCGGCGCCTGGACTGGACCTATGTCGATGGCAACCGGGAGGGCGATCACATCTGCTACATCAGCAATCTCTCTCGGTTCAAGGCCGACTACCCGGCGTGGACAGTTACGCACTCCCTGGGCGCGATCCTCGACGAGATGGTGGAGACCGAATTGGCGCGGGCCGGCCAGGAAGAAACCGCGCTTCCATAGGCACCACGCCTGCGTGCACAAGCGCGCCAGCTGCGATGTAAAGGCTCTTCGTTCATGTCCTTGCCGGGGGCCGATCGCAGGCGACTAGATCTCGACCAGGCCCTTTCGCACGGCGTACAGGACCGCCTGCGCGCGGTCGCGTATCTCAAGCTTTTCGTACATGTTGCTCACATGGTTTCGAACCGTCTTTTCGCTGATATTGAGGTGTGCCGCAATCTGCTTGTTGACCAGGCCACCAGCCATCATCTTGAGAATCTCGATCTCCCTGGTCGTGAGTCCGTCGTAGTACTCCTTCGGGCTCGCGCTGCCGGTGAGCATGTCGAAGACACGCTTGGCGACGGGTCCCGCCATGACGCGCTCACCCAAGACCACGGACAGAATGCTGGCGACGACGGCCTGCGGATTGGAGTCCTTCAGCACATACCCGGAGGCGCCAGCTTTGAGCGCCTGGAGCACGTAGCTGTCAGCCTCGAAAGTGGTCAGGATGAGCACTTTGACATCCGGATACGCAGCGGTGATCCGGCGCGTCGCCTCCACGCCATCGAGCTTCGGCATCTTGATGTCCATCAGCACGACATCGGGTCGCAGCTGGGCCACCAGGCGGACTGCCTCCTCCCCGTCAGCCGCACCGCCGACGATGTCCACGCGCGGATCCTCATCGAGCAACCGGCCCAGACCAGTGCGGAACAATGCCTGGTCGTCGACCGCCAGCACTCGCACCACCGCCGATCTCAGCGCTTGCTCCGGCTCTCCGTCTCCAGCGGTCTCGCGATCGACCATCACGACGTCACCTGGGCCCTGGATTTGTGAAGCATCCGTCCACATATGGTCAATTTCCCTCACTCCTCTCACTGCATACGTCCCCGGTCTGGCACTGCCCGGAGACATTCACTCGACAATTCGCCACCCTTTATTGCCGACACATGGGCCAGCACGCTCACGGGCTTTCGGGACAGTAGAAGCGGGCGGAACCCACCGTCAATGGTGACTTCTCACCATTGATGTGAGGAACGTGTCCTGACGGGATCGAAATGACATCGCGTCTTCAGTTCAACGGGCCCACTGCAGCTCTGGTCCAGTGTCGATGACAGTCGGAACGAGTTCCAGGAAGCGCGGCCCTCGAAATAAGCGCGTCTGCTCAGGGGTTCCGCTTTGGGTGATCGACTTCACGCCCTACCACGAAAAGCAGACAACTCTCATGCAACTGGCGGAGGGAGTGTCGCGTGACGACCTGCGCCGGCTGACCGAGGAGATGGTCGGGCTTCAGCTCGGGGCGCTGGAAGGCGTCACCGACGCCGACGTGGTCTTCGTACCCGATGACCCTGACGCAAACGACACCTATGCGGCCAGCGAGGACGACGTCAACCTTGCCTGGACCCTGGGACATGTGGTGGTCCACACCACCGCCTCGTCCGAAGAGGCCGTCGCGCACGCGCTCACCCTGGCCCGCGGTATTCGGATCGTCGGCCGCTCTCGCTACGAGACCCCCTGGGAGCAGGCGACCACGGTGGAGTTCTGCCGGCACCGCCTCAGGGAGAGCCTTCGGATGCGGCTGGCGATGCTCGACGCGTGGCCCGACGAGCCCAACCTCGAGATGCTCTACCAGCCCCGCACCGATGCCCCCGGCAACAATGCCGTGGCGCGCGTTCTGAGCGGACTCGCGCACGACGACTCCCACCTGCAGCAGATGAGGAAGATCGTCGCCCAGGCGCGGGCGCGCGGCGCGTCCCCACCAGCGGAAGTCACCTGACAAAGACCCCGTTGCCGCCGGCTTAGATCCGAGCGAGAGCTCCTACGAAGAGGTCCCAGAAGCCGCCTGCGTCGAGTCCAACGCCCACCCTGGCGTTAAAGGGCCGCTCCCTCAGCTCTCGGAACCAGGTCACGGTCATGCCCAGCGTGTGGGTACCGGTCAGCTCGATCTCGACATGGGCGGGCTGCAGGGGAACCAGCTCTGGGTCCAACAGCTGGGCGACCGTGCACGGGTCGTGCACCGGAGGATCGTTCATGCCGGTCTCGCGCCGGTGCTGCTCGGCGTAGAAGTCGAGCAGGCCGGCCACGGCCCTGGCGACCGGGCTCCCCAGCCCCTGGATGCGATCCAGCACTTCTCGGGTGGCCAGCGCTCGCTCCGTAACCTCGAGTCCGATCATCGTGACCGGCCAGCCGGCTCCAAATACGATCGCCGCCGCCTCAGGGTCGACGAAGATGTTGAACTCGGCTGCGGGCGTCTGATTTCCCCGCGACCAGGAGCCACCCATCAGTACGACCTCCCGGACGCGCTCCGCGATGCGTGGCTCCCGGCGGAGTGCGAGGGCGATGTTCGTGAGCGGGCCAGTGGGGACGAGCGTGATCTCTCCAGGCTCCGCCATGACCAGCTCGACTATCAGGTCGACGGCGTGCGCCGGCGAGACGTCGATGTCGGGAGCAGGCCAGTCGAAACCTTCGAGCCCGGCCTCCCCGTGTATCTGTTCGGCGGTCACGAGCGGACGTAGGAGCGGCGACGCCGCGCCCGCCGCGA
>CAZHAC010000091.1:0-9642 GCA_964529765.1 uncultured Actinomycetes bacterium
CCAGTCGGTCGCCGTCGTGCTGTAGGCGCGCCGGGGCTCGAACTCGTGCGGCTTCTCGATAAAGGAGAGGTCGAGGCCCTTCCCAAAGGGCGTCGTCTGCTGCTCCGCCATCGCTCCTCCTCTTCGGATCAGTACATCACGGTGCCGGCGGTCACGTTCAGGTCCTCGCCCGTCACCCCGGCCGCCGCTTCCGACGCCAGGTAGACGCAGGCGGCGGCCACCTCCTCGCTCGGGATCAGCCGGACGCGTAGCGGCGGATCCGCAGATCGCAGGTCGCTTTGTGCGCGAGCATCCCCTCCAGCTCTGATATCCGGCCGGCGTGCGGCGCGATCTCGAGACTGGCCGCCCTCGTCATCCGCTGGTAGGTGACGACCTTGATGAACTTGCCCACCCAGAGCCCGCCGGTGTAGCGGGCGGCGCGACCGGTCGGGAGTATGTGGTTCGTGCCATCGGCCTTGTCGGAGTAGGCGACGGTGGTCTCTTCGCCGAGGAAGAGGGAACCGTAGTTGTGCAGCCGCTGTGCGTACCAATCGGGGTCGGCCGCGATGACCTCGAGGTGCTCGGGTGCGAACCAATCGGCGTAGGCGACCATCGAATCGGGGCCGTCGACGACGCCGATGCCGCCCCGGTTGCGCCAGGCCTGGCCGGCGACCTCGCGAGTCGGGAGGTCGCGAAGCTGCGTCTCCAGCGACTCCGCCACCGCCTCTCCGAGCGGCTCCGAGTCAGTGACAAGGATGGCCGGGCTCGTCGGCCCATGCTCGGCCTGGCCCAGCAGATCGCAGGCGACCAGCTCAGGGTCGGCGGAAGCGTCCGCGATGATCAGGATCTCGGTGGGGCCGGCCAGAAGGTCGATCCCGGCGACGCCGAACAGCTGCCGCTTGGCCTCCGCGACGTACGCGTTTCCGGGCCCGGTCAGCATGTCGACCGGCGCGATCTCCGCGGTGCCGTAGGCCATCGCGGCGAGGGCCTGGACGCCGCCGAGCGCATAGATCTCGTCGGCCCCGCACAGGTCCATGGCTACCAGCGTGGGCGGCGATATGCCCTTGCCGCCGAACGCCGGCGCGCAGGCCGCGATCCGCTCCACGCCCGCGACGCGGGCAGTGACGAGCTGCATGTACGCGCTGGCGATCAGGGCATAGGCGCCGCCTGGGACGTAGGCGCCGATCGATCGTACGGGTACCAGCCGGTGCCCGAGCGTGAGCCCCTGGTCGCTGACCTCGAGCGGGCGCAAGGTCTGCATCTGGGCCTCCGCGAAGGCGCGCACGCGGTCCCGCGCGTACTCGATCTCGCGCACGTCCTCGGGCGCGAGCTCGGTGTATGCCCGCTCGATCTCCTCACGCGTCACCCGGAACCGCTCCGGGTTCCAGTGGTCAAGCTTTTCCGAGTACTCACGGACGGCCGCTTCGCCGCGATCGCGGACGGCCGCGATTATTCCGCGGACGGTTTCGATCACCTGCTCGCGGTCGCTCTCCTGACTGGGTGGGGACTCCTTGACCCAACGGACCGCGACTGGAGATTCGTCGATCCTGGCCATGATTCCATTTACGAACGCCGTCACAGCGTTCGCAACTGCTAGTTCAGTGGCTCAACCAGCGGCCACTCGGGGTTAGAGAAGGGCTTCTTCGGTCTCTGGGTGGAAGAGGTGCAGCGACCGGCTGTCGAGGCCGAGGGGGACGCGGTCACCCGGCTTCGCCGAGAGCCGGGGGTCGACCCTGGCAGTCACTGTGTCCTCCCCGACCTGGCCGTAGAGGAACTGGTCGGAGCCCAGGCGCTCGACCACGTCGACCCTCATCTCCACCCGAGCGCCGTTGTCTACCCGGTCGGTCAATGCCTCCGGCCGGAACCCGAGGATGGCGCGCTCGACCCCGGCCGACCTGGGCAATGGGGTCTCGAAGCCCGTGCCTTTGGCGGTCCCGTTCTGGAGAGTGACAGGGACGAAGTTCATGGTCGGCGTCCCGATGAACCCGGCCACGAACATGTTGGCCGGGTGGTCGTAGATCTCGGCCGGCGACCCGACCTGCTGCAGGATGCCGGCGTTCATGATCGCGATCCGGTCGCCCATGGTCATCGCCTCCACCTGGTCGTGGGTCACGTAGATGAAGGTGGTCTCCAGCTCCCTGTGCAGCTTCTGGAGCTCGATCCGGGTCTGGCTCCTCAGCTTGGCGTCCAGGTTCGACAGCGGCTCGTCGAGCAAGAAGACCTTGGGATTGCGCACGATCGCGCGGCCGAGGGCGACCCGCTGCCGCTGGCCGCCGGAGAGGGCCCGCGGCTTGCGGCGCAGGAAGTCCTCGAGGCCCAGGATCTGGGCCGCCCGCCGCACCCGCTTATCGATGTCGGCCTTGGGCATCCGCTTCATCTGGAGCGGAAAGGCCATGTTGTCGAAAACGGACATGTGCGGGTAGAGCGCGTAGGACTGGAAGACCATCGCGATGTCGCGGTCTTTGGCGGGCACGGCGTTGACGATGCGATCGCCGATCCGGATCTGGCCCTCGGTGATCGACTCCAGGCCGGCGAGCATGCGGAGCGCGGTCGACTTGCCGCACCCGGAGGGGCCGACCAGGACCATGAACTCGCGGTCCATCACGTCAAGGTTGAAGTCACGCACGACCGTCACTTCAGGGACGTAGCGCTTGACGACGTGGTCATAGGTCACTGACGCCATATCGCCTTACCCCTTCACAGAACCGGCGAGGATGCCGCGGACGAAGTATCGCTGGAGGCTGAAGAACACGATCAGCGGCACGATCATGGAGATGAAAGCACCCGCCGTCAGAAGGTGGTAGCCGCCGCCGAGCGAGTTGACGAGGTTGGTCAGGGTCACCGTTATCGGCGCCACCTCCGGCGTCCCCCCGACGTAGATAAGGGCGACCAGGAGGTCGTTCCAGACCCAGAGGAACTGGAAGATGACGAGCGAGGCGATCGCCGGTACCGAGAGCGGAAGCACGATCCGGAAGAACACGGTGAGACTACCGGCGCCGTCGATCTCGGCCGACTCGAAGAGGTCGGCGGGCAGGGCCCGGAAGAAGTTGGCCAGCAAATAGATCGCGAAGGGGAGCCCGTATCCGGTGTGGGCGAGCCAGAGGGCGAGGAACGTCCCGTTGATCTGGAGCGCCGTCAGCAGCGAGAGCAGCGGGATGAAGGTCACCTGCAGCGGCACTACGAGCAGCCCGACCAGGGCCAGGAAGAGCCAGTCGCGGCCCCAAAAGCGCATCCAGGTGAAGGCGAAGGCGGCGAAGGCGGCGAGCGTGGTCGGGATGACCGTGCCCGGGATGGAGATCATGAAGCTGTTGAAGAAGCTGGTGCTCAGGTTGCTGGTCGCCAGCACGTGCTGGTAGTTCTCGAGCGTGAAGGCGAAGGGAGGCGCCAGTGCCGTCCACCAGCCCGTGCTGCTGATCTTTTCCAGGGGCCGGAACGAGCTCACCAGCAGGCCGACCGTGGGCACCAGCCAGGCCACGGTGAGGCCGATCACGGCGACGTGGTGGGCGAGCCCGGAGAGGCGGCCGATCAGCCACTGCGGCGAGAACCGCGGCTCCTCGACGGCGGCCGGCGGCGCGTACTCGCCGCGGGCGACGGTCACCGTCGCGCCTCCACGTTCCGGAACTGCCGGAGGTTGAAGATCAGCACGGGGATCACCGCCAGGAGCAGGATGACCGCCACCGCGCTTGATCGATCGGGGCTGCTGAAGTTGAAGAGCAGCTTGTACATGCGGTTGGCCAGCACGTCGGTGTCGAAGTTGCCGTTCGTCATCACGTAGACGATGTCGAAGGCCTTGAGGGCGAAGATCACGAGCGTCGTGCCGACCACCGTGATGGTCGGCATCAGGAGCGGGAGGAGGATACGGCGGAAGATCATCAGCTCACCCGCGCCGTCGACCCGCGCCGCCTCCAGCAGCTCGCCCGGGATCCCCTTGAGAGCGGCCGAGAGGATGACCATCGCGAACCCGGTGATCCCCCAGACGCCGGCGCCGATGAGCGCGAAGTTGTTGACGCGCCGGTCCTGGAGCCAGGTGATCGGCTGCCCGTGGAACCCGGTGACAAGTGCGTTCAGGGTTCCGGTCTGCGGTGCGCCGGGCGGCTGGTAGCTGTACATGAACTTCCAGATCACGGCCAGGGCCACGAACGAGATCGCCATCGGCATGAAGATCAGCGACTTGACCGGGCTCTCGTAGGAGACGCGGTCGCTGAGCACCGCGAAGAGGACTCCGAAGACGAGCGCGATCGCGGTGTAGAAGAGCAGCCAGTAGGCGTTGTCACGGATGGCGGTGAGCACGCTCGAGTCGCTGAGCACGGACTGGTAGTTGCCGAGTCCGACGAACAGGTCGCCCGAGCGGCTGAAGAGGCTGCGCCAGACGGTGGCGACTGCGGGGTAGACGAGGAAGACCCCGATGAACACGAGGGCGGGCGCTGTCCAGACCCAGGGCCGAACATTCGGCTGCCAAGGCGGGGGCAGCGCCCGGACCCCGTACTCGAGGCCGACGATGTAGATGGCAAGCGCGACCGGCACGCCGACGATGACCGCGACCAGGGTCGGCAGCTGGACGGTCAGCAGCGTTGTGAAGTCCACCGCTGCGTTCCTTTATGCCCTATAGGCGTCGGCCTGCGTCTTGTCGAGCCTGGCCAGGATCGAGTCGAGCTGTGACGGATCGCTGACGTAGTCGAGCACCGCCTTCCAGTAGTCGGCCTGCATCGCGTTGGGCATCAGGTCGCCGGCGTCGAAGCGAGCGATCTTGGTATTGACCAGCTGCTGGCCGATGCTGCGCGAGAGGTCGTCGGGATAGTCGGAGGGGCTGACCTTCTTGTTGGGGGAGAGGGCGCCGCCCCGCTTGACCCAGATCGACTGCGCTTCCGGCGTGACCAGGTACTTGATCAGCTGGCGGGCCGGATCGGTGTCCTTGAACATCCCGAAGAGGTCGCCGGCCACCACGTGCGCGCCGGCGTTGCTGGTGCTGACGTCGGGCAGGCTGAAGAACTTGAAGTCATCGTTCGGCTTGGGGTTGCCCGGGTACTTGGTGAAGAAGTCGGTCATGAACGAGCCCTGGTTGTGCAGGTAGCACTTGGGCGGGTTGGTGAAGAGCCCCTGGCCGGCGTCCTGGAAGTTGGTCGAGAGCATGTACTGCTTGCCGCCGTACACGTTGGCGGAGTTCTGGCCGATGACCTGGCCGAAGGTCTGCCAGGCCTGCTTGATCTCGGGCGAGCTCCACTTCTGCTTGCCTCGCCACCACTGGTCGTAGACGCTGGGGCCGGCCTGGCTGAGCACGATCTCCTTGACCCAGTCGCTGCCGGGCCAGCCCGAGGAGGCCCCACTCTCGAGCCCGATGCACCAGGGCGTCGTGCCGCCGCTGGACATCTTCTGAGTTAGCGACATCAACTCATCCCACGTGGTGGGTGGCTGGTAGCCCTTTGCCTGGAGGGCCTTGGGGTCGTAGAAGACGAGGCCCTTGAGGGCGCTCTTGATGAAGATGCTGTAGGTCTTCCCGGAGCCGATGTTGCCCTGGGAGTCGACCTGGCCGAGCTTGATCCAGTCGGCCGAGTACTGGTCCTTCATCGCGTTCATGTCGAGGATGTTGTCGAGCGCGATCATCTTCCCGGACTTGGCGAACTCGGCCATCTGGCCGGGTCCGGGCAGCCCCGCCAGCTCAGGCGGGTTGCCGGCCTGGACGCGGGTCGTCAGGACCGCGTTGAGGTCGCGCGTGCCCTCGTACTGGACCTTGATCCCGGTCCGGTCCTCGAACGGCTTCACCATGGCCATGAAGGAGTCCTGCTCGCTGCCGCCCCAGGTGCCCAGGACGTGGACCACGCCACCCTGTTGCTGGCTTGTCTGGCCGGGCGCGCAGGCGGCCGCGAGCAACGTAGACAGGACGGCGAAGACGCCGATCCGAACCGGTTTCCCGAACATCACACACCCTCCGCGAGCGCCGGCAGCCAGTGCCGGCGTCACTTAAACACTTCGTCCGGGATCGTAGCTCGGCAGTCTCTTACTGTCACCTAGTGCAGTTGGCAGGAAGCAGCTTTATGGGGTTGAGCATGAGGAGCAAAGGTCCATTGCCGGTTGACCGTGGCCCACCGCTTTGCGATGCTGATGCTCACAAAGGGGGTGGTCAGTAGAGGCGCTGACTTTTCCTGGCTCCGGCTGCTTGCGGCCGGCTTTAGTGCGCCCACGCATCCCGAGCGTTGACCCATCCAGCCGGAGCCCGTTCGTCGTTTATCCCTCGGCGGGTTCCCTTAGGGGTGGGGGCATGGCAGTCTCAATCGAAGGACGTCCGCTTCAGATCCCGGCGATCAGTCAGCGGCAGGTGGTTTACGCATCGATCGTCGCCTTCCTGGCCTGGATGCTCTCCGTCTATGACTTCATTCTTTTCGGCACCCTGCTGCCGCTGATCGCCAGGGACTTCGGCTGGTCGACCAGCTTCAGCACTTTCGTGGCCACCTGGGTGGCCGTTGGCACCTTCGTCGTGGCGATGACGGTCGGCCCGATGACCGACTACCTCGGCCGGCGCACGGCCCTGGTGCTAACCACGGGCGGCGCCGCGTTGAGCTCGGGCCTGGCCGCCCTCACCTTCAGTCCGCTCTACCTGATCATCGTGCGCTCGCTGTCGGGGTTCGGCTACTCCGAGCAGGCGGTCAACACCACCTATCTCTCGGAGCTCTACGGCCCCAAGCGTCGAGGTTTCTTGTACAGCTTCGTGCAGGGCGGCTGGCCGATCGGGGTGCTCTTCGCGTCCGCGGTGGCGGCGCTCCTGCTGCCTGTGATCGGTTGGCGAGGCGTTTTCGCGGTTGCGACTTTCCCGATCATCCTCATCGGCATCCTCGCCACCCGGCTGCCGGAGTCGCCGCGGTTCGAGGCTGTCAAGGAGGTGCGCAGGCTGCTTCGGCTGGGTCGGGCGCAAGAAGCGAAGACTTTCGGAGAAGCGCACGGCGTCGACCCCGAAAAGGCCGGGCACTTCAGCTACGTCCAGCTCTTCTATTCGGACGAGCGCCGGCACACGGTCTTTCTGGCGCTTGCCTTCCTGCTCAACTGGATCGGGATCGAGGTCCTGGTCGTGCTCGCGACCACCGTGCTCACGCAGGGCAAGCAGGTCTCGATCACCAATGCTCTGCTCTTCCTGGTCGCCTCCAACGCTCTCGCCTACATCGGCTACCTGGTTCACGGCTACGTGGGCGACAAGATCGGCCGCCGCGAGACCATCTTGGGCGGCTGGATTCTGTCCGGCCTGTGCTTCGGCGCGATGCTGCTCTTCGCCCACAGCAGCCTCGCTGTTCTGATCACCTACATGCTCGGGCTCTTCTTCGTCATCGGCCCCTACTCGGCCCTCTTCGCTTACATGGGTGAGTCCTATCCCACCCGGGCGCGTGGCACCGGCGCCGCCTTCATCAACGCCATGGGTCCGATCGGCGCCATCCTGGGCGCGTCCATCTTTACCGTTCTGCTGAGCTCCGGCCTCTCCGTTTCCATCGCAGCACTCCTCGGGGGCGCCGTACCGATCATCCTCTCGGGGCTCACGCTCCTGGGCGCCCGCCGAATCAAGCCTGGTCAGACCCTGGAGGGGATCGCCGTTTAGTCACCGACCGGCTGTGATCAAGGGGGTTGAAAGTGGCCAAGGACATCAAGTGCTCATTTGGAGTTGACATCGACGCGGTGGCCGGTTGGCTGGGATCCTACGGTGGCGAGGACTCGCCGTCAGACATTCAGCGGGGCATGTTCGCGGGCGAGGTCGGAACCCCCCGGCTGCTCAAGCTTTTCGACCGCTACGGCATCAAAGCCAGCTGGTTCATACCCGGCCACTCGATCGAGACCTTTCCCGAACAGACCCGGATGATCGTCGACGCCGGACACGAGGTCGGCGCTCACGGGTACTCGCACGAGAACCCGATCGCGATGACCCCGAAGCAGGAAGAGGACGTGCTCAAGAAGTGCGTCGGGCTGATCGAGGAGGTCAGCGGCAAAAAGCCTCGCGGCTACGTCGCTCCCTGGTGGGAGATGTCGAACGTGACCGCCGAACTACTCCTCAAGTATGGCTTCACTTACGACCACAGCCAGGCCTACCACGACTTCCTGCCCTTCTACGCCCGGGTCGGCGATACCTGGACGAAGATCGACTACTCGAAGGAGGCCGGCGAGTGGATGAAGCCGCTCGTGCGCGGCCAGGAGATAGACCTCGTCGAGATCGGGGCCAACTGGTACGTCGACGATCTGCCCCCGATGATGTTCATCAAGAAGTCGCCCAACAGCCATGGCTTCGTCAGTCCCCGCGACATCGAGGGGATGTGGCGAGACGAGTTCGACTGGGTCTACCGGGAGCTGGACTACGGGGTGTTCCCCTTCACCATCCATCCGGACGTCAGCGGCCGGCCGCAGGTGCTGCTCATGCTGGAGCGCCTGATCGACTACATCAACGGGCACGACGGCATCAGCTGGGTGACGATGGAGGAGATCGCGGACGACTTCCGGCGCCGGTTCCCGATGGGCACGAAGGTGGAGGCGGCCTGCTAGTCGAGCAGAAGATCAGGACATGGCGCAGCTGCCCGTCGTGGCCGTCTTCTCGACCGGCGGCACAATCGCCTCGCCCGCGCAGGGGACCGCGGGTGCCGCACCCCGGCTGACGGCCGAAGACCTGGTGGCAGCCGTTCCTGAGCTGAAGGACGTGGCCGAGATCAGGGCGGTCAGCTTTCGCCAGGTTCCGTCGCCCGAGCTGACCGTTCCCGATCTCATCGAGCTGGCCGGCGAGGTCCGCGCGGCTTTCAGCGCGGGCGTCCGGGGCGCGGTTGTCACCCAGGGAACCGACTCGATGGAGGAGACGGCTTTTGCGCTTGACCTGCTCTGGGACGGCGAGGCGCCGGTCGTGGTCACCGGGGCTATGCGGAATCCGAGCCTGCCCGGCGCCGACGGAGCGGCCAACATCCTGGCCGCGGTCCAGGTTGCCGCCAGCGAAGTGGCGCGGGGCCTCGGCTGCACGGTGGTGTTCACCGACGAGATCCACGCCGCCCGCTTCGTGCAAAAGACGCACACCTCGAGCCTGGCCACGTTCCGCTCGCGACTGGCGGGTCCGATCGGATACCTGGCCGAGGGCCGGCCGCGAATCGACGTGCGGCCGGTGGGCCGCCACCACCTGCCGGTCGACCTCGTCACATCGCAACGGGACACCTCAGTGGCTCTGCTGCCAATCGGCGTGGGGGATGACGGCCGGTTGCTAAAGGAGGTCGAGCGGCTGGGGTTTGCGGGGCTGGTCGTCGAGGCGATGGGTGGCGGCCACGTGCCCAGCTCCCTGGTCTCGCCTCTTGAAAGACTGGTCCAGGTAATGCCTGTCGTCCTCGCCTCACGAACGGGCAGCGGAGAGCTCTTGCGGAGCACTTACGGGTTTCCTGGGTCGGAGAAGGATCTGCTCGCACGTGGCCTGATTCCCGCCGGTGCGCTGGACGGCCTCAAGGCGCGCCTGCTGCTGATCCTGCTCTTGATGGCCGGCGCCAGACGCTCGGATATCGATCGGGCGTTCGAGGCGATCGGGGTTCCAGGGCGGGGCGACTTCCGGCTGGAGCGCCCGCCCGCCGCGACTTCAGGCTAGGCGCCGGAGTGTGATGCTGGGGTAGTGACCTATGCGGGCGCCGTCCCGCGCGCCGTCACCCGGCTTCGGTCCGCCTGGATGCC
>CAZHAC010000092.1:0-9191 GCA_964529765.1 uncultured Actinomycetes bacterium
GCAGCATCATCGTTCCGCCCGCCGGAACCTGGCACCAGCACTACAACACGGGCACCGAGCCCTGCCGATTTGTCGCCATGCACGCATCGACCGCGGTGCAGCGAGAGGAAGGCGGAATCGAGCAGATCGACTTCGAGAACGAGGATCCGCGCATGCGCCAGATGTACGAGGAAGAGTGCGCGAAGAACGGCGTCGCCGTCGCCATGGACGACTAGCCGGCACGGCGGCGCCGATCAGGGCGACGGCTGCTCACGAATGTGTGCGTACGCGCCATACAACGACGCCGGCGATCGCGGCGAGGACGACAAGCACAGCGGCGGCGATCGCCCCGGCCAGCACGAATGGAAACGATGACTGAGCGTTCTGCACGACGGCGGGAGCGGCCGTAAAGAGCGATCCTGGCGAGCCCGAAAGTAGGAGGACGTGGCCTTCCCCATGAGAGACCGCGTTGTCGGAAGTGACCGGGTACCAGGTGCAGGACGCGGAGCAGCGCACGCCCACCATGCCGGCACCTCCCTCGGTCGCCACCAGGAGGTCGCCGGGTTGAGCTCCTGAACCCACAAGCTGGTCGCCTGTGAGCGCGAGCAGATGATCGGTGCCGGGGTGAGGGTTGCCAGGCGTACCGCGGTCGGCAAAGTACGCCGTGAGTCCCGCAACCGGGGCCGGTGGTATGAAGCCCGCGCCCTCGACACCGATGTCGCCGCCCGCCGCCAGGTTGGGCCGCGCCACCGTGCGCACCTGACCTGTGGGCGCGAAGGCGTAAATGTTGCCCGAGAGCTCGTCGGCCGCCACCAGGTCGCCTGCGTAGGCCCCGAAGCTGGCGGGAGCCACCGCGATCCCGCCCTCGACGATCGGAGCTTGGCGAGTAATCGGGGTCACAGCGCCGTTGCAATCGATGGCGGCGAGTGTGGTTTGGTTGGCGCGCGGCCCGGTGACGAGAAGCCGGTGACCGAAGGCGCCCGTGGTGTCGAAGGCGATCCCGTTCAGCAGGTCGACACCGTCAACGTTGGCGAAGCTATGAGCGATGCCCTGGGGGTCGATTCGGAGGACGCCGCCTGCCGGTTTCAGCTGGAGGATGAAGAGGTCGTCGCGCGCGAAAGTGCAGCCGGGGCCGGTGAAGCCGGGCGAGAGCGCGATGTACGGTTCCTCACCGCCCGGCCCGGGGTAGCCGCCAGGGCCGCCGGCGAAGCTCTCCAGGGCTCCCCCTCCAGCACTCAGTAGATATAGCTTGCCGGCTGCGACAATCACCGTTCGCCCGTCGGCCCGCGGCCCGGCGGCATCGAGCACGCCTGGAATCGAAGCTGCTCGCGTCCAATGCGCCGGCGCCTGGTTGGCCGCCTGAGCCGGCACCGGAACTAAGAGCACCGCGGTCATCAACAACCAGGCGACCCTCCGTGCCAACCTGCTCAATCTTCCTCCTCTCATCAAGGACAGAGCCGGCGGAGACCTGTTACATGGCCTCTAGCCGTTCAAGCGGGGGTTAGCGGTGCCGCAGCCAGGCTGCGCGCCACCAGCGCCGCGTCCTCGCCGACGCCAAACATCAGCGACGACTTCCGGGTGCGCAGGAAGTGCACGCCGACGAAATGGAGGCCCGGTACAACCGTGCTGGCGCCGTCCACCGCGATCGGAAACCCCCACTCGTCGAAGGCTGGGAGGTTGACCCACCGCGCGTAATCGGGCCGAAAGCCAGTCGTGAAGATCACCGCCCCGAAGCCGTCGAGATCGATCTCGAGCAGGGGGTCGGCCGTGAAGGGGGGCGGCACCGGAAGCTCGGGAACCTCGTAGCCCGCTGCCGGCAGCTGCTCGCGCAAGGCCTTGCACACGTCGGCCCAGCGCTGATCGCCGAAGCTCACCGAATCGGGCAGGTCGGCTGCGAAGCGAGCTTTACCGCCCTCCACCCCCTCGAGGTGTCCAACGAGCCGGACACCCATCGCCTGCAGCACTCGGTAGTTGAGGTCGCGGCCGCCGTCACGGCCGGTGAGCTGGATGTTCCCGACCAGCCGCGCCTGCGGGCTGGGCAGAGCGCTGAGCGGGGTTTCGAACCAGGTCGTGCGCTTCAGCCAGTCGACTATGTCGAGCCCGGCCAGGCGACGCGGTCCCCAGGGGGCCCGGCCGCAAGCCAGAAACACCTCGCGGCCGGCCAGGTGCAGGTCTTCGGAGAGCTGGCAGCCCGTCTGGCCGCTGCCAACCACGAGCACGCGGCCGGGCGGCAAGGCTGCGGGATTTGTGTAGTCCTCGGCGTCGATGACGAGCATCCGCGTGGGGAACGACATGGCGACCGGCGGACGGTGGGGCTTCTGGTAGGCGCCCGTCGCCAGCACCACCTGGCTCGCGAGCAGCTCGCCCGACGAAGCCTGGAGCCGAAACCCGCCGCCCGGTGCCGCGTCCACACCGTGAACCTCGACGCCGGTTTGAACCGGCGCCTTGAAAGAGGCCGCGTAGCGTTCCAGGTAGGCGACGATCTCGTCGCGAGGGACGAATCCCTGCGGGTCGTCACCGTCGTACGGGAAACCCGGCAGGTCCATCGTCCAGTTCGGCGTGACCAGGCAGAAGCTGTCCCAGCGGCCGCGCCAGGTCTCGCCGACCCGCCGGCGCTCGAGCACCACGTGCTCCACACCGGCATCGGTGAGCTCGTGACTGAGCGCCAGACCGGCTTGCCCGGCGCCGATGATGACAACCGGACCAGCGGACATCAGGGCGGATGCTAGCTCCGAATGATGCCGAGCGGCTGGGAGGCAAGACATGAAATCGCCTCAGCCTTTGCGCAAGAACCAGACGCAATCGGCGTCGCACTTATACGGGGCGAGGGAATGAGGGCTATCAGCGGGAGGCGCATCGGCGCCTACGACGTTCTCGAGAAGCTGGGCGAGGGCGGGATGTCGACTGTCTTCCGGGCCATCCAGCAGCCGCTTGGGCGGGATGTCGCCCTCAAGGTGCTCGAGCCGCAAAACCACCTGCCCGACTACCAGCAGCGCTTCCTGCACGAGGCGCAGACAGTCGCCCAGCTCGATCATCCGAACATCCTGCCGCTCTACGACTTCGGCACTGAAGACGGCCTGACCTTCCTGACCATGCCGCTGGTAACGGGTGGGACGATGCGCGAGCGGCTCGCCCAGGGACCGATGGCGGCAGACGCCGCTTGGGCGGTGATCAGCGACGTCGGGAGCGCTCTCGAGCACGCCAACCGGGCCGGCGTCGTTCACCGCGACGTCAAGCCGAACAACATCCTGGTCCACCGCGACGGGCGCCATCTGCTGGCCGACTTCGGTCTCGCCCGCGATAGTGCGCCAAGCTCGCCGCAGACTCTCTACGGGCTGGCGCTCGGCACCCCGGGATACATGGCTCCCGAACAGGCGAACGGCGCGCGGGTCGACCACCGGGCCGACATCTTTGCGTTCGGCGTCGTCATCTACGAGATGCTCACCGGCCGCCGGCCCTTTACCGGGGCGACGTCGCTCCAGGTCGTGATGGCCACTGTCACCGAGCCTCACCTCCCGCCGTCGCGCGTAAACCCGGCCCTCCCGCACGAGCTCGACGACGTGCTCGAGATGATGCTGGCAAAGCGCCCGGACGATCGGCCGCGATCGATCCGCGAGGCCGTCGACCTGCTCGCACGAGTACCTTTCCGAAGCTCCAGCGCGCCCTTTGCCACACCACCGGTGGATGCCTGGCGCGCGACCATCGCCCCGCCGGCGTCGACCCTGGTCACGCCCCCGGTGCCGCCCATCCCGACTCCGCAGACGCCGGTGACCCCCGCCTTTTCACTTCGAACCCCGGTGGCCCCAACGACGGCGGACACCTCGGGTTCGGTGAGCTCGCTGCTTCCACACCTGGGGCTCCCGCGCCTGGTCGGCCGCCGCGGTTACGTCCAAAACTCCTTCTTCAGCATCCTGGTGAACAGCGCTCGTACCCTTTCGGGCCCTCGCTGGCCGGAGGTCGTGCGCGCGGCCGGGATGCCGGAGTACCTGAACCGCGACCCGGCTACGAACAGTGACCATGGCACGCCGGTCGCCCAGGTCAACTCACTCATCGAGGCGATCGCGGGCCTCTTCACCGGTCCACACGCGATGCTCGAACTGGCGTCCGCCGTCGAAGACGCCTGGCAGCCAGTTCCGGTCCGCCGGCGGCTTCCGGGGCGCCGGACAACGGTTGCCCAGCTGCTGACCGGCTTCGCGGAGGCGCTTGACGAGGTGCGCGGGGAGCGGCTGCACCTCGTGCGGCCGCTGGACGCCGGGCAGGTTTGGGTGGTCCACTATTCGAACCTCTTCGCGCCGCGGAGCCATGGGTCCGCCGCCTCGTGCTCCTTCCTGCTCGGCGCCTATGAGGCCCTGCTGCGACGGCACGGTCTGCTCAACAGCTGGCGGGTGTCCGAGCTCGAGTGCGGAGCGACGACGGGGACCGGCGACTGCGTCTTCGCCGTCCGAAGCCAGGACCAAAGCGACTTCTCGGCACTGATCGGCCGCCCCTAGCAGCCCTAAAGGGGAAGGCCGGCAGCCGTTACACGAGCTGGCCGTTCGCCTCGGAGATGTGCTGCCGGTGGCGCGCCGCTACGCCGTCGAGCTCGGCGCGCAGGAGCGCCACGTGAATCGCCGCTGATAGCGGCGGCACGATGATGTCGGCCAGCTGGTCATCGAGCGCGCCGAACTGAGGCTGGTTGATCCGGCGGATGGCCGAGATCACACCGAGCAGCTGGCCGCCGCTCACGAGCGGCATCGAGAGCACAGGGCCGAGATCGCTGCCATGCACCCACGCCCGGAGCTCGGGATCGCACTCCAACGTCCGCACGTCGCCAGACAGCATCCGGCCGGCTCGCAACGCGTCCGCCTCGGGAGATTTCGCGATCAGCGTGCTCGAGCAGTAAGGCCTTGGCGAGGCCGCAACGACGCGCCACTGAGAGCCGAGACCGAGGACGGCTACTACCTGGGCGGCGGCCAGCTCCTCCTGCAGTCGTTCAGTCGCCATCGCAAGCAGCTGGTTGACGTCGGCGGTCGCGCTGGTCTCCGACATCGTCCGCGCGAGCGCCATTCGCTCGGCGGAGGCGCGGCTCCAGGCGGCGAGCGCCTTGGCCAGCTGACCCACCTCGTCGCGGCGTGCTGTCCAGGGCACGCTGGCGACGTGACCGTTGGCGAGGTCGACCGCGGAGCGGACGAGATGCCGCACGGGCCGGAGAGTCTGGCGGAAGAACGCGACCGCCAGCAGGGCGATGATGAGGAGACTCAGCCCGCCGGCGATCAGCGTCACCCGGCCGATCAGAGCCGATCGCTCGGTGGCCAGGATGGTCGCACTGGCGGCTCGGGCATCACTGTAGTTCTGAAAGACGAACGCGCTGCGGTTGAACGACTCCATGAGCAGCGCGCCCGTCTCGGCGTCAACCGTGTCCACGGCCACGCCCGGCTTGGTTGTGGCGATGACCTGGCGGCGCTTGTCAGCCCACGCCTGCCAGCTGGCGGAGCCACCTTCGAGCTGGCTCACGTAGGTCTCCTCGGTGCTGTCCAGGCTGTCCTTCTTGAGGCGGCCAAGGCTTTTGGTGGCGTCAGCACGTGCGCTGGACAAGTCGTTCAGGTAGATCTGGTCGCGGGTGGTCTCGTAGCTGAGAAGCGCGGACTGCTGGCGCTGCATGTCCAGTTGGAGCACGGCGACATCAGAGCTCGTCTGCTTGGCAGCCAGCGCGGTCGCATGGGCAACGTTGGCCGATGCCTCGACGACGCTCACGATCGCCACGTCGCCGAGGACGACCAGCACCAGGGCCGCCAGCATCAGGCTCATGCGGCGGGCGAGCGACCACCGCGCGTGAGCAGCGATGGCGACCTCGTGCTGGGTCGGACCCTGCCAGCGGGCAGCCTGACCACCGGGGCGCGGCACCGCTCGCCCACGGGTTACAAGATCCGTCTCGATCGCTCTGACATCCGCCGCCATGTCAATCTCTCCAGCCGATTAGCCGCCGGCCAACAACGGTCTAACGGCGGCGAGAGGCGCGACTTGCGCGACATCCGCCTACGTCCCGACTCTTAACCGCGCCATCTCATCCGCGTTCCGTGCGGATAACCCGCTCCCTCTAGAGTGAGCCGCGCGCTGTTTGGCGCGACGGCTCGGAGACCGCGAGACCGCGCGGGCTGATGGGAGGGTTAGTCGATGCGAAGATCCACTCGTGTCGCGCGGCTGGGGCTGTTTGCCTTAGCGGTGTTGGCGCTGCAGGTCACCGCCGCGGCCGCGCTGCCAATCCTTGTGGGTCCACAACCCGATGGCACGGCGGTTACGCCCGAAGGCTGGCGAATAACGCCGGCAGGTTCGCAGACAAACCTGGGCAACGACCCGCTAGACCTTGCCGTAAGCCCCGATGGCACGCTCGCACTCGTCATCAACGCCGGCTACCAGAACCATTCGCTGATGGTTGTGAACCCCGCAACCGGGGTGGTCCAGCAGACTATAGCCGCGCTCAACAACTCCGTGCGAGCGGGCCCGACGTCTACAGACACGGCGCCCGGCGGCCCGACGCACTTTTACTTCGCGGGCGGAGCGCATGGGTACTACGTAGGTGTGACCTTCTCGCCCGACGGCAAGGCCGCATATGCGTCGGATGGCCCCGGCGACGGCATTCACGCGTTCTCGGTCGCGGGTTCCGTCCTTCAAGAAGGACCGGAGATCGGTGTCGCCAGCGGCACCTGGCCGGCGGGAATGACGATTTCGCCGGATGGCAGCCGGCTCTACGTGGCAGGCAACCTGACAGACAACCTGCTCGTCATCGACACCTCTACTCGGAAAGTCATCAACACCTCTTCAGTCGGACATCTGCCTTACGCAACGGCACTCGACCACGCGGCGAGGTACGTCTACGTCTCCAACTGGGGCGGGAACTCGGTCACGGTTCTCAACGCGGCAACCGGCACCGCCGAGGTGAGCTTGGCGACCGGCCTGCACCCGAGTGCGCTCGCGCTCAATCCAATGCGCGATGAGCTGTACGTGGCCAACACCGACTCAGACACCGTTTCAGTGATCGACACCGTGAACAACGTTCTGCTCCGAACCGTCGACCTCCGGCCGTACGCCAGCGCTCCAGTGGGCGCGAGTCCAGATGCGCTTACGGTCAGTGCCGACGGCTCAACCCTTTATGTCGCGAACGCTGGCGACAACGACATTGCCGTCGTTTCACTTGCCGCAGCCGGCTCTACCTCAGGCCTGGATCGGGTAAGGGGACTCATTCCGACCGGCTGGTCGCCGGCGGCGGTGGCGCTGCGGTCGAACCAACTGTTGGTGGTGAACATGTACGGCCTCGGGGTCGGGGCGATGGCGCCCGGCCAGTACATCGGCGCCAGCATGCAGGGCACGCTCTCTCGGATTCCGGTGCCGTCCTCGACCCAGCTGGCCGCCTATACGAGGCAGGTCACGGCCAACGACAAGATTGCGAGCGGCGGCGCCGGGGTTAACGGCAACCCAATACCGGCCAGCGTCGGCTCGCCGTCGCCGATCACGCACGTCATCTATGTGATGAAGGAGAACCGAACGTTCGACCAGGTCCTCGGCGACCTGGGTAAAGGCAACGGCGATCCCTCGCTCGAGATGTTCCCGTACTCCGTAACGCCCAACCAGCATGCGCTGGCCAGCCGCTTCGTGACCCTCGACAACTTCTACACCGATGGCGCTGTGTCGGCGGATGGTTGGAGTTGGTCGACGGAAGCCGCCGCCAACACCTACACCGACAAGAACTGGCCGCCCGACTATGGCGTGTATGGACGCCCTTACGACTTTGGTGGGTTTAACAACAACGAGACGGCTGGGTTGGTTGCGACGCCAACATCTTCCTTCCTGTGGGACCGCCTGGCGCAGGCCGGCATCTCCTACCGCAATTACGGCTTCTTCATGGACTCGGCGCCGGTGCAAATACCAACCTCGATGCCGAACCTGGCCGGTCACACCGACATCAACTACACCGGATGGAACCTGAAGTACGACGACCAGCTGCGCATGGACGAGTGGATGCAGGAGTTCACCGCATACAAGGCCTCCGGTTGGCTGCCGACCATGGAATTCGTCTACCTGCCGCAGGATCACACGATGGTCACTGCCACCGATCAGCCGCAGCCCACATCGATGGTCGCCGACAACGACCTGGCACTGGGCCGTCTGGTCGATGCGGTATCACACTCGCAGTTCTGGTCAAGCACCGCGATATTCGTGGTCGAGGACGACGCCCAGGACGGACCTGACCACGTGAACGGGCACCGTACGATCGCTCAGGTCATCAGCCCGTACACACAAACCGGCGCGATCGACTCGACTCAATATTCGACGGTGTCGATGCTGCGGTCTATGGAACTGATCCTCGGCATTCAGCCGATGACGCAGTTCGACGCCGCAGCCACGCCGATGTACGCAAGCTTCAAGTCGGCCCCCAACCTGGCGACCTATAGCGCGATCGTGCCCCAGCAGTCGCTGACAGCGCTGAATCCCGCGACGGCGCCAATGGCGGCCTACTTCGCCGCCGCCGACTGGTCGCGCCCGGACGCAGTGCCGGAGGACATCATGAACGAAGGCCTCGAGGCTGCCGTCGGCAGCTGACCCGGATCAACAGGTGCCCGCTTAGGGGTTGCTAGCGGTTTTGCCGCTGACCTCCCGCTATTCTGACAAAGGGGTGACTGGACGCTTGCCACAGGCCGGGGAGGCAGGTAACAGCGTACGAGAACGACTCGGTCCGCCCCTCGGCTGGCGGCGCAGCGCGTCGGCGTAGAGCCAGTCCCCGACCAATCCGCCGGAAGCGTGCGCCGTACTCGACGCGCTGTCAGGATACGCCGACGATATACGCCGGCCCCTAGCATCGGGGGCATGCGCGTGTTGGTCGTCGAGGACGAGCCCTACATGGCAGAAGCCATCCGCGATGGGCTGCGCCTGGAAGCGATCGCGGCCGACATCGCCGGCGACGGCGACACCGCTCTGGAGCTGCTGAGCATCAACGCCTACGACATCGCCGTCCTCGACCGCGACATTCCCGGGCCCTCCGGTGACGAGATCGCCGAAAGCATCGTCGCCTCCGGCAGCGGCACGCCGATCCTGATGCTCACCGCTGCCGACCGGCTCGACGACAAGGCCTCCGGGTTCGGGCTCGGAGCCGACGACTACCTCACCAAGCCGTTCGAACTGCAAGAGCTCGTGCTCAGGCTCAGAGCACTCGACCGCAGGCGCACACACAGCAGGCC
>CAZHAC010000093.1:0-9157 GCA_964529765.1 uncultured Actinomycetes bacterium
ACGCCCGCTACTCGGCCCGCTGGCGCCGCTACCGCTACCGCTACTTCGACCGCCGGGCGCGGCCTGCCCTCGACCGCCGGCACTGCTGGTGGATCGTGGAAGGCCTCGACGTAGAAGCGATGAACGAGGCGGCCGCCTCGCTCGTCGGCGGGC
Organism: uncultured Actinomycetes bacterium; assembly: GCA_964529765.1. GTDB lineage: Bacteria > Chloroflexota > Dormibacteria > Dormibacterales > Dormibacteraceae > CAZHAC01. The sequence continues at coordinate 154 of CAZHAC010000093.1, forward strand.
ACGACTGGACCAGCTTCTGCTCGGCCTCGGAGCCCGAGGGGCAGCGGACTCGCGAGCTGCGCTCGGCCACTGTCGAGCGGCGCGACCGCTTCGTCGAGCTGGAGCTGGTGGCGGAAGGTTTTCTGCGAGGGCTCGCGCGCGGCATTGCCGGCGCGCTGGCCGAGGTGGGGACCGGACGCCGGCCGCCCGAATGGATGGGCGAGCTGCTGCGAGCGCGCGACCGCGCGGCGGCGGCAAGAGACAAGGTGAAAACGGCTCCTGCGCAGGGGCTGACGCTGATGGAAGTCATTTACCAGTAGAAAGAGGAACGTGAAGCAGAAAACCTGGACAGCCAGAAAAGAGGACCTGCACGGCGATTGGTTCGTGGTCGATGCCACGGGCCAGACGCTGGGTCGCCTGGCGAGCAACGTCGCGAAGATACTCAAGGGCAAGCACAAGCCCACCTACACGCCGCACCTGAACACCGGCGATCACGTGATCGTCGTCAACGCGGCGCGTGTCGTCGTGAGCGGAGCCAAGCTGGACGACAAGGTCTACACCCGCTATTCCGGCTACCCCGGCGGTCTGCGCACGCGCTCTCTGCGCGAGCAGATGGAGCGCGACCCTGCGTTCCCGATCGTCAACGCCGTCCGCGGGATGCTCCAGAACAACACTCTCGGAGCCGACATGCTCAAGCGCCTCCGGGTCTACGCGGGTCCGGAGCACGAGCACCAGGCGCAGGCCCCCAAGGCCATCACCTTCAATGAGAAGGGGGACATTCAACTTGGCTGACAACATGGCCCGAGGCACGGGTCGCCGGAAGACCGCCATCGCCCGCATCCGGCTGACGCCGGGCGAGGGCCGGGTGATGATCAACGAGAAGACACCCATCCAGTACCTCGGTCGCCGGATCCTCGAGATGCAGGTCCTGCAGCCGCTCAAGCTGACCGACACGCTGCGTCGCTTCGATGTCAGCGCCAAGGTCGAGGGCGGTGGCGTTTCTGGTCAAGCGGGCGCCATCGCGCACGGGATCGCTCGCGCGCTCATCGAGTATGACGAGGAGCTTCGCGGCGCCCTCAAGAAGGCCGGCCTGCTCACGCGCGACGCGCGGATGAAGGAGCGCAAGAAGTACGGCCTGAAGCGCGCCCGTAAAGCACCCCAATACACCAAGCGGTAAAAGCGCCGGTTGCGGCCGCGCCGCTGCCGATAGTCGACCGGACCGTTGGGATGTCCCCGGGCCTTCTACACTTGAAGCTGGTTTCCCTTGGTCTTCGTCCGTACACGGCGCCCGATCATCCTGCTGGCATCCGCAACCGCGGCCGTGGCGGCGACTCTTCTGGCCGTCACCGCCTGGCTGATCGTCCACGGCAGCTTGGAACCGGCCAGCCTGCTCAGCCTGGCCGCCATTTTCGCGGTCGTCTTCGTCTTGCGCTCGGCATTCCGGCTGTGGCGCTGGCCGCTGGCGACGATCGCCTTCTTCCGTGACGCACTGGTTGTTCGCACTGGGAAGGCCGAGGTGCGGGCGCCCTGGGAGCGGGTGGATTTGGTGACGCTCGCGGAGCCCAACGAGTGGACGGCGATGCGCTGGCCGGAAGTGCGGCTGACCGACCGGCTGACGGTGCGCATGCGGGGCGGTCGCAGCTTCCGGCTGCACCCGCGAAGCTTCGGTCTCGATCCGATCGCCTGTCGCGACCTCGTCCTGCGCTTGCGCGACGAGCCGGCTGCACGCGCCGGCCTGCCGGAGTTCGATTCGATGCTCGACCTCATGTCTCGCCGGGAGGTGGGGGAGCTGATGAAGCCACGCTTGTAACCTTGGGTCCCCGTGCGCCAGTTGGAAGTTAATGTGACCACCTTGGCCACCCAGGCGGCTCCCGCGCTGGCGGGAAGAGACTTTCTCGACCTCTCGGACCTGAGCCCGGAGGAGATCCACGGGCTACTCGCGCTTGCGCGCCGCATGAAGGCCGGCGACTACAACGAGCAGCCTCTCACCCGGCGCCACGTCGCCCTCATCTTCCAGAAGCCTTCGATGCGGACGCGTGTCTCCTTTGAGGTCGCGATCTCACGCTTGGGCGGGCGACCGGTCACGCTCTCTGACGTCGAGATCGGCCTCGGCAAGCGGGAGTCCGTCTCCGACGTGGGTCATGTCCTCGCCCGCTACACGGACGCCATCGTGGCCCGTCTCTTCAGCCATGACGACCTGGTCGAGCTGGCCGAGGCCTCGGACAAGCCGGTCGTCAACGCGCTCACGGACCGCTCTCACCCATGCCAGGTCCTCGCCGACCTGATGACCATGGAGGAGGTGCTGGGTGGCCTGGCCGGTCGCCGGCTCGCCTTCGTGGGGGACGGCAACAACGTGGCCAGTTCCCTGATCGAGGCGTCGGCGCTTCTCGGATTCCCCCTGGTCGTGGTCACCCCACCCCGCTACTATCCGCCCGACGGTGTGCTCGAACGCGCGCGGCATCTTGCCGGGGGCCGCTCGGCGGTGCGGGTTACGAGTGACCTCTCGGCGGTCTCTGACGCCGACGCCATCTATACCGACGTCTGGACTTCGATGGGCCAGGAAGCCGAGAGCGAGGTGCGCCGGCGCGAGTTCGCCGAGTACCAGGTCAATGAGGACCTGGTCTCGCTGGCTCCGAGCGCGATCTTCATGCACTGCCTGCCCGCCCACCGGGGTGAGGAGGTCACGGCCGGGGTGATCGACTCCGAGCGCTCGGTCGTCTTCCAGCAGGCGGAGAACCGCATGTGGGCCCAGATGGCACTGCTGGCCGCCCTCTTCGCTCAGGGCGAGGAGACCTGACCGTGGAGCAGATAGTCAATCAGCTGTTCATCCAGCTGGCCCACATCCTGGTCCGCGTCGGCTTCGTCGAGATCATCGACGTGCTCCTGGTGGCGTTCATCTTCTATCAGTTCCTGCGCCTGTTCCGGGGCACACAGGCCATCCAGCTGATCGTCGGCCTGGTCGTCCTCGTCATCGTTGGCGTGGTCGCCACGGCCCTCAAGCTGGTTCTCCTCAGCTGGCTCTTCCAGAACGCGGCGCCCTTCATCGTGATCGCGATCGTGGTCCTCTTCCAGCCCGAGCTGCGCCGGATGCTCGACCAGGTCGGCCGCATCGGTCATATCGGCCGCCCGCTGGCTGCGTTCAGCGAGCAGCAGCTCAACCGCGCGATGCTCGAGGTCGTACGGGCCGCCGAGCGGCTCTCAGCGCGGCGTACGGGAGCGCTGATCGCCTTTGAACGGGAGGTCGGGCTGGAGGATTACGCTGCGACAGGGGTACGCATCAACGGTGAAGTCTCCAGTGAGTTCCTGCAGAGCATTTTCTTCCCCAACTCGCCTCTGCATGACGGGGCGGTAATCATCCGGGGCAACCAGATCCTGGCTGCCGGCTGCCTGCTGCCGCTGCCCGAGGAAGGAACCGTGCGCGAGCGCCTGGGCACGCGGCACCGCGCCGCCATCGGCCTCTCCCTGGCCAGCGACGCACTCGTCCTGGTCGTCTCCGAGGAGACGGGCATTATCTCGGTGGTCGAGAACGGCCGGATCTCCCGCAACCTCGACCCGGAGGCGCTGCGCCGGCGGCTGGCCGGGGGAACGCCCGCTTTGAAGGCGAACGGCCGGCGCTTCACGCTCCTCAGCTGGCTGCACGAGGTGCGCGCCCGGTGACCTGGCTGTTCAACAACTGGCAGCTCAAGCTGCTGGCCCTGGCGCTCACGCTCGGACTGCTGGGCGCGGTCGCCTTCAGCGAGAACCCGGTCGCCTTCAAGACGGTGCCCGCCAAGGTCCTCTACGTAGGGCTGCCGGACAACCTGGTCCTCCTGGAGCCGACCACCAGCGTCAGCGTCCAGGTCACCGGACTGGCGGACACGGTGAGCTCTCTAAAGTCTGACAACGTCGAGGTCCGGGCCGACGTGAGCAAGCTCAGGTCCGGCGTCGACACGACTTTGAGCGCACCCGTCACCGTGCTGGTGCCGGGCGTGAGCACCACCACCAGCACGGTCCCTCTCCACATCGTCACTGACACCGTGAAGGTGGTGAACCTGCCCATCGAGGTGCGGACGCCGAACCAGGTTTCGGGCTGGAAGGTGGACCCCGATCCTAAGAAGACCTTCGCCCAGTGCCAGCCGGATACCACCGTTCCCTGCCAGGTCACAGTCAGAGGCCCGGCGTCCATCCTTAACGGTCTCAAGGCGTATGTCGACGTCCCTACGGCGATCAACAACAACAGCATCAGGATCCCGAGTCAGACGGTGCGCTTCGAGCGCAATGGGCGGCCGATCGACTTCACCAAGGTGTTCACGCAGCCACAGATCGGTTGGGATCCGGCGACCGTGACCGTACAGGTGACCGCTTCCAGCAGCTCGGCTCAACGGATGGTTGCCGTCAACGTGCCGGTCACAGGCCGGCCCGCCTGTGGCTACAGCGTGACCGCCCTCGCGATCACGCCGGGGAATGGAGTTGTTACGATCAGCGGTCCGACCGACGTCGTGACGACGAGCCCGAACAGCGTGGGCACCGACGGTGTCGACGTCTCGGGTGTGACGAGCAGCATCACAAGGGATCTGAAGGTGCAGGTGCCCGATCCCTCCGTCTCCGTGCAGCCCCAGGTCGTTCACGTAGCCGTCACGGTCTCCCGGCAGTTCGACTGCACGGCGCCGACGCCGACACCGACGCCGATTCTGAGTTCGCCGAGCCCGCGGCCGTCCGGCACTCCGTAACGTTGTCGCCGGGTCCTCGTTAACACAGACAGACCCAAACCCCCGGGCTAGGAGGCTTTATGTGCGGGATCATCGGCTATCTGGGTGAGCGTGAGGCGACACCCATCCTCATGGACGGGCTGAAGCGGCTCGAGTACCGCGGGTACGATTCGGCCGGCGTCGCCGTCGTTCAGCCCGGCGCCACCCGGAGCAGCGTGACCAAGAGCGAGGCCAAGGTTGACGACCTGATCGCCAAGCTCAAGGAGGACATGCCGGCGGGGCGCCTCGGCATCGGCCACACCCGCTGGGCCACGCACGGCAAGCCGACGGTGATCAACGCCCACCCGCACACCGACTGCTACGGCCGCATCTCGGTCGTTCACAACGGCATCATCGAGAACTTCGCCGAGATCCGGGACGAGCTCGAGCGGGAAGGCCACGAGTTCGCCAGCGAGACCGACACCGAGGTCGTCCCGCACCTGATCGAGAAGTACTACCGGGGCGACTTCCTCTCCGCGGTCCGCCAGGCGCTGAGCAGGATCAACGGCGCCTACGCACTGGCGATGTTCAGCCTCGATGACCCGGAGCTGCTGGTCGGCGCACGCCTCAACGCGCCCCTGGTCGTCGGCATCGGCGAGGGCGAGTACTTCATCGCCTCCGACATCACCGCCATCATCCCCTACACCAAGAAGGTCCTGATCCTCGGTGAGGGCGAGATGGCGGCGGTGACGCCCCTGGGAGCCGAGGTCTCGAGCCTGGACGGGCAGCCGGTGGAGACCAAGATCGTGCACGTCGACTGGGACGTGGCCCAGGCCGAGAAGGGCGGCTTCCCGCACTTCATGCTCAAGGAGATCAACGAGACTCCCGAGGCCGCGGCCAACGCCTGCCGGGGCCGGATCACGGACGACGGCCAGGTCGAGTTCATCGAATTCGACGTCGCCGACGAGGAGCTGCGCCGTTTCCGCGAGGTCCGCCTCCTCGGTATGGGCACCAGCCTCCACGCGGCGCTGGTCGGCGAGTTCGTGATCGAGGACTGGGCGGGCATACCGGCACGGGCGCAGGACGCTTCCGAGTTCCGCTACCGGCGGCCGACGATCGGGCCGGACACCCTGACCGTCGTCCTCACGCAGTCGGGCGAGACCGCCGACACGCTCGTCGGCCTGCGCCAGGCCAAGGAGCGCGGCTCGCTCACCCTGGCGGTCACGAACGTGGTTGGCAGCACTGCGACCCGCGACGCCGCGGGCAGCATCTACCTGCATTCCGGCCCCGAGATCTCCGTCGCCTCGACCAAGACCTTCGTGGCCCACGTGGTCAGCCAGTACCTGCTCGCCCTCAAGCTTGCAAACGCCCACGGCCGGCTGCCGCTCGAGCGGCGCCAGGAGATGGCGCGGACGCTGCGGGGCCTACCGGACGCGATCCGCGGCCTGCTCGGCCGTGAGAACGACATCGCCCGCCTGGCCCACTACTACAGCGGCTTCCGAAACTTCATGTATGTGGGTCGCGGTCTGAATGTCGCCGTCGCGCGCGAGGGCGCGCTCAAGCTGAAGGAGATCAGCTACCTCCACGCCGAGGGCACGTCAGGCGGGGAGCTCAAGCACGGACCGATCGCGCTGCTCGCCCCCGATTTCCCGGTGGTTGCGATCTGCACCGAGAGTCCGACCAAGGACAAGATGATCAGCAACGTCCACGAGATGGTGGCGCGCGACGCTCCGGTGCTGGCGCTCGTCAGTGAAGGCGATCGCAGCCTGGACAAGATCGCGACGGACGTGCTCGAGATCCCGGCCGCGGACGAGGCCACGACGGCCGTGCTGAACACGGTTGCGCTCCAGCTCTTCGCCTACCACGTGGCGGCCGAGCTCGGCTGCGAAGTCGACCAGCCCCGCAACCTCGCCAAATCGGTAACGGTCGAATAGCGCCCAACCAGGAGGGCGTTACCGCCGCGCCCGCAGCACGAACCAGACGAATCCGCCGATCAGCACCAGCAGGAGCAGGTTGGGGATGAGGACCTGCAGCCAGTACGCTCCTCCTGTCTGGTGGAAGTTCACATCCGCCCCGTCGGCGACAAGCTTCCGGGCATCCCCTGCGGTGTCGCTGGACAGCGTCACGTCGTACTGCTGGCCGTTCCTGCCGGTCGCCACAGCGCTGGAGCCGTTGATCTCGACCTTCGCGACACGACCCGCGTCTGCCTCCCGGAACAGCTGCGAGTAGCTCCAGGTGCCCGCGCGCCGACCCTGCTCGATCGACTGCCACGTGAAGTAGAAGACGGCGCCAAACACAACGATGACCAAGAACAAGGCGAGGATCACGCGCGGCGGTATCACGCCGGCATCTTCGCAATAGATTCAGCGGAATGGAAGGCTGACCGCTGCGTCTAACCTTCAACCATGCACCGGATCGGAGTCGACGTGCTCGCGATCGAGCGCATGGCTTTGGCTGTGCGCCGTTCGGGCGAAGGCTTCCTGAGCAAATCCTTCACCCCGGCCGAGATCGCCTACTGTGCCGGCTCGCCAGAGCGGTTGGCCGGGCGTTGGGCCGCCAAGGAAGCGGTGATCAAGTGCTTCGACGGGACCGGCATCTGCTTCCCTCGCCGCCGCATCGAGGTCCTGCCCGCCGCCTCGGGCGCTCCCCAGGTCCGCCTGATCGGTGACGCTCGTGGAGCCACCGTTGGGGTCAGCATCACCCACCAGGCCGGCGTCGCGATCGCCAGCGCCTTCCTCAACATGGCTGGCGGCGGGGTGGAGGCGAGACCACCGGATGCGGTCACTCTCCCCAGGCGGCCGCCCGACGCCCATAAGGGCACCTTTGGGACGGTGGGTGTCGTCGCCGGCAGCCTGGGCCTCACCGGAGCCGCCTATCTGTCCGCCACCGCCGCTGCCCGCGCTGGCGCCGGCCTGGTCCGGCTGCTCGTGGCCGAAGGCATCTATCCGGTTCTGGCTATGAAGTGCAGCGAGGTCATGGCGACGCCCGTGCCCGAGGTGGCGCCGGGCGCGATCGGTCACAGTGGCGTCGAGGCCGTCCTCCGGCACCTCCAGGGCACGGCTGCGGCGGTCATCGGCCCCGGCCTCGGTCGCGACAGCTCGACCTGGCGCATGGTCTACGAGCTGGTCGCGCGCATCCAGTCGCCGATGGTGCTCGACGCCGACGCGCTCAACGCGCTTGCGGACAACCAGCGGCAGCTCAAGCGGCTGGGCGAGAACCGGGTGCTGACGCCGCATCCTGGCGAGATGTCCAGACTGACCAAGATGCCGGCTGCCGAGATCAACGTCGCGCGGGAAGAGGTCGCCGCGCGCTTCGCCGAGGAGTGGCAGGCGGTCGTGGTCCTCAAGGGCGCCCATACCGTCGTCGCCGCCCCCGGCGGCCGGGTGTCGGTTGATCCGCACGAGGTGCCGGCCCTTGCCACGGGCGGCACGGGCGACGTCCTCAGCGGCATCATCGGAGGCCTGCTCGCCCAGCGGCTCGAGCCCTTCTCGGCCGCTGTGACCGGTGTCTACGTGCACGCGGAAGCCGGCGCCGCCGTGCAGGCCCAGATCGGTGAATCCGGGCTGCTCGCGTCAGACCTGTTTCTGGAGATCCCGCGTGTCATGAACGAGCTTCGGAAGGGCGGCCTGTGAGTTCGAGCGCTTGACCGACCGCTGGGCCGAGGTCGATCTCGGCGCCATCGGCCACAACCTCCGCCACGTGGGGCTGCTGGCGCCCGGAACCCGGGTGATCGCGGTGGTCAAGGCAAACGCCTACGGTCATGGAGCCGTCCACGTCGCCCACGCCGCGCTGGCCTCCGGGGCTTGGGGCCTGGCCGTCTCGACACTGGCCGAGGCCAGGCGGCTGCTGGAGGCGGATCAGCTGCCGCGGGCATTGAACACCGAGCATGATCGCGTCCTCGCTCTCGGCGGCCTGGTTCCGGCGGAGGCCGGCGACGCGGCCGAGGTGGGATGTGCGGTGATGTGCCACAGCCATGAGCTGGCCAGGGCCCTGGATGCGGCCGCCCGGGCCCGCGGGCGCGTGCTGCCGGTGCACCTAAAAGTCGACACGGGAATGAGCCGGCTTGGTTGTTCGCCGGCTGAGGTGGTTGAACTCGCGCGTGTCATCGCCGAGGCTGAGGGCCTTCGCCTGGCCGGAACCTTCACGCACTTCGCCGCCTCCGAGAGTGACGAGCCGGCGACGCGCCAGCAGGCAGAGCTCTTCGAGTCGGTGCTGGTCGCACTGCGACAGGCGGGCATCGACCCAGGCCTGCGGCACATCAGCAATTCCGGCGGAGTCCTCCGCTACCCGGATCTCGCCCTTGACGCGGTCCGGGTGGGTATCGCGCTCTACGGCTACGATCCCAGCGGCCGCGCCGG
>CAZHAC010000094.1:0-9022 GCA_964529765.1 uncultured Actinomycetes bacterium
AGGAAGCCGAGGTGCTCGGTCGCCTCTTCGTAGAGGAGGCCGAGCGAGTGGGGCAGTTCCTGAACGGCCAGAGTGCTCAGCTGGCCGTTCAGGCAGTGGCCGGCCAGATAGGAGGCGCGCTCGCCGCGGCCGTCGAGCACCATCACGGCCGACGACCGGCTGGGTGCGGCCAGGCAGGCCGACGCCGCGTGGGCGACGTGGTGCTGGACGTAGACCACCCGGCTCGGATCGAGGCCGGGCAGCGCGGACTTCAAGAAGAGCGGCGCTCGGCGCGCGTAAAGCGTCCGCAGCCCTTCCCAGCCGTCAGCCGTGATGTCGCCGTCCGGCGGCGGCGCCAGGGAGGGGTCGTAGGAGTAGGCCACCGCGTCCAGGTCGGCAGCCCCGATCCCGGCTGCCTCGAGACACCAAGCGGCCGCCATCTCGGGCAGCTCCCAGGCCGAGAACGGCAGCGGACGCTTGCCGTGCTTGCGCCGGCTGAAGCGCTCCTCCTCAGCTGCCGCGACGATCCGGCCGTCGACGGCCAGCGCTGCCGCCGAATCGTGGAAGACGCCGTTGATCCCAAGTACTTTCATGTAGCTTCCAGATACGAAAATCGGACAACGTTACTGGGCGAAAAGAGCTTGGGTCGACGCTACATAGGACTTGGCAACAGCGTCAGCAAAAGCAGCCGGCCGCGAATTCGGCGAGGGCCGGACTGAGTCGAAGTGACTACGAAGCGATGCTCGCGCCGGTCTCCGCGGACACGTCCTCGTCGAAAAGTAGGACGTAACCCCGGGGCCGGTCGGCGGCCAGCCGGCAGGGCGTCCCCGCCTCCGCCATCTTCCGGCGGAGCCGCGCCACGTAGGTCCGCAGCTGCTCCTCGCAGAGGTCGGAGTCGGGCCAGGCCCTGCCGACGAGAAGGCTGGCCGGCACGTGTCGCCCAGGGTGATCGGCCAGGTAGCTCAGGAGCTCGTACTCCCGGCGCGTCAGGCTTACACGGCCATCGCGACCGGTCATCGTGCGCGTCTGGGGATCGAGGAGGATTCCCGCCAGCTGCGCGTGGCGGTTGCGCCAAAAGGCGATGCGCTGGTTGGCCCAGTCCAGAAAGTCCTGGATCGGCGCGCGCGCGACGGGGTCGCCAGCACGGTCGAGGCGCCGCCGGAAGATCTCGCGCCGCTCCTCGTAGAGCGAGATCCAGTGCTGGAGCTCGACCGGGTCGGTGACGGTCGGATCCTCACCCGGGAGCAGCTCGCCGGTCATCCCCTTGTCACCCGCGGGAGCCATCCCCATTCCAACCTACCGCAGGTTGGCGATTCGTCAAAGGACCATGCAGGGGCCTATGCGAAGACCAGTCGGTAGCCGCGGCGGGGGCGGGTCTCCAGGCGACACGGGACACCGGCCTCGCTCAGCTTTCGACGCAGCCGCGTCACGTACGAGCGCACCTGCTCGGGCGCCAGGTTGGCGTCGTGCCAGGCTCGATCCAGGATCTCGACCGACGATATGTAGCGGTTCGGGTTCCGGAGCAGGATCTCCAGCAGCTGCATCTCGCGCGGGGTCAGGTCGACGGCGGTGCCCTGAAAGACGATCGTGCGGGCACCGGGGTCGAGATCGATACCCGCGAGCTCCCAGTGCCGCTGGCGCCAGAACTGGAGGCGCTCTTCGACCTTTGCGCGCTCGCGCTCGAGCGCGATCAAGTCCTCGTCGTGGACTTTCTGCCGAGCTGGGCGCGGGAGAGCCTCGGAATCATCACGCGCCCGGTCGAGGAGCCGCTCTTTGAACTCGAGCATCTGGGTGTAGATGGCGACCCAGTGGCGCGCGTCTTCGACATGAGTCGTGTCAGGGTCTTCGCCCTCCATCACCGGCGTCCGTTCTACGATAGCTGACACCCTCGCACTCACCTTTTCAGACCGCGATCCCTGGTGTCAAACCCTCGCTAACGCGGTCTTGCGAGCTACGTGCGTCGCCTCTTGACGAGCAAGTAGCCGCCCGCGACCAGCACCAGCATGGCCACCAGCACGATCACGATCACTGGTAGAGCTGCCATCCACCCTTAACCGTACGACGGCGTTCTTTCTCCTCCTTCGCGGCGGTTGACAGACGGAATGGGCGTCACTGGCTTAGGGTTCAAGGCATAGCCATGGGCACGAGCCGGACTCCGACCAGCGCCACCAGCCTCACGCCGCGCGAGCGCGCCCCGCGACCGATCGCGGCCGGCACGGACATCGGCCACGTCCACATGCGGGCGGCGGACCTGGCCAAGATCCGCTCCTTCTACGTCGACATCCTCGGCTTCGACGTCATGTTCGAGATGCCGGACGCGATCTTCCTGTCCGCCGGCGGCTACCATCATCACCTCGCGTTCAACACCTGGGAGTCCAAGGGCGGCTCCCCGCCCCCGCCGGGCTCGACGGGTCTGTACCACATTGCGATCCGCTACCCGACGCGTGCCGACCTCGGCGATGCCTTGCGGCGCCTGGCCGAGGCGCAGTGGCCGATCGACGGCTTCAACGACCATGGGACGCACGAGGCGATCTATCTGCACGACCCCGAGCAGAACGGCCTCGAGCTGGCCTGGGATCGCCCACTGTCGGAATGGCCGATGGACGCGGAGGGGCACCCGTCTTTCTCGGGCCGCCGCCTGGACCTGGAGGGTCTGCTCCGAGAGGGCCGCGACGAGCAGGGCTAGCTAGCCGCCCCTCGTCACGGGTTGGGCGAGGATGGTCAGTGAAACGGTCGTATAGGCGACCATCAGGATCAGCATCGGGTACTGGCTGAGCAAGGCATTCCTGGCGGTGCGGAACCGCTCTCCAGCTCGCATGTGCGCGAGGAAGACCGCGATCACGTGACCGATCACGATCAGGATCACCTGCAGGTACCAGACCAGCGCCGCATTGGCGAGCGCGAAGCTGGCGACGAAGGTGGGCGGCGGACCCTGACTGAACGCATATTGCAGCGCCATCGGCAGCCCCTGTCCCTGGATGACCATGTACGAGTAGTTGTGAGCGGCGTTGTAGACGAGGGCGATCGGGATGAGGGTGAGCGCGAACGCGGTCATGGTCGGCACCAGCTTCACCTTGACGCTGCCGAAGTAGATGACGACCGCCATGAAGACGTTGAAGACGACCAGGAAGAGCAAGGCCAGCACAAGGAAGGAAACGCCTTTGAAGAGTGGCGCCCCGAAAGCACCAGCCTGGCTCCAGATGGGCCGCAAGCCCGTGGTCAGGCTCTGGTAACCCTGGGTGGCGGTTATCCCGTCGAACGCCAGCGAGGCGAGCGTGAGGACGATGAACGCGATGCGATCCCAGCCTTCCGGGTAGGGCCGCAGCAGCCCGACGCCCCACGGCCGGAGTCGCACCTCGCCGTGAGCGTCACGCTCGATCGGCGCGAACCTGGCGACAAGGTCGAAGAGAACGGTCAGAAACTCGACACGGCCAAGCCAGGCCTCGGCTCCAAAGAGCACCATGCCAGCCAGCGTGAACAGTGTGTAGACCAGGGCGGCGGCGCCGAGGAGTGCCGGCCGGTTCGCCAGGCCAGACGCGAGCTCGAACGTGGCAAAGGCGAAGTACAGAGCAGCCGCCGGCCAGATACGGAGGGCCTTGGGCAGCTCGCGGGCAGGCGCCGGGACCATCGGACGAATTACTGAGTAGAGCGCGGCGAAGGGATTGACGTAGGCCCAGATGTTGCCGAGCAGTCCGGTCAAAATGACCATCGCCGCCCACATGTAGATCCAGACCAGGTACTCGGCTGGGTTGATCAGCGGGTTCTGGGTTCCCCAGATTCCGGTCACGATCACGGTCGCGAGGGCGATGACACCGATCGCTCCGCCCAGCCGGCGCGGCCAGGGGGAGGCGTCAAGACGCGTGAGCAGCCCGGACCGCAGCGTCGGGTAGCGCGTCGCGCGCTCGCCGGTCCGCTCGCCCGCGAGGGCAGCCACGAGCACAAAAGAGATGACGACCACGCCGGCCGCGGAATACAGGTAGAGGACGAGCGAGATCGGAAGGTCGTAACGCGCTCCGAATCCATGCAGGTAGATGCCGTTCAAGTTGTCACCTCAGTTGGTAGTCGTTCCGCGCCGAAGAGCGGCCTCAAGCGCTGGGGAGTCCCGATCAGGAGCGCGACGGTGCCGACGAACACCGCAGCCGCAACCAGCAGTGCCCACCACGTGGACCCGGGCGCAGCGGAGCTGGAGAGCGGGAACTGGTAGAGGCCATAGGCGCTGGCGGCGAGCAATGACGGGCCCCTTGCAATCACATCGGTGGGCGGAGAGTCGCCTGGGAGGCCGCCGCCGAGCTGCGTCCAGGTCCTCCCTCCGTCGGCGCTGGCCGACACGCCGTCGGACGTGCCGCTGGCATAGAGCACCCCATTCAGAGCCGTCACCTGAGCCAGCCCCCCATGCAGGTGTCCGTGATGCTGATGCGAAGCCGCTGGCGATGCGAGAGCGGACCACGTCGATCCGCCAAGAACCCAGACGCCCTCGGTCACCGAGGAGGCGTAGAGCTTGTCATTTCCCGGGGACAGGTCAACGACGCCGGGGACGGCGGCGCTTCGCCCCCATCGGGCAGCCGAGCCGTTCCATGCGTAGATACCCGCGCCGTCGCTTGCGTAGAGCTTCCCGGCATGGAAAGCCAGGGCGGCGACCGAGGCCGGCTTGGCGATGCCCGCATCCTGTTTGGACCAGGTGCTGCCGCCGTCCGCGCTGAACATCAGCCCGCTCGACGTACCGGCCCAGATCGCCCTCTCGTTGTTTGGATCGAGAGCCAGGGCCCGCACTTGCTGCCCGTCCAGGCCAAGCTCGGTGAGCGCGGTCTGTGGGCTGGCGCTCCAGTCAAGTCCGGTCTTGGTGCCGGCGTAGATCCCGGATTTCGCAACCGCCAGCGAAAGAACCGCGTTGCCGGCAGGCACCGGACCGTGCTGATGAACCGGAGCGGAGCCGGTTTCGGCAGAGGCCGGCGGCGCGGCCACGGAACCGGCCGGGAGGTCGAGGCGCAGCCAGACCACGCCATCCCTCGACACATAAACCGCGTCGCCGGCAGCGACGAGTGAGCCGTCTGGCGCTGCTGCCAACCGATCGAGGTAGTCATTGTTCAGGGCCGCGAGCGACCAACTGGAGCCGCCGCCGACCTGCGGCAGCTGGCTTGCGCCGCGGGCGTTGGCGAGCAGCATCGCCGCGGGTATCGCCGCCAAAGCGACCCCCAGCCAGAGCCGCCCGGTAGCGGGATGCAGGCGGGTCAGGAAGGGGGCGGCGCGGCGGCGATAGTGCCAGACGTGCCAGGTGGTCGGTGCCAGTGCCCAAACCGAGCTGATCAGGTGGAGATTGACCAGGTTGCCGTAGAGGCGACCATGGATCGGAAGCAGGGCCAGCACGCCTGTCCCAAAAACCACGCCGTAGAGCACAAGCAGCGACCACGAGACCCACCGGTGCCAGCGGATGACGCCGGCGACCCCGGGTACCCGGTATCTCAGTCCAACTCTTGCGACCTTGCCGGCCACAAATATCCCGCCAACCAGGCCCACGTACACGTGAACGCCATCCACCCACGCGAGCCGCACGGGTGAGGGGAGCCCCAAGCGCGCAACCAGATACCACAGCCCTGTCCCCCAGGCCGCGCTGACGAGCAGAACGATGGAGAGGCCCAGAGCCCCGACCGAGAGCCGCGCCGCGATCGGCTTGGCTCCCGGCCAGGATTCTCTGGCGCCGTGAATCAGACCCGCTGCTGACCTCGCACGTAGAGCAGCGCCCCGCCCGCGCCGGCGATCAGGCCGCTGACGAAGAGGACGCCGTGCTGGATGTAGTGCCAGGTATCGCTGGAATCGGCCAGCTTGTCCAGGAAGAACTGGGCGATGATCACGAGGATCACGCCGACGATGATGCTGACCACCGGCGTCGCAATGCCGGGGCGGCTTTGTGCTGTTGCTTGCATTGTTTACTCCCTGTCAGGAGGCCGTGAGATTGAAGCTCGCGGACTCGCTGTTGATGACGACCGAGACGGTGTATTGACCGTTCGGCATCAGGACGTTGTTGCCGTAGTGGAAGTCGCCGACGCCGTCGGCAATGCCTTGCATCGTCACTACCGGAACGCTCTGTGATTGCCCGGTCGACGCGTTGGTCACCGTGATCTGTGGCATGACGGTCTTGACCACGTTGCCGGTCTTCTTGTCGAAGACGTGGACCTCGAGGTGCCGCCAACCAGGCGGGTAGGCCATGCCGCTCATGCTGCCCATGCCCTCCATGCCTGGAGGCATCTGCATCTGGCCGGTGAACATGATCTCGCCAGCTTTCGGGTGCGTTTTGGCGACATCCGCAGGCATGTACATCGGCTCCAACCCGCCGACCTGAAGGCTCAGGTTGTAGGAATCGGTGGAACCGACCTGGGTTTGGTGAGGAACGCTTGACTTCACCACCGTCGTGTTGCTCTGGTCCTGGCCCTGGCCGAGGCCGAGGAACCCGCTCGCCGGTTTGACGACCAGGGTCCCCAAGGGTACGGACGTGGCCTCGATCTCCATCACGAACTGCCCCGTCTTGTCGGCCGGGAAGGTGAGGGTTACCGGTTGACCTGGCTTGGTGAAGAAGTGCTTGTCGTATCCGTGGAGGTGGATCTCTTCCGCCTTGTCGGCCACGATCGAGATCGTGACCGGATCGTTGTAGCCGGCCTGCAGCTGGTCCGGCGACATTTGGGTTCCGGCCACCTGCAGTTGGAAGGAGCGCGCGGTCGGCCGGGCGCCCGGCGCAAAGATGAGCGCGGCTCCGATGGCCGCGAATATGACCAGTACCCCGACCACCAGGCCCAGGCGGCCGGTAGGCGAGGCCAATGTGCGTGACAAGAAAAAGCCTCCGATGAAGGGCGCCAAAAGGCGCCGTCGATCTTTAGAACGCGGTCAGAGATCGACGAGGAGGCGGGCCGCGCTTGCGGAAGGCCAGGGGACAAGCCCGGGCCAGGAAGCCTGGGCACGGGCTCGGCGTGAACGCAGCCGGCGCGAACTGCAGGGGGACCGGCGACCAGGTGACGAGAGCGTGCGCCTGGCGCAGAGCCTGGATCGCGACTCGAAGCCTTACCGCACAGTAGGAGAGCAGTAGTCCCGCCGCGACCGCTACCGGCAGCTGCCCGCAGACCGCCCCGACCAGCGTCGCCAGCAACCACTGAGTGTCAAGGGCGGCGTGGGCCGCGAGGGTCTCCGTCAGCTCCTGGAACATGAACGCGTTGACCTGAACGATGGCCAGCACAAGGATCAGGTCGACTGCGCGGACTCGACGCTCCGACTCGAGACCGAGCGCCTTTCCGACGGCGAGACGGCCAAGGCCGAGCACGGCCCCTGTCACGACACCAATGGTTGCGAGCAGCTCGAACGAGAGATTGATTGCGGTTGGAAAGTAGGCGTGGACGCCCTGGGACTCGAGTGCGAAGCTTCTGCTGCCGTACTCGACCAGGTATCCGAGCGCGTGCCCGGGCTGGGAAAGGAGCAGCCCGAGCAGGAGGGCGCCAGCGAGAAGCTTGGAGCTAGGTTGGCGACCGGACGAAGCCACTGGGCAAGAGTCTAGTCGGGCAGCGAGACTTTGCCCGCCTTAGGCCTGGTTCACCGAGGACCCTTCCTTCCAGGAACCCTGGGCGAGCTGTGCGTCGGCGGCCCTTTCCTCTTCTCGCATCCAGCGGAAAAACACGACGAGCGCGTCGAACGCCATCACTCCCATGTCCATCATGAACATGAGCACTCCCGCGATGCTCTGGTCGATTACGTGGTCAATACCCGAGACAACAATTGGCGCTCGTGAGTACGAGGGGTAGAACAGCGCGCTTGAAAACTGAAGGGGGAGCGCCACCGCCAGCATCGGAATGGTTCCGAGAAAGACGTACACAATCCGGGCCCCATAACCCATTGGTTGCGGGCTCCGGCGGGACGTGACGTCGATCGCCGGCCACCAAAAGATGGTTCCGGCCGCGATGAATGCGAGGTGCTCGACGACATGGACCAGGGGATTGCTGATCGCGAGTTCGTACAGAGCCGGCACATGCCAGGCGATCACTGTGCCCGCGTAGATCGTCATCGCCGGGATCGGTCTGGTAATGGAGCGGAGGCCCGGCAGGCGCAGCAGGAGATCGACCAAACCGGGTGACAGACCCAGAAGGAGCAGCGGAGGCGCATAGGCCAGGAGCAGCATGTGCTGGACCATGTGCGCGCTCTGGAGGTCGTAGTCACCGATCGGGTCGAGCGGCGTCTCCAGCGCCGCCCACACGATCAGGAGGCCCAGGCCGAAGTAGACCGCGTGCTTGACGGTGACTCCCGCCCGCGGCCCAAACCATGCGTAGGCCATGGTCACCGCGAGGAGCCCGATGTCGACCGTCGGATCAAAGGGCCAGTAGACGACCATCCGATCTCACTGGTGACCCCGGGAAGGCGGGTGCTCGCGCCTCATGCCGCGAGCGTACTCGGGAGGCGGGACCTACCGGAGCGCGCGCCTCGAGAGCGCTAGCCGGGGCCGAGCAAAGGGCCCGGGGTGCACGTCCAAGACCCAGTAACGGTCTCCGGTAGACCACTCCCTGTAATGGAAGGCAGCGTCCCACTCACGGTTCCGCTGTACGTCTGCGACGCGCGCGCAACCGTCACCTGGTACTGGCCAACGAACCGCTTGGTCAAGGACCTGTCTTGGTGCGCGGCCGCTATGTAGGCGTCGGCGGTGGCCGCCGGGCTCGTCCCGTACGGCTTGACGTCGAAAACCAGCGCTTCCGTGCCTGGTGGAAGGTCGAGGTAGACGCCGAACTCGAAGAGCTGAATTCCATCGGGACCGGTTCCCGCGCCGCACGAGAACGGACGGCCGCTGGTGGTGCTCGCCGTGAAAGCGCCGGAGAACGCCAGTTGATTGGGCGCCGTCGGGAAGTCGGAGACCTGGGGCGGGTTTCCCTTACCGCCGCCAACGTGGGGCGACGTGGGAGAGCTGGTCGGTGCTGAGCCCGGACCGCTCTCTGATGCGATGGACGGCGCGCCGCACCCCGCCAGAAGCATCACAGTCACGAGCAGGACACGAAGCCGCAAGGGCGACGATCTTATC
>CAZHAC010000095.1:0-8859 GCA_964529765.1 uncultured Actinomycetes bacterium
GAGACGGCGAGCAGGTAGAGCGACATCCGGGCGCCGTAGTACTTCCGGTAGATGTTCAGGATCGGCAGGATGATGAGGTCGGCGAAGATGAACGAGATCACGCCACCGAAGCTGATGCCGCCGTTCCAGAGCACCGCGGCCAGGGGCACGTTGCCGATCGAGCAGACGAAGCTGAGCATTGAGATGAGGGGTCCGACGAGCGGACCCCAGAGCTCGTTGAGCGTCGGGTTGTTGACGAAGAAGAACGCCTGCCAGAAGGACTTCGGCACCCAGGCGCCGAGGGCGCCGGCGATCAGAAAGCCCAGCCCGAGGTCGAGATAGAGGCTGTGGACGTCCATGTAGAAGTAGTGCGAGATGGCGGTGAACGCCCGCGCTGAGAAGAGCCGGGAGAGGAACGGGCCCTCGGTGATGGACATGTCCATCTCGCCGTGGCCCTCCATGGTCGAGCCGGCGATCCCCTTCTCGGCCTGTGCCTGCGCCTTCTCGACCATTCGCCGGCGCAGCGTGAGCTTGAAGAGGATCCAGAGGATGAGGACCATCAGCAGGCCGCCCGCGAACTCGGCCGCTACGAACTGCCAGCCGAGCAGGATCAGGAGCACCAGCCCGAGCTCGATGACCAGGTTGGTGGAGGCGAACTCGAAGATGATCGCGTTGACGAAGTCGGCGCCGCGCCGGAAGAGGGCACGGGCCAGGGCGACCGCCGCGTAGGAGCAGCTCGAGCTGGCGGCGCCGAAGCCGCAGGCGAGGGCCACGCCGCGGAGGTCCGGGCGCCCGAGGGTGGAGGCGACGGCTCGCTTGCTGACCACCGTCTGCACGATTGCCGAGAGCAGGAAGCCGAGGGCGAGGGGCCAGAGCACCTCCCAGAACATGAAGAAGCTCAGCTCGAGGGCGCGCAGGATCGCGCTCAGGACGACGATGCCTCAGCTCCTCACAAGCCGGGCGACGGCCTCGTTCAGCTCCTGGACCTTGCCGGCCCCGTCGCCGGCGCGAATGGCCTCGCTCACGCAGTGCTCGGTGTGGTCGGCCAGCAGCTGGAGGGCGACGCTCTCGAGCGCGGCGCGAGCGGCGTTGACCTGGGTCAGGACGTCGATGCAGTAGCGGTCGTCGTCGACCATTTTCTGGATGCCCCGAACCTGGCCCTCGATGCGGCGCAGGCGCGCCTGGATGCTCTGCTTGTCCTTGTCGTATCCGCGCACTAGCGGGATTATACCCCCACGGGGTATAGGCAGTGGTTACGCCAAGCGGGGAGGAGTTGGGCCTATCGGGCGCGGAGCGGCGATCTCAAGGACTCGATAAGCCCGATGCTCGCGAGGCAGATGAAGACGAACGCCAGCACGGGCAGCCGGTGAGTCTGCAGCAGGCCCGCGGCGGCTATCACCACGAGCACCAGGGTGATGTCGCCGAGCAGGCCCGTGGCCGGTTTCGCGGGCGGCGGCCGCGGACGCACGGGCCTGGAGGTGGCGAGGGTCGCGGCCTGGCGAATGACGAGGGTGGCGTGGCCCATCGGCTCAACGTGCGTTGGCTGGGCCGCGGCGGGCTTCGGGCACGTGACCAGTCCTTGACCGGTTAAGACATTGTGGTTTCGGGCGTGGTTGGCGTTTCGGGTGCAATGTCTCGCGATGCCCCACCCGCGCTCCGCTTCGCGGATGCGACCTCCCCGCCACGCGGGGAGGAGGGCCTCCCCTACGGGTCGTCAGGGTGGCCGGTGTTGCCGAAGGCGATGCGGTCGCGGACGACGCGGGCGCGGCCGAGCAGGCGGGCGCGCTGGATTGCGTCCTCGCCGAAGCGGTCGCGGATGGCGTCGATCGCGGCCTCCAGGCGAGAGCCGCGGGCGGGAACCGGACCGGAGAAGAGGTCCATCTGGCCGGAACCGGCCTCCTCCAGGCCCGAGATGCCCACCCCCAGCGTTCCCACCTCTAGGCTCTTGTCGCGGCTGGCCAGAAGCTCGACGGCGGCTCGATAGATCTCCTCGCCGGTCGAGATCGGCGCGGGCAGGGTCAACTGCTTCGAGAAGCGGCCGGTCGCGGGCCGGTAGACGACGCCGATCGAGACCACACGGCCCGTCCGGCCGCCAGCCCGCAGCCGGCGGCCGACCATCTCCGACAGGCGCATCAGCAGCTCCTCCAGCTCGCCCTGCGAGCGGGTGGCCCGCGCCAGCACGTGGCTGTGGCTGTAGCTCTTGCGCGTCACCCCCTCGAAGTTCGCCACCTCGAAGCCGCGAAGGCGGCGCAGCCAGGCGCCGGCCACCTCTTCGTGCATTCCCGCCGGCCGCAGCTGCTCTGGACTTGCGCGTAGGAAGTCGAGCGGCGTCCGGACTCCCGCCCGCTGCAGCCGTCGGGCGGAGGCTTCCGCGATGCCGGTGAGATCGGTGAGCTGGAGGCGCCCGAAGACCTCGACCAGGTTCCGGTGGTCGATGCGTTCGAGCCCGTCGCGCTTGTTCAGGTTGGACGCCTGCTTGGCCATCCAGATCGACGTTGAGACCCCGACCGACGAGGTGACGCACTTGCCCACCTCCTCGCGGATGGCCCGCTTGATGGCGCGGGCCACGCCTTCCGGTCCCAGCCGAGCGAGATCGGGGGTGCCGGCCAGGTTCAGGGAGGCCTCGTCGATCGACATCCGAAGGACGTCGGGGCTGTGCCGCTCGAGGATCTCCATGAGCTGATCCGAGACAGCCCGATAGCGCGGCGGATTGGGCTCCATGACCGCGAGCCGGGGATAGATCGCCCGCGCCTCGAACACCCTCATGCCGGTCTTGATGCCGAGATCGCGAGCCTCACGGGAGGAGGAGACGATGGTGGCGGCCCCGGTGGCGTAGGCGGCGATCGCCAGCGGGCGGCCGCGCAGGCTCGGGTCGTGCTGCTGCTCGATGGAGGCGAAGGCGCAGTTGAGGTCGACGACCAGGGTCGTCGGGTCAGCGAGGTTAAGGCCGAGCCTAACCGCGTCGCCGGACACAACGAGCAAATGTTCGCACAGCGGCAGCGAAGCGTCAGCGCATTCTTTGGGAGTGGGCAGCGGCGCGCCTGTGTCCACCTTCGCCCCGCTCAGGAATCGGGTGTTTCGGGCTGTGTGGCTGGCCGTGCTGGCCAGCACCATCGGGCTCTGGATGCAGCTGGTGGGGGCGCAGTGGCTCCTCGTCCGCGAGCCTAACGCGGCCCTCCTCGTGTCCCTGGTTCAGGTTGCCGACAACCTGCCCGATGCCGTTTTCGGGCTCGCCGGTGGTGTTCTCGCCGACACCTTCGACCGCCGCAAGCTCCAGATCGCCGTCGAGGCCTTCATGACCGTTGTCGCGACCGCGATGACCGTCCTGACCTTCCTCGGCCAGATGCCTCCGGCTGTGCTGCTGACGTTCACCTTCCTGCTCGGAACGGGGTCTGTGATCACGCTTCCCGCCTACCAATCACTGGTACCGGAGATGGTGCCGCGAGCCCAGATCGCTTCCGCCTCCAACCTCAGCGCGATCATCGTCAACATCTCCCGCGCCGTCGGTCCGGCGATCGCCGGCCTGCTGATCCTGCAGGCCGGAGTGGCGACGGTGTTCGCGGTCAATGCGCTTGCCAACCTCCTCTACTGCCTGGTCATGGTGGGGTGGCGGCCGCGCGAGCGTCGTACTCAGGCGCTGGGCGAGCCCTTCGTTTCGGCTTTGCGCGCCGGCGGGCGCTACATTCGCTACTCGCCGGTGGTCCGGCGGCTGCTGCTCCGAGCCGGCATTTTCCTGCTTCCGGGCAGCGCGCTCTACGCGCTGCTGGCGGTCGTGACCGTCCAGCAGCTCCACCAGGGTGCGGGCACCTATGGGGTGTTGCTCGCAGCGCTCGGGGTGGGGGCGATTCTGGGCGCGATCGTCCTCTCCCGGCTGCAGGCGCGCTGGCCGGCCAACCGGCTGATCTTCGTCTCCGGGGTTGTCTTCGCGGTGGCCCTCGCCGGCGTTGTGCTGATTCCCAACGTGTGGTTGGTGGCGCTGCTGCTGCTGCCGGCGGGGATGGCCTGGCTCATCGTCCTGTCGGATGTGCTCGCGTCCCTGCAGCTCTTCCTCCCCGGATGGGTGAGGGCACGCGGACTGTCGGTATTCCAGGTCATCGTCTTCGGCGGCCAGGCCGGGGGCGCCCTGATATGGGGTCTCTGTGCTGAGAAGTTTGGGCTCGTGACGACGTTTGAGATCGCGGCGGCCATCGTTCTTCTGGGCTCGGCGAGTCTGCGGTTCTGGCCACTTCCGGACACGAGCGGGATGGATCGATCACTGGTCCGGCCGTGGTCGGAGCCACAACTGGTCATCGACCCGGCGAGCGCACCCGGGCCCGTGCTGGTGACGACCACCTACTCCGTCAGCCCTGAACGGGAGGCTCGATTTCTGGAGGCGATGGAGCATCTTCGCGGGGCCCGCCTGCGGACTGGCGCCATCGACTGGGGGCTGTTCCGGGACGGTGAGACACCGCATCGTTTCGTGGAGGTCTTCGTCGTCGACTCCTGGGAGGAGCACCTGCGCCAGCACAACGAGCGCCTGACCGGGACCGATTGGGCCTTCCAAGAGCAGGTGAACCAGCTTTCCGATCCCGCGGCCGTAACGAGTCACCTGCTGGGCGTCGAGGTGTCCGAGGAAGAGCTCGACTAATCAGGCCGCCAGGACGCGGTGCCTGGCCTCTTGGAGGGTTCGCGCGCTGGCCTCCAATGCCCGCCGCTCCTCGTCGTTCATCGCCGGTTCGAACATCTTGACCACGCCGGAAGAGCCGAGGACGCTGACCAGGGAAAGGGTTGTGTCGTAGCGCTCGTTGTAAGCGGCTACCGGCAGCACCGCGCACTCGTTTCTCAGCACTGCTTCGGCCAGGCGGGCGCTGACCGCGCCGATCCCGTACTGGCTCGCCCCAATGCCCTCGATGATGTTGATGTTGGCGTAGCGGATGTCCTGCTCGATCTCCTCGCGCACGCGCTCCAGCGGTTGACCGGTGGTGCGAAGCAGGTCAAGAACCGGGATGCCGCCCAGCGAAGCCGACGACCAGAGCAGCACCTCCGTGGTTCCGTGCTCTCCCACGACCATGGCGTGAACGTCCCTCGGTTGAACGCCAAGTCGCCGGCCCAGATGGACCCGGAAGCGCAGGCTATCGATCAACGTGCCCGCCGAGAAGACCCGGTCGTGGCCGGCGAGGGCCCGGGTGAGATCGGCGAGGGGATCGGGCGGATCGGTGACGACCATCAGGACCGCCTCGGGAGCGACCTCGACGACTTTCGGCACGATCTCCCGGAAGACCTCGGCGTTAGTGTCCAGCAGGCGCAGCCGCCCATGGGGGTCGGACCGGTCGGTGGCGCCCCCGGCCTTCTCGTTCACGCCGGCGGTCAGGATGACGAGCTGGGCGCCGGCCAGGCTCTCGTAGTCGCCGAAGGCGATGTCAACCGTGCGCGAGAGGGGCGCGCTGTAACCCATGTCGAGGGCGATCCCGCGGGCGCGGGCCTGGTTCTTGTCGATGAGCACCAGTTCGCGGCACACGCCGCGTTCGATCAGCTCGAGGCTCGTGGCCGACCCGACCGCCCCGACCCCGACGACCCCAACCTTCATCTCGCGACCTCCTCTCGCTCAGAATGGAACCGAATCCGTGCGATGAACACGCCAATTAGCGAGATGTTCGCTCTCGTTACAGCATCCCACTCCTACGGCGAACCGTTTCTCTCGGGCGCTTGACGCGCCTCTTGCCGCTCAGGCCGACCTTCGGGTTTCCGGTCGTCCTCGCCATGGTCGCCGGCTCGATGGACGCGATCAGCTTCAGCCGGCTGGGCAACGTATTCACCAGCGTCATGACCGGGAACCTGGTGATCTTCGGTCTCGCCATCGGCCGCATGGACCGAGCGCTGGCCGGGCACGTGGCGGTGGCGGTGGTCACGTTTGCCGCCGGAGTGCTCGTGGGCAGCCGGCTTGCCGGCCCGGCGCCCAAGGGACTGGAGGGCTGGCGCTCGGGAGTGACGCGAGCGGTCCTGGCCGAGCTGGTCGCGCTGGCCGGATTTGCCGTGGCATGGGAGTTCGTAATCGGTTCCCCAGGCTCGGGCGCGGTTCCGTTCGCGGCGATCAGCACCGCCGCCATAGCGATGGGGATCCAGAGCGGGGCGATCCGCGCGGTGGGCGATCCCGGGCTTTCGACGACCTATCTGACGGGGACGCTGACGGGGGCGATGGGGATGCTCGCCACCGACCGGCGTTTCCCCCTGCGGCCCGCGGCGCTGCTGATGGCCCTACTCGTGGGCGCGGCGATCGAGGGAGTGCTCGTGATCTTCGCCCCGCAAGCGTCGCCTTTCCTGCCGCTGGGCCTGGTCGCCCTTGTGGTCTCGGTGGCCAGCTGGCGGCGAATCGATCAGCTGGAGGCGCGCCCCTAGCCGCGCCTGGCCGGTCGTTTACCGGTCAACCGCCAGATTCCGGTTTTCGGTGCAAGCGCTCAGAGTGGGTTACATGGAGCGCAGCGACTACTCGGCGCCGGCTGCCGCAGCCGGCGTGATCACGATCTACGACGAGCGGACCGTAAACCGCATGGGCTTTGGCGCGATGCGTATCACTGGTCCCGGCATCTGGGGTGAACCCGACGACCCGGAGGAGTGTCGCCGCGTCCTGCGGCGTGCCCTCGAGCTGGGTGTCAACTTCATCGACACGGCCGACTCTTACGGACCCGAGGTGAGCGAGCGCCTGATCGGCGAAACCCTCTACCCCTACCCGGAGGACCTGGTCATCGCGACCAAGGGTGGGCTGCTCCGGCCCGGCGCCGGGCAGTGGGAGCCCGACGGGCGTCCCGAGCATTTGCGCGCGGCCTGCGAGGGCAGCCTCAGGCGGCTGCGGCTGGAGACGATCGAGCTCTATCAGTTCCACCGGCCCGACCCACGGGTGCCCTATGAGGAGTCGATAGGGACGCTGGTGAACCTGCGCAACGAAGGCAAAATCCGCGCCATCGGCGTCTCGAACGTCACGCTGGATCACCTGGAAACCGCGCGCGGCATGACCGACATCGCCTCCGTTCAGAACCGCTACAACGTCGGCGATCGCGAGTCGGAGGCGGTGCTGCAGCGGTGCGAGCAGCTCGGAATCGCATTCATACCGTGGGCCCCGGTGTCACATGGCATGTCTGACACGGAGGCGCCGGCCGTGAACGAGATCGCCCGGCGGAAGGGAGTCACTCCCTCACAGCTGGCACTGGCCTGGTTGCTCCATCACTCGCCGGTGATGCTGCCCATTCCCGGGACGTCGAAGGTCACTCACCTCGAGGAGAACGTGGCCGCGGCGACCATCCAGCTCGCCGACGAGGAGACCCGGATGATCGAGGCGAGCGAGAAAGAGCCCACCTTCGACCATCGGTCCGGCGACGCTCCAGCGAGACCCATGCGCTGAGCAGCGGGTCAAGCGGTGGCTAGCGCGTGGCCATTTCCCGGATTGAGCGCGCCAGCGCCTCGGCCTGGGCGATTGCCGCCAAGCCGACCGCGAGGTGGATGACCTGGACCATCCAGTGCAAGTCGCCTGTGAGCAGGTTCATCTGTGACAGGCCGAGCGTGACCATGAGGACGCCCCAAATCGCGGCCAGTCCGACGCGCCAGGCTTCGACTCGCCGGACCCCAAGCCCGGCCAGGGTCCAAAGCGAGAGCAGGAATAGAAGGCCGTTCGTCGTATGCACAGGGATCAGGGAATCGGCGTTCAGGGTCCAGATGACAGTGCCCAGCACCAGCTGGACGATGCCCGTCAGACGGGCGAGCCACTGGAATACCAAGGCGGTTTGAGCGACTCTCATCCCTGCAACACCTTAAGCGTGTCGTTGTACTGCTGCTCGCTGATCTCGCCCGCCGCCAGCCGCCGGCGGAGAACGGCGACCGGATCCTGCGGGCCGCGTTGGCGCATGGCCGCGCGGATCAACCACACCGCCAGACCGACGACCACGATCCAGAAGAGCAGCCAGAAGATGGGGAACACGATCCACCAACCTCCGGCTCCAGGACCCGCACCGTGCCACATCCACATATCGGTTGCCATGCCGGCCACGCTAGCGGTCGCCTTGGTGTCATTTCGTCCGCTGGATTGCGGCTTTTCTCTACTCGATCCGGCGTATGCCCCCTACGCCGGCCTACGTAGCGTCAGCGACGGCCGGCGAGCCCGGACTGGTAGGCGAAGACGACCAGCTGCGCACGGTCCCGGGCGCCCAGCTTCATCATCGCCCGTCCCACGTGAGTCCGGACCGTGGCCGGGCTGAGAAACATGAGCTGCGCGATCTCGTCGTTGGAGAGGCCTTCGGCGACCACGCCGACGATCTCCTTCTCGCGTTCCGTCAGTGAGCCCAGGTCGGGGTGAGGCGCCCACGCTCTGCGCGACCTGGCCGCGAAATCCTCGATCACCCGGCGCGTCACGCTAGGCGAGAGCAGAGACTCGCCGGCGGCCACCGTCCTGATCGCGCGCAGGATCTCGAACGGCTCGGTGTCCTTGATCAGGAAGCCGCTGGCGCCTGAGCGGAGTGCCTCGAAGACGTACTCGTCGAGCTCGAACGTGGTCAGCATCACGACGCGCGCCCCGGCCAGGCCGGGATCGGCGGTGATCGCCCGCAGCGCCTCCAGCCCGTCCATCACCGGCATCCGGATGTCCATCAGGACGACATCCGGCCGCGTCCGGCGGGCCAGCTCGACCGCGTCCCGGCCGTCGGCCGCCTCCCCGACCAGCTCCAGGTCCTCCTGGTCCTCGATCAGAACCTTGAGCCCGACCCGGACCAGGGCCTGGTCGTCGGCGACGAGGACGCGGATCATGCCGGTGCGCTCGTCAGCGGGAGGCGCGCCAGCACTCGAAACCCACCTGTGCTTTGGGGACCAGCCTCCAGCGTGCCGCCGACCGCCTCCACTCGCTCCCGCATGCCGGTG
>CAZHAC010000096.1:0-8830 GCA_964529765.1 uncultured Actinomycetes bacterium
TGTCCACGATCGTGACCTCGTTCCCCAGATCGGCAAGGCAAGCGCCAGTGGTCAGCCCGACGTAGCCCGCGCCGATGACAGCGATTCGGCTCAAGCGGCACGCATTATCGCAGCAGGTCGTCGTAGACCGCCAGCGTCGCTCGGGCGGTCCGCCGCCAGGTGAAGCGGCGAGCCTGGGCCAGGCCCGCCTTGATCGCTTGGGCGCGGTCCCGTGGGCTGGAGATCAGGCGGGCGGCCGCCCGGCCGAGCCCGGCCGCGTCCCCATCGGGCACCAGCGCCGCCCGGCCGGCGACCTCTGGGAGGCTCGAGTTGTCAAAGGTGGCCACCGGGCAGCCACAGGCCATCGCCTCCAGCACCGGGAGCCCGAACCCTTCGTAGCGAGACGGGAAGATCAAGCAGCCGGCCGCGGACAGAAGGTCGATCAAGTCGGACTCGGAGACGTAACCGAGTGCGCGCGCCGAGCGCAGGTCGGATGGAGCCTGGCGGCCCAGGTGACCGGCAAGTACCAGAGCCAGGTCTGGGATGGTCTCGCGGGCCACCTCCCAGGCCTGGAAGAGCGCCGCCGGGTCTTTGCGCGCGTCGAGCGCCCCGACGTAGAGCAGGTAGCGGTGCGGCTCCAACTGCCAGCGTTCTCGCACCCGGGTGGTCGCGTCTGGCGCCGGCTGGAACCGTGAGCTCACGCCCTCGGGGATGACCTGGATACGTTCGCCGCGGAGGCCGGCGAGCCGGACGGCGTCGCGCGCCGTCGCTTCGGAGACCGCCAGCACGCGGTCGGCGCGCCGGAGCAGCCGGCGGCCGGGCATGTAGCGGATGCGCTCGCCGAGCAGGCGCCGGCCGCCGAGCGCCCAGGGGATGAGGTCGTGCACGGTCACGACCACCGGGCACGGCGCCTGCCCGGGGAGCCGGAGCGAGGTCGCATGGTAGAGCGCGGGCCTGATCACCGCCAGGTCGCGGGGTCCGGCGAAGGCCTCCTCGTAAGCGGCCACCCGTCCCGGGTAGCGGCGGTGGACGCGGAAGGCGGCCGCCACCGCCGGCAACTCGGGAACCGGAAGTCCCGCCTCGATCAGCACACCGAGTCGCTCGCCGGCGCCCTCCGCCGCCATACCTTCGAGCAGGCCTCGCACATACGTCCCCACTCCCCGACCGGCGTCCGGCCCCTGCAGCGGGCGGGCGTCGACCAGGACCAGTTCACGAGCGTCCACACCGGGCACATGCAGAAGGATGCGGCAAGGGTCTCTGTCGCCGAGCCGGAAGCCATGGCTGCCTCCTCGCCGGCCGGACGCCGTGTATCGTGCGGCGGTGACTCACGGATCGCGCGCAGCCGCCGTGGTCCTGCTCCTGGCGGCGGTCATCGCGCTCTTCGCCGCCCGCCTCTCGACGCCGCACACCTTCACCGGCGACGAGCCTCACTACCTGCTCATGACCGGCAGCTTGATCAGCGACCACGACCTCGACGTGAAGAATGACTACCTCCTTCAGCGCTACCTCGCCTACTACCCAGGTCCGATCGGCCAGCACGTCAACTTTCACCTGTTCACCAACGTCAGCCCCCACTGGTACGAGGACCACGAGCCGGGCCTCTCGATCCTGCTTGTGCCGTTGGTTGCCCTCGACGGCCCCATCGGCGCGGTGATCGCGATGGTGCTGGTTGCGTGCGCGACGCTCCTGCTCGCTTACTTGTGGACGACGCACTGCGTCGAAGACCGGCTTGCAGGCGTGATCGCCGCCGGCTGCCTTTTGGTCTCGCCCTTTTTCCTCGGACTGAACGGCTACATCTACCCGGACATGCTGATCGCGGGCATGATCACCGCCGCTCTCTTGCTGGAGGAGACGTGGCGCGGATCGTACGTGCGACTCATCCTTCTCGGACTCATCCTCGGGTTGGCGACCTGGGTTCACGTCAAGGTGAGCCTGATGTTCGGAAGCGTCGGCCTCCTGATGCTCGCGCGGATACTGCTCTCACGCGGGTCGCCGGCCGGGCGGCTCGCGAGCGTGGCGGCGCTCTCGCTGCCTTGGCTCGGGCTGATCCTGTTCTTCGAGGTCAAACTCCACGAGTGGTACGGATCGTGGATTCCGACCGTCGTTTACAAGGGCCTGCCCGGACAGCTGGGAACCGTCTCCCTCGGGGTCTCCATGCCCTCCGTGCTCTTCGATTCGGCGGTTGGGCTCTTCGTTAACAATCCGCTCTGGATTGCAGCCGCCGGCGGCTTCGGCGTCTGGCTGGCGCGGCGTCCGGCGCAGGCCCTACGGGTGCTGCTCGTCACTGTGCCGAGCTTCCTCATCTTTCACACGTACTCCAACTACCTGGGCTGGTCGGCTCCGACTGGCCGCTTCCTGGTCGAGTTCATGCCGGTTTACGCAGCCGCTTTCGGATGGCTCGCACGGCCGGGAGCGCACCTCGTGTGGCGGTTGCTCCTCTTGGTGCTGGCGGTGATCCAGGGCGGCATCACGGCTCTCAGCGCCCGCCTCCAGTTTCCGTGGCTCGAGGACCTCCACAACCCCTGGATCGAACTGCTGCACCGGCGGTTCGGGATTCCGCGGCCGGACTGGTTCCCGACCTTCAGCGGGCAGCCAGTGACCCCCTTCGACTACGCGTACTTGGCGACCTTTGTGGCGCTCCTGGCCGCGCTGATGGCGCTTGGGCTGGTGAGCGCGATCAGGGGTCAGCGGCGACTGTCAGGAGAACCGCCGCTCCCGAGCTAGGAGTTGGCGGCTTGCGGGGAGCCGTCGAGGTCAGAGGCGGCCACCCGGCGTACCCGAACCTGGTCCTCGATCCAGTTGTAGGTGTGCCGCAAGCCGTCTGAAAGCGGCGTCGAGGGCGACCAGTCGAGCACCTGCTTGAGGAGCGTGTTGTCCGAGTTCCGCCCGCGAACGCCCTGGGGACCGGGGACGTGCTGCTTTCGCAGCGAGATGCCCGCGATTCCGGCGATGAGGTCGGCGAGCTGGTTGATCGTCACCATCTCCTCGGTCCCGAGGTTGACCGGGCCCGAGAAATCGGAGCGCATGAGCCGGTGGATGCCCTCCAGGCAGTCCTCGATATAGCAGAAGGATCGGGTCTGCTCGCCATCGCCCCAGATCTCGATGGTCCCGCTCCCAGACAGCTTCGCCTCGGCGATCTTGCGACAGAGGGCGGCCGGCGCCTTCTCGCGACCACCATCCCACGTGCCCTCGGGTCCGAAGATGTTGTGAAAGCGCGCGACGCGCGCCTGGATCCCGAAGTCGTCGCGGTAGTGCGTCGCCAGCCGCTCTGTGATCAGCTTCTGCCAGCCGTAGGCGTCTTGCGGGAAGGCGGGATAAGCGTCCTCCTCTTTGAGCCCGTCGATGTCCGGGCGCGTCTGCAGGTTCTCCGGATAGATGCATGCCGAGGACGAGTAGAAGATCCGCTGCACGCCGTTCTCACGCGCGGCGTCAAACGTGTGCAGGTCGATCAGTGAGTTGTTGCGGAGGATTTGCGCGTGGTTGGCGGAAATGAACCCCATCCCGCCCATGTCCGCCGCCAGCGCGTAGACCTCGTCGACCTCACGAGTGGCGCGCAGACAGTTCTCCCAGCGCCGGAGGTCGAGGATCTCGAACTCGTCGGCGACGGTTCGCGCAAATTCGGGTTCCTTGATGTCGACTCCGCGCACCCAGTAGCCGCGAGCTTTGAGATAGGCGACGAGATGATGTCCGATGAACCCGCCGGCCCCAGTTACCAGAACGCGCACTGGCGCACTCAATTCGCTAACCCCTTTCTCGCTGGCCTGCCGACTCCATGGTCGCCGACCACACAGCGAGACCATCGACGAAACCGGCGACCAAGCTCTGCTCGGCGTCCTGCAGCTCACCGCTGACTTCTGCCCACCGGCGCAGCCCTTCGACGATCTCGTTGAGACAGCCGAGGTAGTCGGTTCGCGTCAGCTCGATCTGCCGCAGACGCTCGCACAACCGGTCTGTCACCGACATTGCCGGCCGTTCGAGATCGAGGTCTCGCCAGTAGTTGTGAACGTTGCGATCCTGGCGGACGACCGGTTCACCGTACGCAATCAGGTCACCCAGGTGGTGGGCGATGGCATTGATCACGTAGGACGCCCAGATGTCGTCATAGCGTCCGATCAGCGGCGAAAGGAAATATGCCGGAACCACGTCTCTGGCCAGAGAGGTGTTCTGCGAGTTGAACGGTGACCAGGTGCCGGCGCCGAGCACGAATGTGTCGGGTCCGCGATATTCGGTCACCTCGACCGGGCGCGCCAGTCTTTGCACGGCATCGATGTCGGGATCGCCCAGCCAGAGCCCGGCGTTGACGACGATCCGGCCAGAGGCGGCGCCCGAACGCTGGCTCAGACCGGGCGAGCGCTGGGCGGGCGGAAACCCACGATGGAAGAAGCGGGTGCCCGTCTTTTCGAGCAGCCCGTCGCAGACGTCGGCCCATCCGCCGTCCCCGACAACCGCCGGGTACTGGCCGCTTCGGCCCACGATCGAGTGCCGGCCGACGAAGTCGGCTCCGATCAGGAAGTTGTCGTCGTCGATTGTGATTATCGGGTCGCAGCCGCGCTCGTAGGCGTAGAGCATGGCAACGTTGCGACGCTGGATCGAGTTCCACGGGAGATGCTCGGCGAGCTCGGGAAAGCCCTCCAGGTAGCGCTCCTGTTCCGCACAGTCGAGCCAGTGCAGCTCGACGCCCCGCGCATCGGCAATGCCGCGCGACCAGGATTCGGCCTCTGCCGGCGTCTTTTTGTCGCCGGCGACGACGAACAGCGTCTCCTGCCGGCCGTTGTCGACCGCGTCAGCGATGTACGCCTCGAGCAGCCGAGGGACGTTGATGGTCGTGGTGACGATGGCGGCGCTCAGAGGCTCACCTGCAAAGACCGGCGGGGCCGGAATCGTGTCTTGAGCGCGATCCGGATATAGCCCCAGTAGGTCGGCAGCGTCATCTGTGATGCGCCCTCGGGTCGCGGTGTCCAGTGCACCGGAATCTCGCGAACGCGAGCGCCCAGACGCATCGGCTTCACGAGCGTCTCGAGCAGAAAGCCGTGCTTCGCTTCTTCCCAGCGGACATCACGCAGGACGTCCGTTCGAAAGATGCGAAAGCCGTAGGTCATGTCGCTCAGGCTGGTCAGGAAGACCAGTCCCATCAGCCGTTGGAATGTCCAGTTGAAAGCAAGCTTGAGCGGGTGGTAGCCCTCGAAGCTGCCGCCGCTGATCCAGCGCGAGGCAGTGACGATTTCCGCGCCGCCTCGCCGAGCCTCCGCGATCAGCGTCTTGACCAAATGCGGATCTGTCTCCAGGTCACTTGCCATCAGCACCGTCCACCGGCCGCGGGCGAGGGCGAACGCCTCCTGTAGGGCGCCCCCGATGTACGGCTTGCGCTGGGTGTGAACCACTACCAGATCCGGATACTTCTTCACCAGCCCGGCGATCGTTTCCCGGCTCGCTTCCGTGGTGCGCTCAGCGATCACGATCAGGATCTCCGCGAGATCGACCCGGTTTTCGCCGACGACGATGTCGACCGTCTGCTCCAACGAAAACGTCTCGTTGATGACCGGGACCACGATCGAAACATCGGCGGTGTCTGCACGCGGCCCGCCCTGGACTTCCTGCAACCCGGGGGATTGTAGTGGGCGGCGACCTCCTTAAGGGAAGCGGGGGTTGGAGCGGCCTGGGGCTAGACTGCCGGTGGGTGCACCTCGGAATTCGACGCGGTTTGGTCGTCGCCGCCGGCGTTCTTGCAGCCGCCGTCTACGTATTGCTCCTCTATCGCGTGTCGCTGCACTGGGTGCCGAACTCGGACAACTCGAGCGTTGCGCTGTTCGGCGAGGCCGTGGTCAACCGGAACCCGTGGCTGCGGGGTTGGACGCTAGGCGCGGACCCGTTCTGGGCCAGCGAGGTTCCGATGTACGCCCTGGGGGTCGCCCTTGTCGGGCTCGGGCCATCGCTAACGCACCTCTTGCCCACCGCCGTTTGGGCCGCCCTCACCGGAATCTCGATGTACCTGGCTGCCGCGGGCGCACCGCGACGTGCATGGGCCGTGTCTGCCGTCAGTGCTGGCTCCTTGATCGGCGTCGTCGGACCGGGGTACTTCCAGGGGGCCATCCACATCGTGACGTCGATGCTGGGGATCGGGGCAATCGCGGCCACCTATGCAGCTGCCACCGGGCGCCTGAAGGTCGCGTGGGCCCTGGCAGCGATCGTCTCGCTGGCATCGTCGATCGCGGGTGATCCGTTGGCCGTCGGAGCCTTCGCCGCCCCGCTCGCAGTCGGCGCGATCACGGTGGCTATCGCAACTCGCGCGCCTCGCTGGCTGTACCTGCTCGTCATTCCCGTGTCCGCGTATGCGCTGGCGAGCCTCCTCCTGAATCTCAAGGACCTTAGACACGGCTACTCAGCGATCGCCTTTCATCCGGTTCCCACCGTGAACCTTGACTTAATCGTGCACACACTCACCAGCCTCGTCGGGATGCTCTCGCTGTGGCCCCTCAACCTCGCCGGCGTTGGAGGGGTGATGCTCTCCGGCGGACGATGGCTCATCGTCGGAGTTGCTGTCGCCGGGCTACTCACACTGCGCAGATCTCTTCGGTTCAGCGAAGCCGGACTTTTCCTTACGGTGACGCTTCTCGTTGTCGGCGCCGCCGACATGCTCGGGTTTGCGCTCTTTGCGGGAGAGCCCGGGTCGGAAGGAAGACGCCTGATACCCGCCCTGATCGCGCTGGCGATCCTCCTGGCGAGGCTGGCCGGTTCGGCGTACACCGCGTTGCCGCGCGCCACGTTGACAGCCTGTTCGGTTGCCGCGGTCGCCGAGTTCGCCGTCCTCTTGGGCCTGGCTGCGTCCCCCACGCCAGACGACCCTCACCTGGCGCTCGGCTCCTGGCTGCAGGCGCGCGGCTTGGTTACGGGATACGCGGACTACTGGGACGCCTCGATCGTGAGCGTGGATACCAGAGGAGCGGTGCGGGTCTACCCGGTCACCGGCTCCCAGAGCGGCCTCGCACCCTTCCCCTTCAACTCGAACGCCGATTGGTACTCACCGACCGCACGGGCGAGGGCACAGTTCGTCGTTTTCAACAAGAGTGAGACGACATACGGAGTCGACGAACAGTCCGCCGCCGCCGAGTTCGGCGCGCCATCGGAGGTACAGCACGTCGGGCGTTTCACGGTCCTGATCTGGAACCGCGGCGGGACCGCCGTCAACCGGTGATGGCGCGGGCGGCATCCAGGCGCCCGCTGATGTCGTAGTCCCAGACGAGAACGCGGTAGTCGCCGACGTCGACCACTTGGGTCGGCGGCCCGAACGTCGCCGAAGCCGCCTGCTCGTCGACGCTCTCGTTCGACGTCCAGGCGGGCGAGAGCCGGCGGAAGACCACGAACCGCGCCCCAGAGCCCGCCGCGTACCAGGAATCGCGGGACTCGTAGTGGTGAGCCACGATGAGACCGCCCGCGCCCACGACCGGCCGCACCTTTACGCGGCCCCCCGTCTCCACCGTGACCACATTGGCGTCCCAGTAAGGTCCGTAGCCATAAGCCAGGCCGTGATCGCCGAGCCACTGTTCCACATCGTGGTGCGTTGTCAGCGTCACCGGGCTGCCCGGGTGAGCAGAGGTCAGCAGCGGGACCAGCCCTACCGCGTGCAAGGCCAGAAGGGCGCCGAAGACAGCAGCCCCGTAAGCGCGCAGCGCAGGTAGACGAGCCACCTGTCGCGCCGTCAGAAGCAGTCCGCAGACGGTGCCCGCCACCAGGTAGCGGCCCGTGAATTCATCTCGGGCGAGGTCGGTCAGCAGATAGGCGGCGACGCCGGAGACGAGGGCCGAGGCCAGGGCCACGTCCAGCCAGAGATCAGCTGGGTCGGGGTGCCCGCGAATCCAGCGGATGACGACCGCCAGCACGGCGAGGACCATCAGTAACGACAAGCCGGCCGCCGCCGCCATCGCCAGCGACTCGCCGAGCGGGTTCTGACCGCTGACTCCCAGCAGCGTGCCCACCGTGTCCACGGTCAGGCGCGCGTTCGCCCCCAACGCGTGCCGCCCCGCGACCAGGTGGACGGGGAGTGGGATGGTGTTGAAGCGTGCGATTCCCAGCCTCGGGCTCGTCACCATAAGGCCGGCGCCGGTCGCGACCGCCGCGGCCGCGGTGACAGCGGCCGCGGGGCGGAATCGAGCGCGGAGAGCAACCGCCACGCCCGCCGCCCCGACCGGCAGCGCGGCAGTCACCAGCGCCAGACCGTCGCCCGCCACGGTGAGCGCGACCACGATCGCCGCCGCCGGCCACGCCCAGGGCCGTCCACTGATGGCCGCAGCGAAGAGCGCGATCGCGCCGATACTCCCGAGGGCAGTGGCCATGTGGGTCCCTGGCTGCATCGTCATGAACAGCCAGAAGGGGGCTGGGATGGCGACGGCCACGAAGGCGAGGACGCGGGCCAGCCGGCGTCCTCGCTGGAGGCGGAACCCCGCCAACCAGGTCGAGATGAGCAGCCCAGACGCATAGATGCCCGCCGGTACCACGTACATCAGCCCTTCGGAAAGGCCGGCCACGCGCACGGCGACGCCATAGATGAGCGACTCCGAGGTCCAGCCCGTGTAGGCAGTCAGGGTCCAGCCGCTGAGCCGCCAGTTGCCGCTCGCCATGTCAGCACCGACCAGCGACATCCAGGACATGTCGGAATTGCGCGGCCATTGAAGGACGACCTTGGCCACGAGCAATGCCCAGAGGGCGCCGGCCAGAACGGCGATTGCCGTGTTTGACGCCCAAGCGATGGCCCGGCTAGAGTTTCCCCGGCGTTCTCCCAGCGTCACAGCATGCCGTCCCATCAGACTCGAGCCACTCTCCTCACGTTGCTCGCCGCGATCGTCGCGGCCGCCGC
>CAZHAC010000097.1:0-8671 GCA_964529765.1 uncultured Actinomycetes bacterium
CGCGATCCGTCTCGGACGGCACGCGATCCTGGGTCAACCCCGAGTGCACGTAGATGGCGTGGGGCATCACGGTCGCTCCAATGACGCCGACCGCGAGCAGCACGGCACCCGAGTCACCGAGCCAGGGCGTGGTCGAGCCCTGGAGAACGCCGGCCCAATTCGGGCGCGCGACGAACGTCTCCAGCAGGTAGCAGAGTGCCATGACGCCGACGAGCGTCCCGATGAAGGCTTCGATGGGCCGGAAGCCATGGCGCTGGAGGCTCAGGATGCCGTAGGTCGCGAAGGCGGTGATCACGGCGCCGATCAGGAGCGGGATGTGGAAGAGCAGGTTGAGGCCGATGGTCGCCCCCAGGAACTCGGCCAGGTCGGTGGCCATGGCCGCGATCTCGCTCCCGATCCACATCGCGACCACGACCGGGCGCGGGAAATGCTCGCGTGAGAGCTCGGCGAGGTTCTTGCCGGTCGCGATCCCGAGCTTGGCCGAGAGCGCCTGAAACAGCATCGCGGTCAGGTTCGCGAAGATGACCACCCAGAGCAGCCGGTAGCCGTAGAGCGCTCCGCCCTGAATGTTGGTCGCGAAGTTGCCCGGGTCCATGTACGCCACGGACGCGATGAAGGCGGGACCGGCAAATGGCAGAATCGCCCGCAGACCGCGCCGGCGTCCGTCGAGAGATTCGCGCGCGGCAAGCAGGGTGCGCGCACTGACGCCGCCGAGGCCCTTGCGGAGGACCTCGGCCTCAGCGGCCACTGACGGTGGTCCCCTCGACGAAGATCTCTCGCGCCAGCCCGAGCGGTACGC
The DNA here is from genome assembly GCA_964529765.1 of uncultured Actinomycetes bacterium. Classification (GTDB taxonomy): domain Bacteria; phylum Chloroflexota; class Dormibacteria; order Dormibacterales; family Dormibacteraceae; genus CAZHAC01. Next base: position 800 of record CAZHAC010000097.1, read on the forward strand.
TCACCGCGCGCCGGTCCATCCGCGCCTCGATCGGGCTCTCGTAACGTGTGCCGGCGACCACCTGGAGGCGCGTGCCAGGCACCAGGCCCCGGCGCTCCAACTCGCGGAGCCGGGCCGGGTCGTCGTCCGAGACCACGCGGACGATGACCTCCTCCCCCGCCTGGCAGTCGCTCAAGGGCCGGTTGCTGACAGTGCGGACCGTCCCCTCCCGGCTCGGGATGGCGTGCCCGTGCGGATCGAGGTCTGGGCGGCCGAGCAGCTCGAATATGCGCTCCTCCATCCGCTCGGAGATCACATGCTCGAGGCGCTCCGCCTCCTCGTGCACCTCGTCCCAGCCGTAGCCGAGCACCTGGACGAGGAACATCTCGAGCAGCCGGTGGTGTCGCACCAGCTCGAGCGCGGCCGACCTCCCGTCATCGGTCAGCTGCTGACCACGGTAGCGGTCGTGAGTGACAAGGCCCTGGGCCGATAGACGAACCACCATCTCGCTCACCGAGGCGGGCGAGATGCCGAGGCGCTGCGCCAGCTCGCCGGTGGGTACCGGCCGGGAGTCGCCGTGGAGCAGGTACAGGGCCTTGAGGTAGTCCTCCTGAGCTCTCGTGAAGCTGCTTCGAAGCTCTTCGACCATCGCTTGTTTAGGGTACCCTAACACAACTCTGCGGGCGGCCGGCAACTGTTTCCTGGCCTACCTCGGATGCATGCAGGAGACGGCCGAATCCCGCGGACGCGCCGGCGCGGTCAGATCAGTGGCTGAGCCGCGCCAGCCGCAGCCCGCCGAACCGCCGTTGATGCGCCACCGCACGGAGCGCGGGCACCATCTCGCTGGTCACCAGCCCCGCCTCATCCGTCACCTCGTCCACGATTCCGAAACAGCTCCGGATCCGCTCGGGCCTGTCGACGATCGTTGTCAGCACGGGCACCCGGCGGCGTACCGAGAACAGCTGGTCGCCGTGGGGCGGTCCGTCGTCTGAGAAGCCCCAGATCCCACGGACGCTGGTAGCGCCACGCCCGCCGCCCTCCCTCAGGCGGCGGATCAGCTCGATGTAAAGCGGGTGCTCGCCATGCCGGGAATGCTCGGACGCGTAGACGGTGAGCTTCTGCCAGACGCCGAGACCAGCGTCGTCCCGTTCGGGGAGAACGCGTGGCTCAGAAAGCAGAACGCCGCCTCGTTTGCAGACGCGCACCCGTTCCACCGTCAGGATCGGATCCGCCAGCAGTCCAGCCAGTCCAGGCAGCCCCCGCGCGATCAGCTCACTCGAACCGACGCAGATGATCATTAGAGGTACCGCGTCGTTGCGCGAGAAGAAGCGCGCACGTTCACGGCGACCGTGGGCCATCCCATCGACCCCGAGCAGCACCATGGCGCCCGACAGCCCGTGCCCGCGCAGGTGGTCGACCACCGCGGCAAACGCAGGCCGCCGGCCGGTCCGCTCGTCCCGGCCCATATAGATGGTCAGCTTCGTGGCCTCTAAGGCGTCCTCCGGCAGCGAAACCGCCTCCAGTGTTCCCTGCAGCAAGCGCACGCGTTCCAAGGTCATAAGGCCCTCGTCGACCAGCGCCGCAACCTCGGGCAGCATCGCCTCGATCCGCGCCCGCTCGTCGATCGCGACCGCCACCAGGGGCAGGTCCTCCGAGAGGGTCAGGAAGCGGTCGCTGCGCAGCGCGTGCTTGATCCCAAAGCCCTCGACTCCGCGCATCAGCATGGCGGCGTGCAGACCGTGCCTCTCGAAGAGGTCGATGAGAACGTCCGAGAGCAGCTGGCCGTCCACCCGGTCGGACTCCCCGAAGTAGACTGTCAGCTTCAACCAGCTGGAATTCAAAGGAAGGCCCCCAGCGCCCAGCCCAGAAGCGCGGCCACGAGCCCGCCGGCCAGCGAAAATGCGATGTTCGCGAGCGCCAGCCGCTCCTCAGCTTCCTCGGCCAACCGCTCCGTCTCCAGCATCCAGGTCGAAAAGGTCGTGAACGAGCCGAGCAGAGCCGTCCCCGCCAGCAGGAGCCCAACCCCCGCGACCGAGTGGCCGGCCAGGAAGCCGAGGCAGAAAGCGCCGGCCACGTTGACCACGAAGGTACCGAGCGGGAATTCGCCCTCGAAGCGCCTCTGCACGGCGCCATCGAGGTGGAAGCGAAGCAGCGCGCCGACCCCGCCCAGCACCGCAACGCCGACCCAAACGGCAACCGTCATCGAACGCGGACTCGCCTGGTGAGCGCGGTCGCCAGGTAGATTCCGACCAGTCCGGCCCCGAGGCTCGCCAACCCATAGCCGACCGCGAGACCGGCGCGGCCGTGGCGGGTGAGCTGGATGAGCTCGACCTGGAAGGTCGAAAAGGTCGTCAGGGCGCCGCAGAACCCGGTGCCCAGCAGCGGCCGCCGGAAGGTGGAGGGCGGCAGGCGCTCCTGCAACCGGGTGACCAAGTAACCGAGCAGCAACGTCCCGATCACGTTGACGGCGAAGGTCCCCCATGGCCAGCCGCTGCCGTCCCATGGCAGGGCCTGGTTCAGTCCGGCGCGGGCCAGCGCGCCCATGATGCCGCCAACGAAGATGGCCACCTGTAGCCGCCGGCGCACGCTGAAAGCGCGTGCCCATCTGAATAGCGGGTTGATCTGATCAATGGCGACCGTCGGCGCCGGCAGCGTGGCTCCTCCTGGTAGTTCTCGGAAGGCCCGATGCTAACCGGCTCCCGCCAGTCCGATCACTGCGGCCGGACGCGCTCGCCGGCTCAGTGAACGAACAGATTTCTCAGGAAAACGATGCCGAGCCCGAGGAGTCCGAACACGGCCGCCGTGGCTAGCTGCGCGCCGACCTCGTCGTGGATCCGGCGGGCGGCCAAATAGCCCCAGACAAACAGGAGAGCGACGGTGAACCACGCTGCGATCGACGTTGACAAGTTGAATCCTGCGCCGACGGAGCTGGCCACGACGAGAACCACAAGCGGCAGGATGCAGCCGATAAGCATCGGCGACTCCGCGGCCAGCTCACGCCGCGCGGCTCTCCATGAGGGGTGCGAACCACCTAGTCCGCCGAGAACCGCGGCGTAGGCGTGGGATATCCAGTAGATGAGGAGGGTCACCGAGACTGTAACGGCGATCTCGAGCTCGTTATGACTCGACTCGGCCGACCCGATCATCGTCCCGGCTGTGACAACGGTGCCGTAGATCATGCCGGTGACGTCGCGACCGGGATGGACGTTCCCAACGAGCGGACGTAGCATCGCCGCCAACGTAGCGCGCTGGACCACGCTTCACCAGCGCGAGGCGATGCGGCCGCCCAGCTTCACGAGCCTGCGTTCAGCGGCTCCTGGATTTCGGCCCGCGACTTTCAGGCCAGCGCGTCAGAATCGGTGATGTGAGCGGAACAACGTCCAGGGCGCAAGCGTTTGCCTCCCAGTTTCAGCGTGAGCAGCAGCGGTTGATCGAACTCATCGAGCCGCTGACGCCGGAGCAGTGGGGGCGAATTGGGGCCAACTATCCCCAACGTGTCAACGATGAGGATGAGCGGCGGAGCGTTGGCGTGATCGCGCACCATGTGGCGGTCTCAGCCCAAGGGATCATGGAGCGCACTCTGGCGGTCGCGGAGGGGCGCACGCCGCGACCCCTCAGCGACTTCAGTGCGGAGAACGCGAAGCACGCCGCGGCCAACGCAGAGGTGACCAAAGCCGACGTGCTGAACCTGCTGCGCACCCAGACGACTGAGATCGTCGCCACGCTGCGAACCCTGACCGACGACCAGCTGGACCGTACCTCTGAAACGCCGGCCGGGCCGATGTCAGTCGCTCAGCGGATCGAACGGGTGCTGATCGGGCATCTGACCTTGCATCGAGGCTCGATCGAAGCCGCACTCGGGGACTCAAGGCCGCTCACGAGCTGACGGTCTCAACCGGCTTCGGAGTCTCCGGGCGTCTCGTCGCGGCCCGATCCGCTCTCGTCCACAGCTGATGAAGTTCATCGACGTGCTCCTGGCTGTACAACTGCTCGGGCGGAACGAAGTGGTGGATGCCGGCGAACCGGCGGATGTGGACGTCCGGGAGGAGGCGAGCCAGGATCGAAACCCTGACCGGCTCGTGCTCTCCGGTGAGTTCGCCGTAACCAAGGAACACCGGGCGGTTGCAGTTGCGAAGCACCGCGCGGTCGAAGGGGTGACGCGCCAACGCGGCCATCATCGCCGAGATGCCGGCCGGACGCTTGCTCATCCAGGACGGCGCCGGCCCTGCCGGCGGTGACAGCTTCACGCCGGGTTGGACCTGCGTCTCCATGAACACCCGCAAGTAGTCGGCGCCCTCGAGTCCGGCGAGTGACTTGTTGAGGCGACTGTAAAACTCGGCTTCGTCGGCGGTTAATTCGCCAGGGATCGATGCCGGTTCGAAAAGCGCGAGACTGAGAAGCCGTTCCGGGTATCGGCCCGCGAAGGCGAGCGAAACGAATCCTCCCCCTGAGTACCCGAGCAGGTGGAAGCGCTTGAGGCCCAGAGAATCAGCAAAACGGGCCACCGCCTCCACCTCGTCGTCGATCGAGTAGCCGGCCGGCGGCGTATCGCCTGCGTAAACCTCGAGGTCTTTGAGATGGAAGTCGATCTCTCCGCCTAAGGCGGCCTCGAGCGGTGCGTACCGGATTGCTGCGGGATTGACGCCACCGGGGACAGCGATCACTGAAATCGTCATGCGTTACCTCCATTAGCCCGGATCGTGGCTGTTGCGACGCACGCGCGCATCGCGCGATCGCGCTATTGGAGGAGGTCGTGCTTGAGCGCGAAGAGCGCAGCGCCCGCGCGCGTGCTGACGCCGGCTTTGTCATATATGTGGCGCACGTGGTGGTCAACCGTGCTCGGCGAGATCGAGAGGGCCTTCGCCACCTGCTTCTTGGTCTCGCCTCGACAGATCAGCCGCAGCACATCGACCTCGCGCTCGGTCAGCCCGGCCGGCCAGCTCGAGCCGCGGTGCCCGAGACGATGGCCGGCCGCGGTCAGTATGCGGTGCACCGCATCGCGGTCGAGGAGACCCTGCGCAGCCATCGCCTCGAGCTCCTCCGCGGCCTGCGCCGGGGCCAGCGCCGCACGATATGGGCGAGGTTGGGTCATTGCTTGGTAGGCATCGGCCGCGGCGAGGACCCGCGCCGCCGCCGGTAACTCGCCGCGCGAGCTGCCCCGGTGGTAGCCCGACCCGTCGAGACGTTCGTGATGCTTGCCCGCGAGCTGCGCCAAAGCCGACAGCGCGCCTACCCGGCCGGCGATCCGCTCGGAGTAGTAGGGGTGCAGGCGGACGCGCTCCCACTCCCCCTCCGTCAGCGAGCCGGGCTTCTCCCAGATGCCGTTGGGTACGGAGACGCGACCGAGGTCGTGGAGTAGACCCGCGCGACGCACGTCGGCGGCGTCGTTCCCTGCTGCGGCAGCCGCGAGCGACGCGACTTCGCGCGAGTGGCCGATGGTGAAGGGCGCCTTGAGGTCGACGAAATCGGCGAAGACTCCGAGAAACGAGTCGAGCTGTGAGTCAGGCACCCATGGACGGGGCTCGGGCTCGAGCCTCACTACTTCCGCCCACGGGTTCGTGGCCGAGCCTGCCGCTAGCACGTCGCCCGGAGCGGCGACGAAGGCATCGACCACCGCCGGGTCGTACGCGGCGCCGCGGCGGCGTTGCACCGTGGCGACCGCATCCTCGGCGCCGCGGGCGGCCTGCAGCACGTCAAGGTCGCGGGCAAGGAAGACGAGGCGAGCCGCGAGCGGGATGGACTCGCCCTTGAGGCCCTGGGGCAGGCCTTCGCCATTCCACTGCTCGAAGGCCGCGGCAAGGCCGGCGCGAACGGTCACGGGCAGCCCGAGGCGCTGGGCGAGGTCCTCCGCGACCTCGCAATGGGCGCGCATTCCCTCGCGGGCTCGCGCTCGTCCGCTCGCCATCATTCCGGCGACCAGCCGCGCCCTCCGCAGCGGCGGCTGCCCGGCCCCGATCGTGGGCAGAACGCGCGGGAGAAACTCGCCCGGACCGGCCCCCAGAACCGGCGCGATTGCGGCTCGAACCGCGATCTCGTCGCCACCAACCAGCGCTCCCCATTCATGAGCGTCGGCGGTGCAGCCCAGGAAGCGGAGCAGGGCGACGTAGTAGACGGCGCTTCGCTCCTCCTCCCCGAGTCCGATCCGATCAGCGAGCGCGAGTGCGATCAAACACGTTCGGAGGGCCTGCTCGAGCGGCTGGCCCATGCCAAGGTCGGTGGCCAGCGAGAGCGCCGCTATCAGCTCTGCCAGGCGAAGACGTTCGGGCACGCGCGCAGCTTGCCACGGAACCGCCGGGAAGACGCGCGCTGCGTTAACTAGACCTCGACGCCGGCGATGCGAGCTGCGGCGAGGCCGACACCGAGAAGGATCAGTACGGCTCCCGCGACGCGCTCGGCACCCTCGCGGACGGCCTCACCCACCCGCGAGCCGAGACGGAAGCCCAGCTGCGCGACCACCAGTGCCTGGACGGCGATCAACACGACCGCCAGCGCGACTGGGACTCGAACCAACCCGAGCGTGAAGCCGATCGCAAGCTCGTCGAGGCTGATGCTCAGGCCGAGTCCCAAGGCCGCCGGCCCTCGCGTCCTGCCCAGCAGCCTCCCGGCCGACTCCTCATCGTCTTCACCGGATAGCAGCATGAATGCGCCCAACCCGATCAGCACGAGGATCGCTAGAACGCCGGCGACCTGCCCAAGCACCACGCTGAGAGCGCTGCCGGCGACGAGGCCGACCAGCGGCATGCCGCCTTCAAATGCCATGAACAATGCGCTGACTCGCCAGCGGTCCCGACCGTTCATCCCGGCGATTCCAAGCGCGGCGGAAATGGCGAAGGTGTCGAGGCCGAGGGGAATCACCAACGCAACCAGCTTCAGCACTGCCTGTTCGAGCCCTTCGATCGAGTCATGCCGCAGCTCGCGACTCTAGCGCAGCCACGTTGCAAGCCCCTCCACCATCACGACTCAACCCCGGTACCACGAACTTGGTCGAATTCGTCTACGGCCCTCGATAGCGAACCAAAGGACACTTCGTAAGATGGGGGTCTACGCTGTCAGTTGCGATGATCGGCAAGGCTGCTGGCGAAGCCCGCCGCCTGCGACATAACTGGCTAGGTCCACCGCACCTCCTGTTGGCGGTGCTGAGCGAACCCGGTCCGGCCTCAGAGGCGATGGCGGAGATCGGGATTAGCTATCAGCGGCTTGCCGAACTCCTCGCCAAGTTGCGGACCGTGAACGGCAGGCGCCAGCGGTATATCGAGTCCAAGGCCACGACGACGAATCCCGCAGCTCACAACGTGAGGGGTTGGGCCCAGGGCTATGCGGCGCCTAATGGACGACCCAGTCCAACACCCGAAGACTGGTTGCTCGCCATCCTCTACAGCGGCAACGGGATGGTGGCGTCGCTCCTCCGCGAGCTCGACTTATCGGCCGCTGTCGCCGTACAGGCCCTACGGCGCCATGGCGTGCGGACGCCGGACAGTCAGCCCGTAGAAGACCGACCTTGGCGCGGTCTCCAAGAGATCGAGGTTCCGGAGTCGGAGTGGCAGACGATGGTCGACATCCTCTCGCAGAAGCATCCACTCGGCTCGGAGTGGAGGTGGGGCTTTAACTCGCGGCGCGACAGACCGCGCAGGGTCCAGTTCGTCGCCGAACAGGGAGTCGATCTGCCTGCGATCGCAGCGGACGCCCATACCCGCTCCAGATCCATCAAAATAGCCGCCCCGTCACGACCCGCCCGCCAACCGCGCTAGAGGCACGGAAGCGCAAAGGGAAGTCGCCGAAGGCGACGAGGGCAGGATGCCCACACTCAAAAGCCGCCCCCTCCCAGCGCAAAGGGAAGTCGCCGAAGGCGACGAGGGCAGGATGCCCACACTCAAAATCCGCCCCATCCCGCGC
>CAZHAC010000098.1:0-8651 GCA_964529765.1 uncultured Actinomycetes bacterium
CTGGGTGCGCTCGCTCCGGTGCTCGAAAATGCGCCCGAATCTGGACCACCTGGATCCCCGAATCACTCGACGACCCTTCTTCATCACCCTGCTAGGGCACCTCCCAGCGGATCGCCGCCGCCGACCATGTGTAGCCGGTGCCGGCCGCCAGCAGGAGGACGTTGCTGCCCGCCCGCACGAGCCCGCGCTCCAGCCCGCGCTCGAGGGCCAGCGCCTGGTCGGCGGACTGCATGTGCCCGGCGTCCTCCAGATAGACGCTCTGCTCGGCCGTCACGCCGAGCCCCGCGAGGACACCTTCGTGCATCGAGCGCTTCATGTGCGTCAGCCCGACGAAGTCGACGCGGTCCATCTCCGCCTGGGACATGGCCCGCCGCGCTACCTCCACGAAGTTGGGCAGCGAGATCCCATCGAGCCGCTCCTTCATTCCCACCGGATCGGGGACGTCGAGCATGCCGCCGACCGTGACCACGTCGCGCGAGCAGCGAGGGTCGGACTTGAAGGCGGCGCCCAGCACCGGATTCGGGTGATCGCGGCGCAAAAAGATAGCTCCCATCCCGGCCCCGAAGTTGCTCAGGAAGCGGCCGCGCGGGTTGGAGTAGTCGACCAGGTCGTTCTCCTTGCCACCGCCCACGATGACGGCGCTGCGGATGGCCTCGTCCTCGGCCATCATGCCGCGCACCGTCTTGATCGCGATCGGAAGCCCGGCACAGAGAGCGTGAACCTCGAACGCGGCCGCGTTCAGCGCCCCCAACTTGCGGGCAACGTCCGTTGCTGCCGACCAGACAACGTGGTCTTTGTATTCGCTGCCGCAGTAGACGACCAGGTCGAGCTGATCGCGCGGAAATCCGCCCAGCGCCCGATTGGCCGCCGCCGTCGCCATCTCGGAGGCCGTCTCTTCGGGGGACGCGACGCGCACATACTCGACCCCGAACTTGGTCCGGATGATCTCTGCCGGAATGCCCGCTCGCCGGCCGATCTCCTCAGCCGTCCGGATCGCTGCCGGAAGGTAGGTGCCAACGCCCGCCACCCCGATCACCCGGACGTCGCCTCTTTTCCGGAAAGTGCGCGGCGCCTTGAAAAGCGCGCCTGGAGGCGGCTCACAGCGCCCGCGATGCCGCCCGGAAAGAAGAACACCAGCGCGACGAAGAGCGCGCCCAGGATGAAGAGGGGCTCGCTGAGTGGTGCCCGGATCACCGGCGGCAGCGAAGAGATCGTGCCGGAGCTCGACAGGTCGACCAGACGCTGGTCCAGGTACTGGTAGAGGATGCCACCCGCCACCGCGCCCCAGAGGGTTCCGGCGCCTCCGAGCACGACCATGATCAGCAGCGCCAGGCTGAGATCACCGGTGGTGACGCCCGGCGTCGCGCCCCCGATCAGAAGCAGATAGACGACCCCGCCGAGGGTCGCCAGCAGGCTGCCGGTAACGAAGGCGAGCAGCTTGTAGCCGAAGGGCCGGATCCCCATGACCTCGACCCGGCGCTCGTTTTCGCGAATCGCCTGCCAGACCCGGCCCGGTCGCGAGTTGACGAGCCACCAGCTGATCGCCAACGTCAGGACCAGGTAGGCGAGCGCGACCCAGTAGAGGTTCTTCGTGTTGATCACACCCACCAGCAGGTCAGGTACGTGGGATGCGTCGAGCCCCAACCCCTCCTCGCCACCGGTCAGCCCACCCGGGTTCTTGTGGGCGAGGATCGACCCCGCCTGGGCGAAAGCGAGCGTGACCATGGCGAACGCGATTCCGGTTACACGGAGAGAGATGGAGCCGACGACCAGCGCGACGGCCAGCGATACCACCAGCGTCAAGAGAATCGCCGGCCCCAATCCCCAATGCCAGCGCGTGACGGCGATATCGGTCAGATAAACGCCCATCGCGAAGTAGAGCGCGTGCCCGAAGGAGAGAAGCCCGGTGAATCCGAAGAGGAGGTCGTAGCTGAGCGCCACCGCCCCGAACGTCAGACAGATCCCGAGCAGCTGCAGGGTCCCGGGCCGGGCCAGGGAACGCGCGAAAAGGGGTGTCTGGATGTCGAGGACAGGCACCGCGGCCAGCAGAACCAGCAGCAAGGCGAGCAGGGCCGGCTTGCGCCAGCCCTTCAGGAGTGCGCCTTGGGGCCGGACGGCCGGGGCGGCCTGCGTGGTGGCGCTCATGCCGAGCTGATCCCGGCCAGGCCCTGTGGCCTCACCAGCAGGACGAGCGCGAGCAGGAGGACGACCGCCAGGTCGCCGCTCGCGGAAAAGCCCCACCAGACGTTGCCGTAGTAGTTGGCGAACTGCTGCAGGAGGCCGACCAGCGCGGCCGCCACCGCCGAGCCGCCGACGGAGCCGAGACCGCCGATCACGACCACGATGAAGGCGAAGATCAGGGTCGCCGTTCCCCGCCCGGGGTCGATGTTTCCGAAGTAGCTGGCACCCAGGGCGCCTCCCAGGGCGGCGGCGATGCCGCCTAGGGCGAAGACGAGCGTGAAGGCCCGCTGGACGTCGATGCCGAGGGCGCTCACCATTTGCCGATTCTCAACGCCCGCGCGCACGATCGTTCCCCAGCGCGTGAAGCGCAGAAAGCCGGCCAGCGCCCCGAGAACCACGAGCGCGGCTGCGACGGCGGCGATCCGGCTGTTCGGAATGTCGGCGTCGGCGATCACGGTGACACCGCCGAGCCAGCCAGGAGATGGGTACGGCTTGGGATCCGGCCCGAAGCTGCCCTGGGTGAGCGCCGTCAGGGCCAGCGCCAGACCGACGGTGACCAGGACCTGCTCGATGTGGCGCCGGTAAAGCGGCCGGATCAGCGTCAGCTCGACGGCGGCCGCGACGACCCCGCCGACCAGGAGGCTGCCCGCAATGGCAAGGCCGAAGCGAACCCACTCGTTGCCCGGGTAGTGGGAGGCGATCAGCCAGGCTGTGTAGGCGCCGACGGTCAGGAACACGCCGTGGGCGAAGTTGAGAACGCGCATCAGGCCATAGGTCAGCGAGAGGCCGGAGGCAATGAGGAAGTAGAGCGCTCCCAACCCCAACCCGGTGAGAAGCAAGAGCACGATCGTGCTCATCCGTGCACCCCGAGGTACCTCCGAGCCATCGCAGGCTCCTCGAGGAGCTCGTCGATGTCGCCGCTGAAGGCGATCCGGCCCTGGTCGAGCACGATCGCGCGCTTGGCCAGCCGCTTGGCGACGGCGACGTTCTGCTCGACGAGCAGCATCGTGGTCTTGGCGGCCGCCCGCTCGAGCGCCGTAACCACGTGGCTCACCACGGCCGGTGCCAGCCCCTTGGTCGGCTCGTCCACGAGCAGCAGCCGGTTGCGATTGAGGAGCGCCCGCGCCAGCGCGACCATCTGCTGCTGACCGCCGGACAGGGTACCCGCCCGCTGCGCGGCACGCGTCTTGAGGTCCCCAAAGAGCTCATGGACGGTCGCGTAGTCGGGCTCGGGGTCACGCTCGGCGAGCCGCAGGTTCTCGGTGACGCTCAGCTCGCCGAACACCTCCCGGTCCTCGGGTACGTAGCCGACACCGAGCCGGACGATCTCGTGGGTCGGAAGGTGCGCAATGTCGCGCCTGCCCAGCTCGATCTGGCCGGAACGGCCGACAAGGCCCAGCACTGCCTTGATCGTGGTCGTCTTCCCGGCGCCGTTGCGGCCGAGGAGCGCCGTCACCCCGCCTTCGGGCACGTCGAGATCGATTCCCTGGAGGACATGTGACTCGCCGAAGCGCACGTGCAGGTCGCGGACGGTGAGCATGGACTCGCTCACAGCGGCTCACCCAAATAGGCGTTCTGGACGCGCTCATCGGCCATCACCTTTTCCGGTTCGTCGATGGCGAGCAGCCGACCGTGGTGCATGACCGCGATCCGATCGCTGAGGCCGACCACCACGTCCATCCGGTGCTCGACCATGACGATCGTCTTCGACTGGTCCTGGTGGACGCCACGGACAACCCGCATCATCTCGGGCACATCCTCGACGGCGACACCCGCCGTCGGCTCGTCGAGCAGCAGCAGCTCGAACTCGCCGGCCAGGAGAATTGCCATCTCCAGCTTTCGCTTGTCGCCATGCGGGAGCAGGCCGGCGGGCAAGGAGGCCCGCTCGGCCAACCCGACCAGTTCCAGCACCTCCAGCGCCCGCTCGAGTGTGGACCGGTCGGCCGCGGCCCGCCGCCAGAACGCGAAGCTGCCGCCACGCCGGGCCTGAACCGCCAGGCGGACGTTCTCCAGGACAGGCAGCCCGAGCAGCAGCGTCGACGACTGGAAAGTCCGGCCCAGCCCGAAGCGGGCTCGCGCGTGGGGCGCGAACGCCGTGACGTCGCGCCCGAAGAGCTCGATCCGCCCGGAGGTGGGCCGGTGCAGACCCGAAAGGAGGTTGAAGAGGGTGGTCTTGCCCGCTCCGTTGGGCCCGATGATGGTCATGAACTCGCCTCGCCGGACCTCGAGATCGACCCCCTCGAGGATGACGGCGCCGCCGATCCGCAAGCCCAGACCGCGTACGGCGAGCGCACTCACAGTGGGGTTCGGACCGGCGGCTGCCAAAGGAGGAGAGAGGTTCTTACTTCTTTGCGATCGGCGGCGTGGCATCCGCCAGGCTGACGGTCTTGAGGACGGTCGGTTCGATGCTGGTGCCCGAGCCCTCGAGCTTGACGACGAACATCGGCTGGAGCAGCGCGTGGTCTTCCTTGCGGACCTGCTCCTGACCCTTGGGGGCCTGGAAGCTGTAGCCCTCCAGGGCCGAGATCATCTTCTCGACGTCGGAGTCGCCATTCGCCTTGTCGACCGCGTGCACGATCAGCTGGGCGGCCACGAAGCCATCGGGCGTGAACAGGTCGGGCACCCCGCCCTGCTTCTTCATCTCGCTGACCAGGTAGTCGTTCACCGCGTTCTTGGGCGCCTGGTAGACGTAGTGCGAAAGCATCGAGGCGGTACCGATGAGCGGGCCGAAGGCCGGATAGGTCGACCGCTGGTCGAGGCCGGTGACCACGGTCGTCGAGGTGAGCACCCCCTGCTGCTGCAGCGCCTGATACATGGCCTGTGCAGTGTTACCGGCCCAGGCGATGTACATGACGTCCGGCTTGGCCGCCTTGGCCTGGAGCGCGAACGGAGTGAAGTCATTGGCGCTGGCCGGGACCAGGATCTTGTCGACGGTGGCCCCGTTGGGGTCGCCGACCAGGTTCTTGACCGCGGCCACGTTGCCCTGGCCGAAGGCGGTGTCCTGAGCGAAGACCAGGATGTGCTTGCCGGACAGGCTGCCCGTCAGCGTGCCCTTGATAGCGAGGACGTCCTGCTGCGACTGCCGACCGGAGCGGAAGGTGTAGTGGTTGATGCCGGTTATGGCGTCGCTGGCCGCGGCGCCGGACACGAACAGCACCTTGTTCTGCTCGGCGATGGGAGCGACCTGAAGCGCGACGCCGGAGGCGGTCGAGCCGGCCAGGATCTTGACGCCTTGACCGATCAGGTCCTTGGCCGCAGAGACCGCCTTCGCCGGGTCACCGGCGTCGTCCACCTCGGTGAACGTGATCTTGTGCCCGTTGACGACGTTGGTGCCATGGGTTGCGTACGCGAGCCCGAGCTTGAAGCCCTGGATGTACTGCGCGCCGTAGCTCGCGAGCAGGCCTGACTTGGAATAGATCAGGCCGACCTGGACGGTGTCCTTGACCTGGCTGCCGCTGTTGTCGCCGGTCGGCGAGCTCCCGCCACAAGCGGTGGCCAGAAGACCGGCGGTGACGGCCGCGACCAGCGACCGGGAGACAAAACCGACGCGCATTCGTACACACCCCTCAACTTGGAATCGGGACCTGACACATGATTCAGGTTTTGTCGGAGTATCGTCGGGCGGGTACGAGGTGTCAAGCCGCCGGTTGGTTAGCGGCGGCCGTGTTCCGGGTTGACCAGTCCGTGGAGGGCGACTTCCATGACGGCGTCGAGGACTCGGGACGGCACCCGCCGGCGGCCCTCCCAGCGGATCAGCTTCATGCCCAGGAAGTCGCCCATTCCCATCAGGCAGTAGGCGACCACTTCGGGATCGAGGCGCCGGAACTCGCCCTCCTCCATCGCCCGCGAGACGCCGCGAACGTACCCCTCGGCCAGCTCCTCGTACCAGTTGCGGAACTCGTCGGCGTCCACGAACTCGCATTCGCGGACGATCCGGTACATGTACGGGTGCTGAGCGACGAACTCGAAAAACGCACGCAGGCCCTCCCGCTCCGCCTCTGAGCGGCTCGGGCGGCCGGTCGCCGACTCCGCCAGCCGGCGTCGCATCTCGTGTCCCATCTGGCGCACCAGCTCGACGAAGAGCGCTTCCTTGCTCGGGAAGTAGAGGTAGAAGGTGCCCTGGCCCACGCCGGCCGCCCGCGTAATGTCGACGATCGATGCGCGGTGAAAGCCATCGCGCCCGAACACCTGCTCGGCAGCGTCAAGCACCTTCTGACGGGTGCGCCAGCCGCGGTTGGTACGGGGGGTGGGAATCGGGTCGCGGCTCTGGGCCGGTCGGGCCACTCGCTCCTCCTGAAAGCTGATTCAGGTTCGGAGCATAAATCGCGGAGCCAACGAGTGTTCAGGAAGGCCCGAGCAGTAGGTCTCGCAGCTCCTGGAAAGAGCCGACCACGTGGTCCGCCTCAGGTCCCTCTCCGTCGTCGTCGACGGCGCCCGTGAAGCGAATCGCGAGCATCCCGAGCGCCCGCGCGCCGGCCACGTCGGTGAACTTCAAGTCGCCCACGTGGGCCGTCTCTGAGGGCTCGACCCCCATGCCGGCCAAGGCGCGCTCGAACATGCGGCGATGAGGCTTGGGCACGCCCACCTCGTTCGAGAAGGCGAGGCCCTCGGGCTCGAAGTAGCCAAGCAGCCCCGCACTCTCCAGGTGCCCGCGCAGGATCCGGCCCGGTGACCAGCCGGTGTCGCTGACCACCCCAAGCCTGAATCCTCGTGCGCGCAGCTCGGCAAGCACGTCACCCACGCCGTCAAAGGGACGCCGGGACGCCGAGGGACCGGGGTCCTCGATCACTTCCTGCAGACGCTCGCGAACGGTCGGATCGAGATTGAGGCCGAGCCGGCGGTCGAGTTCGGCGACCAGGAAGGGTGCGCCGTACTGCTCACCGCGCCGCCAGGCCTCGTTATGGAGGGCGCCGGCGGCCTCGAGCGCGGCGCGGACGGCTTCTGGGTCGCACTGAAACCCGAGTCCGGCAACCGCTAACGCCGTCGCCTCCATGCGACGGGGCGCGGCGGACTCGGGAACGAACAGCGTGTTCCAGAAATCGAACGTGACGCCGCGCAGCCGGCGCCGGACGTTAGGTGGCACAAACCGCATGGTATTGAGTGACGTGATGGTCGACGGAGCCGGGGCCGCACGGGAGGCGGGACTCCGCTATGTCAGCGATGTCAATCCAGGCATCCGTCGGCGGCGCGATGGAGACGCCTTCGCGTACACAGGACCGGACGGCCGGCGCGTGACCGACGAGGAGACGCTGGTCAGGATCAAGCGGCTGGCAATCCCGCCCGCCTGGACGGACGTCTGGATCAGCCCGTACCCCAACGGGCACGTGCAAGCGACTGGGCGCGACGCGCGCGGGCGCAAGCAGTACCGCTATCACGAGCGCTGGCGAGAGGTCCGCGACGAGAACAAGTACCAGAGGCTGATCGACTTCGCCCGCACCCTGCCCCGCATCAGGCGGCGAGTCGAGCGCGACGTGCGGCGGCGCGGTCTGCCCCGGGAGAAGGTGATCGCGACCGTCGTCCGGCTCCTGGAGACGACGATGGTCCGCGTCGGCAACGAGGAGTACGCGCAGCAGAACGGCTCCTTCGGCCTGACCACGCTGAGAGCGCGGCACGCGAAGGTGCAGAAGGGATCGAAGGTGCGCTTTTACTTCCGGGGCAAGGCCGGCAAGGAGCACGAGGTCGCGATCACCGATCGCGGCATCGCCAACGTCGTGAAGCAGTGCCAGGACCTGCCCGGCCAGGAGCTCTTCCAGTACGTCGACGACCATGGGGAGCGCCACCGGATCGGCTCCGACGACGTGAACGAGTACCTGCGGGAGACGTCCGCCGCCGACTTCACCGCGAAGGACTTCCGGACCTGGGCCGGCACCGTCCTCGCCGTCCGGGCACTGCAGGACGTCGATCGCTTCGACTCCCAGACCCAGGCCAAGCGGAATGTCGTGGCCGCGATCGAGCAGGTGGCCAAGGATCTTGGCAACACGCGCGACGTCTGCCGGAAGTGCTACGTCCATCCGGCCGTGGTCGGCGCCTACATGGACGGGACACTGGCGGAGACGCTCCAGCGGCGCGGGGAATCGCAGGCGAGGTCCTCTCCGCGCGGGCTGCGCCCGGAGGAGGCGGCTGTGCTGGCGCTGCTCCAGCAGAGCCTCAAAAGCGAGCGTCGCGCCGCCTAGCGCGCTTCCGTCAGTAGTCTCTCTGCCTGGGGGTGTCAGAGCTACTCAACCGACACTTCTGGGGTGATCCCCGCCTTACTGGCGGCTCTCAACCCAAGCTCAATAGGATCTTTGACTTGGCTTGCATAGAGCAGATGGAGGCGGATCCGTGACACGAGCACTGCCAGAATCACCCGCGGGGTTCCGCGAGGCGACCCTCGAGGACGTCGTCCCCTACTTCCAGGAGCTCGCCGAGCGGCCGCTGGACGACATTCCTCGCTGGCTTGAGGACTGGTCCCGGCTCGAGGCGCTGCTCAC
>CAZHAC010000099.1:0-8625 GCA_964529765.1 uncultured Actinomycetes bacterium
GCGCCGTGGGCTTCATCGCCTTCCAGACGGACGACGTCCGGGGTCTGCACGAGACCCTGAAGGCACGCGGCGTCACGGACTTCACCCAGGAGCCCACCGACCACTTCTATGGCACCGACATGGGCATTCGCGACCCCTTCGGCAACGCCATCCGGATCCTCCAGCCGGCGAAGGTCGCCAACCAGGCGACGCGCTGACCTGTCCGGCCTACTTTGTAGCGCCGGGACATATCGCTAAACGCGAGGGTGTGGGTTGGGCATTCGACACCCGTCACCGTACGTCCGTTAGCTACCGTGCCACTGGCCACGAAGTAGCGGGCCAAGACAGGTTAGGTGACGCTGAAGCGGCGTGTCTTGGCGGTCAATCTACTGCGCATTCGGCACGCGAGCAGGCCCCCCGAATCTTCAATCAAGCGCTGCCCTTGACCGCTGGTTAGCGGTCGGAGCAGACTGGCTTGGGGAACGGTCGTGGCCACGACCAGCGGGGCTAGTCTCACTCGCGGGGTACCTTGTCGACCTTCGATCCTTGCGCAACGAACTTGCGTTAACTCAGTGATCTTTGCGCAACAAACTTGCGCTATGCCGTATCCGGGAACCCGAGCTGGGAAGCTTCTGGTCGCCACGTGAGTGAGGAGGATCAAGCGTGCCGGTGTACGAGTTCGAGTGCGCAAACTGCGGACCGTTCGATGTCTGGCGCCTGATGCGAGAGTTGCGCAATCCCGTCGAATGCCCTAGCTGCCATTCAACAGCCCGGCGCGTGTTTACACCGCCGAATCTCGTCCGCACTCCACAAGCCATCCGAAACGCGAGAGCCCTGGAGGAGAAGAGCGCCTACGAACCAGGCGTCGTGGTCAGGCAACCGCAGGGCCAGGATGGTTCGACGGCCCGGAAGCCCGTTGTCAGTCGCCATCCGTGGGCAGTCGGGCATGGACATCATGGACATTAGGTTGCGGGCGTAAGCGGCACACCGGACACAAACGTCGGGGGGGTGAGAGCAGCAGCTGAAGCGATGACGTGACAGCCGCCCCGAACAGGGCGGCCAGGGCGGATCGTCTTGGGAGGTAAGGCAAATGGCGCCACCTGTCGTGTTCAGCGTGGATCAGAGCAAGTCGATGCGCGACCAAGCGGTTCCCGGGCACAACCGCTGGCACCCTGATATACCGTCTGTCGCCTCGGTGAAACCGGGCACGGACATGCGCGTGGAGTGCCGCGAATGGACCGATGCCCAGATTCACAACACCGATTCCGCCAACGACGTCCGCGACGTCGACCTCCTCGTCGCCCACATGCTGAGCGGGCCGATCGATATTGAAGGAGCCGAGCCAGGTGACCTGCTGATCGCCGAGATTCTGGATATCGGTCCCGTTCTTCCGCCTCAGGATATGGGTGACGCTCCCGGGCAGGGATGGGGCTACACCGGGATCTTCGCCAGGGCCAACGGCGGTGGCTTCCTGACCGACTACTTCCCGGACTCTTACAAAGCGATCTGGGACCTCCACGGCATCGACGCGAGTTCGCGACATCTGCCTGGAATCCGCTATGCCGGCATAACCCACCCAGGGCTGTTTGGAACCGCGCCCTCAGCGGAGCTCCTGGACCGGTGGAACCAACGCGAAAGGGCCCTGATCGCTACCGACCCCAACCGGGTACCACCGCTCGGGCTTCCCCCCAACGAGACCGGCGTGCTCGCCGGGAAGCTTTCGGGAGCGGAATTGAAGAAGGTCGGACAGGAGGGAGCCCGCACAGTTCCGGCGCGTGAGAACGGTGGCAACCAGGACATCAAAAACTTCACTCGTGGGGCCCGCGTCTTTTACCCGGTCTTTGTCCCCGGCGCCAAGTTTTCCGGCGGTGACCTCCACTTCTCACAAGGTGACGGAGAGATCACCTTCTGTGGGGCCATCGAAATCGGCGGCTACATCGACTTCGGAGTCGACCTGATCAAAGACGGCATGAACAAGTACGGCGTCACAGAAAACCCGATCTTCTTCCCGGGCCCGGTAGAACCCAGGTATTCCACATATCTCTCATTCGTGGGGTTTTCGGTTGAGCGACAGGTCAACTACTACATGGATGCGACGGTCGCTTACCGGCGTGCTTGCTTGAACGCGATCGAGTACCTGAAGAAGTTCGGCTACACAGGTGAGCAGGCCTACCTGCTGTTAGGCTCGGCCCCAATCGAAGGCCGGATCAGCGGCATCGTCGACATACCCAACGCCTGTTGCACGCTCTATCTGCCGACGGAGATCTTCGACTTTGACGTCCGACCCACCAAGGCAGGACCGACGGTCGCCACGCGTGGCTTGGCCGCCGCCACCAGCTGAGGACGTCACTGGTTACGTGTCCTGTTTGTGGAGTCTCGGGGAAGGCCGAAGCCTTCTCCGAGGCAACGGTCCACATTTGGAGGGCTGCTAAGCGAACAGATCTAGGAGTAATGAATCGATGATTGCAGTCGTCCTGTTGTACGTCGGCGCTGTTCTACTTTTGAACGGCCTCTGGCTTTTGGGCCGCATTGGGAACCGTGAGATCTCCGTCATCAACTTCTTCACAGGCGGCGTTGCGTTCTTGATAGCCATCACCGCAATCCTTCGAACCAGTCCATCAGCCATCGGTGCACTGGACATTCAGTTCGGCGGCTTTGTTCTTCTCTTCGCCTTTACGTACTTATGGGTTGGCATCAATCAGTGGATGGGGCCGGAGGCGGACGGGCGAGGCTTGGGGTGGTACAGCCTTTTTGTCGCGATTACGGCGGTTCCAACCGCCATCATCACCCTTGGGACGTCGAGGGGCCACCCCTGGCCTATATGGTTAGGCATTGATTGGGCGGTGTGGGCGATCCTCTGGTTCATCTACTTTCTGCTGCTGGCGGTCAAACTACCAATCACGAGACTGGCTGGCATTGCGACCATCTTGGTAGCGATCGGCACCGCCTGGGTTCCCTCCTACCTGCTGCTCACCGGCTATCTGCCCGGGATCTGAGGATCCGCAGGAGGGTGGAATGAAGGTGCGCGATCGCGTTCGCCAGTCGTAGATTGAGCGCGTGAAGCTGGTTCGCATGGTGACCCGGCCCATGCTGGCCGCAATCTTCATCCTCGAGGGTCTCGACGCTTTCCAGAACCCCGAGGGGCGGGCCAAGGTCGCCCATCCGGTAGTCGAACGCATGTCCGGTGCGGTTCCGATGATGCCTGCCGATCCTGTGCAGGCCGTCCGCGCCAATGCAATTGCGCAGGTGGTCGCCGGCACTGCGCTTGCGCTCGGGATTCTGCCGCGCCTCTCTGCCCTCGCGCTGGCCGCCTCGATAGTGCCGACCACCGTGGGCGGGCACCGTTTCTGGGAGGAGCAGGAGCCGCAGCTGAGCCGGCAGCACAGGATCCATTTCCTCAAGAACGCGGCGATACTGGGCGGCCTTCTAAACGAGGCACTGGGCTAGCCTCACGGCCTTCGACGCTCAGCCGGAGCTTCGCGATTGCGCGGAGTCCCAGCGGTGAGCAGAATCAGGACGCTGATGAACGTTTCGGCGATTGCGCCCGGCCACCGAAACTGGGCCAGCGGTGAAAATTAGCTCGATGCCGAAGACCGCGCCCAGCGCCCCTGCCGTTATCCAGCAGTGTCTGGACGAGCAGGGCAACGCAATCGCCGAGGGCGTGGATAGCATCATGCGTGACGACCAGGTGGTCGAGGCGCTGCGCTGGATGCTCCTGAGTAGGGCGTTCGACGCTCGAGCTACAGCTCTTCAGCGGCAGGGCCGGTTGGGGACCTACTCCCCGGTCAAGGGCCAGGAGGCGTCCGTCGTCGGCACTGCTATGGCTCTCGATCCCTCACGCGACTGGGTCGTTCCCTCCTACCGAGAGCTGCCGGCGCTGGCCCGCCAGGGCTACCCGCTCGACAGGATGTTCGCGAGCTACATGGGCAAAGTCCGCTACGCGCGGATCCCCGACGACGTCCGGGTGCTCCCAAACCAGGTCGCTCTCGCCACCCAGCTTCCGCACGCCGTCGGCCTGGCCTGGGGCCTGAAGCTGCAGCACCTGGATTCCGTCGTCATGCCTTACTTCGGCGACGGAGCCTCCTCCGAAGGCGACTTTCACGAAGCTCTCAACCTGGCCGGCGTAACCAGAGCCCCCGTTGTCTTCGTCCTCCAGAACAACCAGTGGGCGATCTCGACCTCGCGCGCTGTCCAGTCGGCGGTCGAGTTCTTCTCTGTCCGCGCCGCGGGATACGGGTTCCCTGGCCTGACCGTCGACGGCAACGACTTGCTCGCCGTCTACGCCGCCGCCAGAGATGCGGTCGCGCGTGCGCGCGCAGGCGAGGGTCCAACGCTGATCGAGACGATCACCTACCGGCTTTCGTTCCACAACACCACCGACAACCCACGCGAGTACCTGCCCGACGGCTGGCTGGAGGAGGCGGAGAAGAAGGATCCGATCTTGCGCCTCGAGCGCTGGCTCAGCTCCCGCGGACTGTGGGACGAGGGAGCGCGGGCAGCTATGGAGGGCGAAATCGCCGAGCAGATGGACGCCGCGCTGGCGGCCGCCGCGGCGGCCCCGGCCGTTCGACCTGCCGACGTCTTCGCCGACGTCTACGCAGACCCGCCGGAGCGGCTTCTAAGGCAGCGCCGGGAGCTGACCGGCGATGAGTGAGGCGGTGGCCGAGCTCAACATCATTGAAGCCATCCGTTCCGTGCTCGATTACGAGATGGAGCGAGACGAGAAGGTCATGGTGCTCGGCCTCGACGTCGGTGCGCTGGGCGGGGTTTTCCGGGCGACCCAGGGGCTGCTCGACAAGTACGGCCGGGACCGCGTCTTCGACACTCCGCTCGCCGAGGCGTCGATCATCGGCGCCTCGCTGGGACTCGCGGTTTCAGGCATGCGACCGGTCGCCGAGATCCAGTTCCTTGGCTTTACTCATGAGGCGATGCACCAGCTCGGCTACCAACTTGGCCGCTACCGGTTCCGCTCTCGCGGACGCTTCGGTATGCCGGTTACCGTCCGGGCGCCGTTCGGCGGTGGCGTCAAAACGCCAGAGTTCCATCCCGACGCGATCGAGGCCCAGTTCGTCCAGACGCCGGGCCTCAAGATCGTGTGCCCCTCGACGCCGGCCGACGCCGCCGGCATGCTCCGGACCTCGATGCGCAGCGACGACCCGGTGCTTTACCTGGAGCCCCAGCGCCTCTATCGCCTGGGTCGAGAAGCGATTCCGCAAGGCGACTGGATGGTGCCTTTCGGACAGGTGAGGGTCGTGCGCGAGGGAACGGCCTGCACGGTCGTGGCCTGGAGCGCGGCCGTCGAGCTCTGCTCGCGCGCCTGTGACGCCCTGGCGGCGGAAGGCATCGAGTGCACGCTGGTCGACCTCCGCTCCCTGGTCCCGCTGGACGTCGACGGCCTGGTCAATTCGGTTGTCAAGACAGGCCGCTGCGTGATCGTCCACGAGGCGCCCGTCAGCGGCGGCTTTGGCGCCGAGGTGGCGGCGACGCTGGCGGAAGAGGCCTTCTACGACCTCGACGCGCCGATTGCCCGCGTCGGGGCCTGGGACACGCCTTATCCGCCGGGCTCGCTCGAGGGCTGGTACCTGCCGAACGTGGACCGGGTGGTGAAAGCGATCAGGAAGACGGTCGCGGCCTGACCTGGCAGGCCGGGCACCAGTAGGTCGCGCGGGCGAGATTGCCTTGCGCTCGCTGCCTAATTGGAGTCCCGCAGTGCGGGCAGGGACGCCCGGCGTGGCCGTGAACCGCGTGTCGGTGGGGACCGGATTGAGCGCCGCGCGTGAGCCCCTTTTGGGCCATCGCATACAGCTGCCGAAGGGTGGCGTCGTCGAGTTCTCGCTGCGGACACCAGGGATCGATCCGTGCCGCCCAGAGCAGCTCGCAGCGGTGGATGTTCCCGACGCCCGCCGCTACTCGCTGATCGAGCAGGAGCTCGCCGATCGGAGTCTCGCCGGGCAGGCTGCGAGCGCGGCGCACGATCCGGTCGAGGTCCGGGGCTGCGCCCAGCAGGTCTGGACCTAGCCCACCGACCCGTTCCTCTCCGGTTCGTGTCAATTCGACGGTCGGCGCGTTGAAGAGGACCGCGACGGCGCCTTTAGTCTCGAGGACCGCCGATGGCGGCCGCGCCGACCGGCGCCACTCCTGACCCGGCGCGAAGACGTACCAGGCGCCTGTCATCCGCATGTGCGTGCGCAGCGTGTCGCCGCTGTCAAAGCGGATCAGGAGATTCTTGCCCAGGCTCTTGACCTCCGTCACCGTACTGCCCTGGAGGCGGTGCAACGCTGCCGGCTCGGCTCGCTCGATCCGTCGATTGAGCAGGCGCGGTCGCAGCGCCTCCGCCGTCCGCCAAAGCGTGTCGCCCTCAGGCATGGCGTTCGGTTTGCCAGAGAACGAGACCACGCGGCGAAGCGCCGAAGCCCGCCTGCCTCAAAAGTGGCGCTAGCGGGCTTTGGTTCACCTCCACCCCGTCCACCTTCTGGATCTCGACACGCGGCCTGTTAAGAACTTTGACAAGCGCGCCCAGGTGGGCGAGGGTGACCTCCCCATGCGTCAGGAGGCTCCGCCCACCCCGCTCGAGATAGAGCCGGCACTCGCCGTCTTCGAGGACGACGTACGCCCCGCCGGCGCGAACGGGTCGCGCGCTGGTGCCGGCAAACTCGGGCCAGGGCAGAAGCGTGCCGTAGGGATTGGCGGGATCGGTGGCGGCGAGCGCGATAATGGCGCCGTCGAGTTCGCGGTGCGCGCGCAGGCGGTCGACCGCCCCGGGCAAGGCGAACTGAGAGCCGCCCAAACCCTGGACGAAGTAACCCCGCCGGATCCGTCCCGCCTCCTCCATGGCGCGGAGCACCGGGTAGAGGGCGGCAAACCCGCCCGCGGTCTGCTCGGCCGCGGCGGCTTCGCGAGTGAGTACGCCATAGCGCTGCAGGAGCATGCCCGCCGTTGCGTGGAGGCGCTCGGTCGAGCTTGGCGAGCCCTGCGCTGGCTGGCCGCTCTCGTTGCCGTGGCCGCCGCCAAGAAGGTCTGTGGTCAAAGACCAGCGGCCGGCGGCCCGAGGGTTGGTCAGGCGAGCCAGCCGCGGCCGCTTGGGTTGATGCGTCCGGCGAGCGATGGTGTGATGAACGGCGGCGCGAACCGGACTGAAGACGTCGTTGGTGACCTCGCCCGCCCAGACCAGATCCCAAAGCGCGTCGATGACCTCCTCCTCGTCGGCGGTGATCCCGCTGGCAGCCGTGTAGAGGTCCCGGAAGAACGCGGCGCCACGAGCCAGGCGCTCGCGGAGCCGATCGTGGAGGGGCCCCGCCGGAGGGGACGCGTGATCCGCTGCCACCGGCGCGAGTACGGATACGTCACCGCGAAGATAAAGGGCTATCCGCCCATCGTTGGCGCCGAGGCTGCCCCTCCCCATCCACACGACCTCGCCGGCGCTGATCAGCTCGTCGAGCAGGGCCGGGTTGTAGCCGGCAACGCGGGCGGTCAGGACGTCGGACTCGAGAACGCTCGCAGGCAGCGCAAGCCCCTGAAGGCTAAAGACGGCCTCAAGCAGCCGGTCTACTCCACGCACGCCACTGTTTACTCCCTGCCAGGCTGGGAGGAAGCGGGCCAGCGTCGCGGTGCTCACGGGCTCGACCTCCCGGCGGAGGGCGGCCAGGCTTCGCCGCCGGATGGTCCGCAGGACATCGGGGTGACAGAACTCCCGTTGCTCGGCGGCGCGGAACTCCCCGGCGACCAGGTCGCCCCGCCTGGCCAGCCCCAGCAGCAGTCCCTCGACCTCGCGGAGGTCGGCGCGCCAGCGAGCGGCCGCCTCGGCGGCGGTGAAGGGGACGTGGGTGCGGGCATAGCGACGGAGCAGTTGCCCGAGCGCGTCCTCGACAGGTTCGAGCAGCGTCAGCGGCAGTCCCTGCGGGAGGGCGATCCCGAGCGCGTCCCGGTAGCGGGCCGCGTCCTCAGCGGCGACCCAGCGCAGCTCACCGGCGATGCGCAGTCCGACCGCCCGGCGTTGGCCGGAGAGTTCGTCGAGGTGGGCCTGGGCGATGCCGCGGGCCGCAGCCTCGTCGGCAGTCAGGTCGCCCAGCCGGACGAGCAGGTCGTGGGCTTCGTCGGCGTCCCGGGGCTGCCGCTCGGGCAGGAGGCCCTGGAGCTCGAGCTCGGTGTGGGCGATGGCCTCGGGGTTGAGCAGCTCCCGCAGGTCCTCGTCGCCGAGCAGCTCGGCGAGCAGCTCCCGGTCGAGGGTGAGTGCCTGAGCTCGCCGCTCGGCGAGCGGGGCATCGGAGTCGTACAGGAAGGTCCCCACGTAGTCGAAGAGCAGCGAGCCGGCGAACGGGCTGGCATGGTCGGTGTCGGCGGTGACCACACGAGTGCGCCGGCTGCGGATGTCGACCAGCAGCTGCTTGAGCGCGGGCAGGTCGAAGGCGTCCGACAGGCACTCCCGGTAGGTTTCGGCCAGGATCGGGAAGTCGGGATGGCTGGCGGCGACGCTCAGGAGCGAGGCCGAACGCTGCCTCTGCTGCCAGAGGGGAGTGCGCTGGCCCGGCCGGCGCCGGGGAAGGAGGAGGGCCCGGGCCGCGTTCTCCCGAAAGCGGCCGGCGAAGAGCGCGGTGTCGGGCAGCTGGTTGGTGATGAGGTCCTCGATCTCCTCGGGCTCGAGCAGCA
>CAZHAC010000100.1:0-8589 GCA_964529765.1 uncultured Actinomycetes bacterium
CTGTCGTCGATGGGATCGTCGTACGCGGGATCGTTCTCACGATCGTACATCGCACAGCAAAGATATCATGTAATCTCCCTCCAAAACGTCATTCGGGGAACCGCAGGTCCCTCCAGCCTATCGCCGCCGTCTCGACCCCAGGACGCGAGCGAGGGCGTGCGCCGGCGCCGATGAGAGCAGGTCCTCGAGCGCGAGTGGCAGCGGCCGCGACCAGTTGCTCGGGTCGAGGCGGCCGGGGAGGTTGGGGCGCGACGCGGTGAGCGCCACGTCCTCCAGCGTCGCCGCGAGCAGGCGTGACGGAGCCTCGGCGAGCAGCGCATAAACCTTCTCCAGCACCTCCTGGGGCGGCGCGTCTGGGCTCAAACCAGCCTCCCACTGCAGGCGTTCCCGCACCTCCGGTATGGGATCCTCGCCCGTCCAGACGCCCATCAACGTCGGCAGGTCGTGCGTGGTCAGGGCCGCCAGCGCCTGCTCCGGATAGTCGCGGGGATGGCTGCGCTCGAACCAGAGCAGGCGGTAGGAGAGGACGTCGCGCTCCTGGAGCGCAGCGCGTACCTCGTTCTGCACCG
The DNA here is from genome assembly GCA_964529765.1 of uncultured Actinomycetes bacterium. Taxonomy (GTDB): domain Bacteria; phylum Chloroflexota; class Dormibacteria; order Dormibacterales; family Dormibacteraceae; genus CAZHAC01. The sequence continues at coordinate 570 of CAZHAC010000100.1, forward strand.
TCCCGAGGTCTTCGCCGATCACAAAGCCACCAGCGCGGACGCTCTCCAGGGCGAGGATGTCGAGCAGCTGGTGGTGCGGGTAGGCGACATAGGTGCCGGCATCAGGGCTGTTTCCGGCGGGGATCCAGTAGAGGCGGAACAGGCCCATCACGTGGTCGACCCGGATCCCCGCGGCGTGCCGGAAGGCGGCCCGGATCGTCTGCACGAAGGGCTCGAAGCCGGCCGCCGCCAGCCGCCAGGGGTCAAAAGGCGGCAGGCCCCAGTCCTGCCCGGCCGGATTGAACGTGTCCGGGGGTGCTCCAACCGACATTCCGGGCGCCAGGGTGTCCTGGAAGCACCAGGCGTCGGCGCCGTCCGGGCGCACGCCGACCGCGAGATCGGTGACCATGCCTCTCGGGTGGGCGGCGCTCGCGGCGGCGGCGACCAGCTGATCGTCGAGCTCGAGCTGCAGCCAGGCGTGGAAGAGAACCCGCCCGCGCTCACGCTCGGCAAAGCGCCTGGTCGCCGCCGTCCCCGGCCGCCGGTACTCCTCGGGCCAGCTCTGCCACGGGCGTCCGTAGCGCTCGCTGAGCGCGCAGAAGGTCGCGTAATCGCCGAGGCCCGGAGTTCTGGCCATGAACGCCTCGACGTCGGCGGTCAGGTGGCCTCGCCGTTCCTCCCACTGCTGCTCGAGGGCGGCGATCTTGACCGCCCAGACCGTGTCACGATCGATCAGGCCTTCGGGCTGGGCCGGTGGGACCCCTTCCACGCGAAGGTGGAGCGGGTTCATGAACCGGCGGCTGGACGGGTAGTAAGGGCTGGGCTCCTGGGGCAGGCCGGGCAGCGGCGCGTGGAGCGGGCTGAGGAGCAGGAAGCGCGATCCCGCGCGCCGGGCCCAGCTTCCCAACCGGTGCAGGTCGGCGAGGTCGCCGATGCCCTGGCTCTCGCCCGAGAGCAGGGAATAGAGCTGGACGGCGAATCCCCATCCCCAGAGCTCCTCCGGTAGATGGCAGCGCGGAGGTGCTACCACGAGCCGCCGCTCGCCGCGCTCGCCGCGCAGCCGGTGATAGCCGAGGGGAAGGTCGGCGGGCAGCCGGCCGCCGGTCGGCAGCTCGGCGCCGTCCTCGGTCACCAGCTCCGCCTCGGGCACCTCCGGTTGCTCGCCGGGATGCACCACCATCGTGGCGCCATCGGGCGGGGAGGACGCCCGCGGCCGCAGCGCCGCCATCACAGCCTCGAGGGTTTCGGTGGAGGCGGTACGCCAGCTGCCCGCGACGTCCCAGTAGCCGGAGGCTACGCCCCACGCCTCCGGAGTCCCGGATCCCATTCATTGTTAGCTTAGGGACGCATGCGAGCCTGGCCCGGTAACCCGTTTCCGCTCGGAGCCAATTTCGAGGGTACGGGGACCAACTTCTCCGTCTTCTCGGAGGTGGCCACAAGAATCGAGCTCTGCTTGTTCGACGAGCAAGGCAACGAGACCCGCCTCGACCTTCCCGAGCGAACCGCCCTCTGCTGGCATGGCTATGTCCCCAACATCTATCCGGGTCAGCGCTATGGCTTCCGGGTGCATGGACCCTGGGACCCCCGGAACGGCGTCCGCTGCAACCCCAACAAGCTTCTCCTCGACCCCTACTCGAAAGCGATCGAGGGTGGCGTCAAGTGGAACGACGCGGCTTTCCCGTACCAGATGCAGAGCCCGGACGCCCTGGATGGCCGGGACAGCGCCCCCTACATGCCCCGCTCCGTGGTGGTCAGCCCCTGGTTCAACTGGAACGGCGACCGCCCGCCCCGCCGGCGCATGCATGAAAGCGTCATTTACGAGGTCCACGTCAAAGGCTTCACCTGCCGCCACCCGGACGTTCCGCCCGAGCTGCGAGGGACCTACCTGGGGCTCAGTTCACCGGCCGCGATCGCCCACTTCAAGCGCCTCGGCGTCACCGCGATCGAGCTGATGCCGGTGCACCAGTTCGTGCACGACAAGCAGCTGGTCGACCGTGGATTGCGTAATTACTGGGGCTACAACTCGATCGGCTACTTCGCGCCCCACAACGAGTACGCGGCCTACGGCCAGCTCGGGCAGCAGGTGCAGGAGTTCAAGGAGATGGTCAAGACCCTGCACGTGGCGGGGATCGAGGTCATCCTGGACGTGGTCTACAACCACACCGCCGAGGGCAACCACCTGGGCCCGGTGCTTTCCTTCAAGGGCATCGATAACGCCGCCTACTACCGGCTGGCGCCCGATGACAAGCGCTACTACACCGACTACACGGGCACCGGAAACAGCCTCAACATGCGGCACCCACACGTCCTCCAGCTGATCATGGACAGCCTTCGCTACTGGGTGCTGGAAATGCACGTCGACGGCTTCCGCTTCGACCTCGCAGCGACCCTGGCCCGCGAGCTCCACGACGTCGACCGGCTCTCCGCCTTCTTCGACCTCATCCAGCAGGACCCGGTGCTGTCTCAGGTCAAGCTGATCGCGGAGCCGTGGGACGTCGGCGAAGGTGGCTACCAGGTCGGCAATTTCCCGGTGCTCTGGTCGGAATGGAACGGCAAGTACCGCGATACCGTCCGCGACTACTGGCGGGGGGAGCCGGCCACCCTGGCCGAGTTCGCCTACCGGTTCACGGGTTCGTCCGACCTTTATGAGATCAGCGGCCGGCGCCCGTACGCGTCGATCAACTTCGTCACCGCCCACGACGGTTTCACGCTCACCGACCTCGTCTCCTACAACGACAAGCACAACGAGGCCAACGGCGAGGGCAACCGCGACGGCGAGTCGTACAACCGCTCCTTTAACTGCGGCGTCGAAGGTCCGACGAGCGATCCGGAGGTGCTGGTCCTGCGCGATCGCCAGAAGCGCAACTTCCTGGCCACGCTGCTGCTCTCGCAAGGGGTTCCCATGCTCCTCGGCGGCGACGAGATCGGTCACACGCAGCTTGGCAACAACAACGCTTACTGCCAGGACAACGAGATTTCCTACATCGATTGGGAGAACGCCGACGACAGTCTCCTGCTCTACACCGAGCGGCTGCTCCAGATCCGCAGGTCGCATCCCGTCTTCCGCCGCCGTGGCTGGTTCTACGGCCGGCCCATCCACGGCAACCAGCTCACCGACATCGCCTGGTTCAAGCCGGACGGCGAGCAGATGAACGAGGAGGACTGGGCGAACGGCTACGCCAAGTCGCTGGCCGTCTTCCTCAACGGCCAGGAGATCGCCTCCCTTGACGAGCGGGGTGACCGCATCAACGACGACAGCTTCTACCTGATGTTCAACGCCCATTCCGAGCCGATCGAGTTCCACCTGCCGCGTCGCGCCTTCGGAGCCCGCTGGTTCCGGCTGGTCGACACTCAGGACTCGCTTCCGCGCTTCTACAGGGCGGGCGCCCGGGTGCCGGTCGCCGATCGCTCGCTCTGCCTCCTCCGGCGAATGGAATAGCCGTAGTGCCGCGGCCGCCGCTCTCCACCTACCGCCTCCAGCTGACGCCGGAATTCGGGTTTGAGCGGGCGGCGGAGATTACCGGCTACCTCGCCCGGCTCGGAGTGACGCACCTCTACGCGTCCCCCTACCTGCAGGCGGCGCCCGGGAGCATGCATGGCTATGACGTCGTCGACCACTCTCGGGTCAATCAGGAGCTGGGCGGCGAGGCCGGTCATTCCCGCCTGCTGAGTGCCCTGGCCGAGGCCGGCCTCGGCCAGGTTCTCGACATCGTCCCCAACCACATGGCGATCGCGGGCCGGCGCAACCGGTGGTGGTGGGACGTCCTCGAAAACGGGCCTTCGAGCCGCTACGCGACCTACTTCGACGTCTCCTGGGACCCGCCCGAGCCGCGCCTCCGCAACCTGATCCTGGTTCCGGTCCTCGCCGACCATTACGGCCGGGTGCTCAATCGCGGCGAGCTGCGGCTGGAATGGCAGGGATCAGCGGGTGAGTTCGTCGTCCGCTACTTCGCGAACGAGTTCCCGGTTTCGCCTCGCTCGCTCGACTCCCTCCTCGAGATCGCCGCCGAGCGGGCCGGCTCGTTCGAGCTGGAGCGCCTTTCCGAGGAGTGCCGTGAACTGCCCGACCTCGCCCCCGGGCAGCTCACAGGAGTTGAGGAGCGGCACCGGAAGAAGGAGTCGATCAAGCGGCGACTGGGGCAGCTGGCGGAGGACCGGCCCGAGGTCACCGGCGCCCTGGAGGGCGTGGTCGGGTGGGTCAACGCCTTGCCCGACCGGCTCGACGGTTTGCTCGACCGCCAGAACTACCGCCTCGCCCGCTGGCAGACAGCGGGGCAGGACCTCGACTACCGTCGCTTCTTCGACATCAACGAGTTGGTCGCGCTCCGCGTCGAAGACCCGGTCGTGTTCGAAGCCACCCATGAGCGGGTACTCGAGTGGCTGCGGCAGGGTGTGCTCGATGGGCTCCGGGTCGATCATCCGGACGGCCTGCGTGACCCGGAGGAGTACTTCAGCCGGATCCAGACGCAGGCGCCTGCCGCCTGGGTGGTGGCGGAGAAGATCCTGGAGCCGGGCGAGCGACTGCCGCAGACGTGGCGGGTGGCGGGCACCAGCGGGTACGACTTCCTGAACCGAGTCCTCCGGCTCTTCATCGCTCCCGAGGGCCTCGAGCCGCTGACGCTTATCTATGACCGCTTTGCGGGCGGCATCGGTACCTGGCCCGAGATCGAGTACCGCTCCAAGCTGCAGGTGATGGACGACCTGCTGGGGGCCGACATCAGCCGCCTGGCCGCGGCTTTCGTCCGCGTTTGCGAGAAGAACCGGGCCTATCGCGACTTCACCCGCAATGAGGTGCGCATCGCTATCCGGGAGCTGATCGCCTGCCTCCCCGTCTACCGCACCTACGTCCGCCCTGAAATCGAGCAGGTGACCGAGCCTGATCGCCACTACCTGGCCGTCTCGGCGGCGACCGCCAAGCGGCGCCGCCCAGACCTCGACCCCGAGCTGCTCGACTTCATCACGGCCGTGATGCGGCTCGACCTCGTGGGGGCGGAGGAGACCGAATTCGTGGCCCGATTCCAGCAGACCTCCGGCCCGGTGATGGCCAAGGGGGTCGAGGACACCGCCTTCTACATCTTCAACCGTCTCGTCTGTTTGAACGAGGTGGGCGGCGACCCAGACCTCTTCGCCGTCGGCCCCGAGGATTTCCATGAGGCCTGCCAGGAAGCGTCCATCCGCTGGCCATCGGGAATGGTCTCGACCTCGACGCACGATACGAAGCGCTCGGAGGACGTCCGGGCTCGGCTGGCGGTCCTCAGCGAAGTGACCGCGGACTGGGCGCAAGCGGTGGAACGGTGGTCGGCGCTCAATGCGCGCCACCGCACCAACGATTGGCCCGACCGCAACACCGAGTACCTCCTCTACCAGGTGCTGGTAGGCGCCCATCCGCTGCCCGTGGAGCGCGCGCTCGCTTATATGGAGAAGGCGACCAAAGAGGCGAAGATGCGCACCTCCTGGATCGCGCCCAACCCCGACTACGACGCTGCCCTGAAGCGCTTTGTGGAGGGCATCCTCGCCGATCCTGCTTTCGCCGAGGATCTGGCCGCCTTCGTGCGCCCGCTCCTGATGCCGGGCTGGATGACGAGCCTCTCGATGAAGCTGGTCGCCCTCACCGCTCCGGGCGTTCCCGACGTGTACCAGGGCACTGAGCTCTGGGATCTGAGCCTGGTCGATCCGGACAACCGGCGGCCGGTCGACTTCGAGAAGCGTTCGGCCCTGCTCAACGAGGTGTTGGCCGGGATGAGCGCGGAGGAGGCGTGGGCACGCCTTGACGAGGGGCTGCCGAAGCTGATGGTCGTGCAGCGCGTCCTCGCCCTGCGCCGCCGCCTGCCCTCCGTTTTCGCGGGCGGCTCTTACCAGCCGCTCACCGTTCGTGGCCCCAAGTCGGAGCACCTGATCGCTTTCGCACGCGGAGAACGCGCGATCACGCTGGCGCCCAGGTTGTTGGTGGGACTGGCGGGCGGCTGGGGCAGCACGCTGGTGGAGCTTCCCGACGGGCACTGGCGGGACGAGTTCTCCGGGCGCGAGTTCGAGGGCGGCGAGGTGATGATCGACCGCATCCTCGAGGAGTTTCCCGTCGGCCTTCTGGTGCGGTGAAGTTCGAGGTCTGGGCTCCGCGAGCTGAGCAGGTCGAGCTCGAGCTGGGTGGCCGCACGCTGCCTATGACCGCCGGCGAGCGGGGCTGGCATCGGGTCGAGGCGAGCGCGAGTGCCGGCACCGACTATTGGTACGTCCTCGACGGGGAACACCTGCCCGATCCGCGCTCGCCCTGGCAGGCGGCCGGCGTCCACGGCCCCTCGCGCACCGTCGACCACTCGGCCTTTCAATGGACCGACTCCGGCTGGGTGCGGCCGCCGCTGGCCGCGATGGTCGTCTACGAGCTCCATGTCGGCACCTTCTCCGAGGCGGGCACGTTCGCTGGTGTGGCCGGCCGGCTCGACCACCTGGTCGGGCTGGGCGTCAATGCGATCGAGCTGATGCCGGTAGTGGAGTTCGCGGGCGACCGAGGCTGGGGTTACGACGGCGTCGACCTTTACGCACCGCACCACGCCTACGGAGGTCCCGAGGGCCTGAAGGGACTCGTCGACGCCTGCCACGCACGTGGTCTCGCCGTGATCCTCGACGTCGTCTACAACCACCTCGGCCCGGAGGGCAATTACCTGGCCCGTTTTGGACCCTACTTCAGCGACCGGCACCGCACGCCTTGGGGGCCCGCCATCAATTTCGATGGTCCTGACTCCGACGAGGTGCGCGACTTCTTCACCGGCAACGCGCTCATGTGGCTGCGCGATTACCACATCGACGGCTTGCGGCTGGACGCCGTTCACGCGATCGTGGACACCTCGGCCACGCACTTCCTCGAAGAGTTGAAGCAGAAGGTCGAATCGGCGCACCCCGGGGATCCGCGGCCGCTGATCGCCGAGTCCGACCTCAATGACCCGCGCCTGGTCACCCCGCGCGAACTCGGAGGCTACGGTCTCGACGCGCAGTGGAGCGACGACTTTCATCACGCGCTCCACGCCGTCCTGACTGGCGAGCGCACCGGCTACTACGCTGACTTCGGATCGCTCGAGCAGCTCGCTTTCGCCCTTCGCAACGCGTACGTCTTCACCGGTCAGCACTCGGAGTACAGGCGTCGCCGGCATGGGCGCCGGCATCGCCTCCAGGGCGATCGCTTCCTCGCCTACTCACAGAACCACGACCAGGTCGGAAACCGAGCGCTCGGCGAGCGGTTGCCGGCGCTGACCTCGCAGGGCCGGCTCAAGATAGCAGCCGCCCTCGTGCTCTGCTCCCCGTTCGTACCGATGCTCTTCATGGGCGAGGAGTGGGCCGCGTCGACGCCCTTTCTCTTCTTTTCCTCGCACACCGACCCGGATATCGCACGGGCGACCAGCGACGGCCGGATCCGCGAATTCGAGGCCTTCGGCTGGGATCCGTCGCAGGTGCCCGATCCGCAGGATCTGGGCACGTTCGAGCGCTCACGGCTGCGTTGGGATGAGCTTCGGGAGCCCAAGCACGCGGAGATGCTCGGCTGGTACCGGCGGCTGATCCGATTGCGTCGGGAAACCCCTGCGCTGCGCGACCCACGGCTCGACCGGGTCGAGGTGGAAGTCGACGGTCAGCGGCTGACGCTGAAGCGCGGCCAGGTCACGGTCGTTTGTGACCTGGCCGCGGATTCGGTATCTGGGATCTAGCGCGCCGCCTGGGTAGCCGCCGAGGCGGACCCGCGCGGCATCAGGTCAGCGCGGCGCGGGTAGAGCCAGATGATGACGGCCGCAAAGATGATCGAGACCACGAGCGGGATCAGGCCGAAGGCCGGACCGCCGAAGAAGAGACCGTAGACGATCTCGTAGAGCACGTCGAACACGCAGTACAGGATCGCTGCACGCACCCAGGTCAGGTTCGCCTCTGGGCGCATCGCGGCCAGCATGATGCCGGCGCCGAAGGCGACGCCTGCGACGGGCGCTCTGGTCCCCACGTACTGGTCGAACGGGAACAGCGTTGTCCCGATGCTCGCCAGCACTGAGCCGACGATGAGCAA
>CAZHAC010000101.1:0-8464 GCA_964529765.1 uncultured Actinomycetes bacterium
TGAATCGCACTCACGAGGCCAGGGGTTCGAATCCCCTCGGGTCCACCAATTCGATTCAGTGCCGTGACGGTGTCCAGGCTGATCGTTACGAGCGCTCCCATCGCTTTGCTATTGCGACGCGCCGTGGGAGTGGCGGCACGGGTGTTAGTCGACCCAAGAACTTTGCGTGCAGCCAAGCGCCTTGCCGTCTCTAGCCGGATCCGCCGGGCTGTTGGAATGGCGAAACGTAGAACAGCGACACCACGGCCAGGACGGCGCCCAGCAAGAGGCTCCCAATCACGAGCCCGCGCCTCGAGAAGTCACCGCGCCTCGGAATCTGACCGACCTCCTGCCAGGCGGCTTCGGCGCTCCGGCGTGTGTGAACGAGCAGATGCACGCCGAGTGCGGCGGTCCAGATCAGGAAGCTCACCACATGGGCTTGGAACCACCAGCTCCCGAACCGGTAAGCGAAGAGCCAAAGCTCGACTCCGGTCGCAAACAGGGCGATCGTCGCCAGCACCAGCACCGGCGCACTTAGACGCGAAACGATGCGCGGCGGACCTGCTTCCCGGTAGGCAGGGTCACGGGCGTAGTAGCGGATGAACCGGTAGCCCGTGCTCGCCAGCTTCAAACTCAGCGGTCCGAGCATCAGGAAGCCGACGAGGTAGTGCTCGGGCAACAGGTCGCCGATGCGCAGGATCGTGATCCCGATCGCGGCCGTCAGCACGAGCAGCACCGATCCGGTCAAGGCAGTGATGCGCTCGTTGGCCTCCACTCCATGCGACAGGTCGGCCCTCGGTCGAATGTGGATCGCACCGGCCGCTCCGCCGGCGACGCTCAGCGCGAGCAGCAGCAGGAAGAGGACGCCAGGACCAGTCATGCCAGCGGCCGTGATACTACAAAGCACCCAGGTGGCTAGCCACTCCCCGGCCGTCGTGTTCGTTGGTCCAGATGCCGAGGCCCAACAGGTGGCCGCGCTCCTCGGCGCCCAGGGGGTCCAGGCTCGGGTGCATAGCCCGATCAGTGGCGCAGAACCGTGGCGGCTGTCCGGCCCGTTTGACAGCCGCGTGGTCGTGCCACCCAGCCAGGCCAGCCGCGCACTCCGGCTCCTGGGCCGCAACCCCAAATGGGCGCCGGTGGATGCCGAGAGCGAGACGCGCTCAGTGCAGGATTCGTACCGCTTCTTTGTGGCGGCGCTGGTCGTCGTGGGGCTCGCCGGCCTCGGGCTCGTCCTTTTCGTGCTGCTGCATTAGTCCCTAAGCGCTCGACACGTCCCGCTGGCGCATCAGGAAGAGTGCGGCGGCGAAGCCAGCTAAGAAGACCAGCAGCATCGAGAGCGCAGGCGTCCAGGAGAGGGTCCCGACCACCGGGTTGCCATAGAGGTGGAACACCGAGAGGTTGGCCAGCCAGTCCGGGAACTTGAACAGCGGCGCCAGGTCGCCGAGGAAGTATTCGACGGCCGCAAAGGTGGCCAGAAAGGGAACCGCAATCCGCGGCCAGCGGCTGGCAACCGCGACGCCCAGGCCCCCGAACGCCAGCGCGAACGGCCAGAGCAGCAGCGAGGCCGTGAAGACGTGGCCCGCGTCCAGGTTGAGGCCCGCGGAGGGAAGCTCGGCCGCGACGCCGATGTAGCCGCCGACGACGATCAGCAGGCTGGCGACCGCGAACTCGAGTGCACGCTCGACGACGACTCGTGTGCGCGAGATCGGCCAGCTCAGCAGCATCTCAACGCGGCCCTCCTGGTCCTGTGCCGACCAGCGTGAGACCTGCACAACCGCATAGCCGGCAAGCAGCAGCAGCGCGAAACCGAACCACGTAAAGCCCAGCATCGAGGCATACGCGGAGCCCTTGACCGCATGCTGGAACACGGCGGCGATGGTCGGGTCGGCGAAAAGCGCGTCGACCAGGGATTTGGTCACCGAAACCATCAATGCCCCGAGCACAAGCGTACTGCCCACCCATGCAGCCAGCCCGATCCGCTGCTCCCAAAGACCCTCGGTGAAGGGCAGCCGCAGCAGCGGATTGCGCGAGGCCACCCGAAGGACGGGGGCATTACGAAGGCGCCAGGTGAACAGCCCACTGCCGATATCGCGCCGCCGGAAGATGGGGATCGTCGCCCCGATCAGAACGGCTGCGGCTACCGCCAGACCGACAGTTGCCCCGAGGTCGAACGCGCCACCGGGAGCCGCCGAGCTGGTCTTCTCCATCCAGTGGAAGGGTGAGATGATCCCAATCCCAGACGCCGAGTCGACGGTGTCGGCGATCCCGTTGACCACCAGCAGAAGCACCAGGGCGCCGACGCCGAGCGCTGTCGCCGTCTGACGCTCGGCCGGCAGCTGGGCGATCAGGAGCGCGATCGCGTAGCAGGCGAAGAGCCCGGCGGTCATCGATGCGGCCTTGCCAATTTCGCCCCAAAAGTTGGCGTCCTGCTGCACCATCGGCGCGACGGCGACGATGCCCAGCACGGAGGCCAGGCAGGCGACCAGCAGAACCAGCCCGAAGGCGGCGCTGCGTGCCAACAGCAGCCGGGTCCGGGAGAGGCCGCTGGCAATCCATTCCTCCGTCAGCCCCCGTGCCTCTTCGCCGCGGCCGACGGCGACGCCCGCCAGGCCAGCCCAGATCGCCATCATGACGATGGCGCCCGAGAGCCACTTGTACTGCTCGTAGCCACCCAGGCTTTCCGGATGCACCGGCACGGGGATGATGAAGGCGAACTGCTTGGCCGCCAGGCTGACTGAACGCCCGAACGCCGCCTGCGAGGAGACCGTCGTACCCGCGGCTGATCTGAACGCGGCCCCGTAGAAGAAGGAGATCAGGAAGCCACCGACTCCGAAGCCGATCAGGCCGCGCCGGTGCAGGTGCCAGGCCATCCAGCGGATCATCTCGATGCCCCCTCGGGCTGGTCCTCGTAAAAGGTCAGGAAGATCTCCTCCAGGCTCGGTTCGTGACTGGCCAGGCTGACCACGTGGTGTCCGGCCAGCGCGTTGACGATCGGCTCGAATGAGCCGCGAGCGGTAAACGTGACGCGGCGGTGGTTGGTCTCCACGTTCTCGACCCCGGGCAGGTTCTTAAGGAGCTCAGGCTGCGGTCCGCCGGCGAATTCCACCTCGACCCGGCGCACGTGCATCTCGTGGAGCTCCTCCAGCCGTGCGACCTTGACCAGCCTGCCGCGCCGGATGATGCCCACGCGCTCGCAGACGTGCTCGACCTCGGAGAGCACATGTGAGGACATGAAGACGGTTGCACCCGCCGCCCGCGCCTCCCGCACCAGCTTGAAGAACTCCTGCTGGTTGAGAGGATCGAGCCCGCTCGACGGCTCATCGAGGACCAACAGCTTCGGGCGATGCATCAGGGCAAGCAGGATCGCCAGCTTGCGCTTGTTGCCCGTCGAGTAATCGCGGAACTTGAGCCGGAGGTTGAGGTCCAAGCGCTCGGTGATCTCCTTGACCCGCGCCTGATCGACGCCGCCCCCAAGCGCACCAAAGTGACCGACGACGTCGGCTCCTCGGAGGCCGCCGAACTGCGGTAGCTCAGCAGGGACGTAGCCGACCAGCCGCTTCACCTCCACCGACTCCTTCAGGCTGTCCAGTCCGAACACCCCGGCCGAGCCTCGGGTAGGGTGGATCAGGCCCATGAGCAGCCGGATGGTCGTGCTCTTGCCGGCTCCGTTCGGTCCTAGGTAGCCGAAGGCTTCGCCCTCGCCCACCTCGAGTTCGAGGTCGAAGAGGCCCCGGCCGCCGCCGTAGTCCTTCGTCAATGCGGATGTCTTGATCGCCAGCGTCATGTGTTTCCGCTCCTTTACGGCTGGCTCAGCCGAACCAGAATCGCATGGTCGCCTCGTCAGCCAGCGTGACCGAACCCTCGGGAATGCCCAGGACTCGCTCGAACGCATGCGTGAAGGCGGCCTGTGTCCGGGTCACCTCTTCGAAGGTGACGGTGCCCGCCTGCCGGGCCAGGAAGTGCGCCACCGCCACCTCCTGGTAGCCGTGGATGAGGAAGATGAGCACCGTCGCCATCTCCTCGGGCGAAGCCGATCGGATCACTCCTTCGTCAATTCCCTGGCGGACGATCCGGGTGAGGATCTGGCCCAGCCACTTCGCGGTCAGCTTGCGCATCCGCTCGCGCACCAGCGCATTGCCGTCCGCAGTCCAGACCTGCATGATCGCGACCACCAGGTCCTTCTGCTCGGCCTTGAACTGAGCGATGCTTCGCAGAACCTGCTCGAGCTTTCGGAGAGCCGGCAGGTTAGGGTCATCCAGAATCGGCGCCGCGGCTGCCAGGCCCTGCTCTGCGAATCGGTCGACCACGCCGTCCAGGAGAGCCGCCTTGGAGTCGAAGTAGTGGTAAAAGGCTCCCTTTGAGGTTTCGAGCTCGTCCAGCACGTCCTGGACGTTCATCTGCTCGTAGCCCTTGGTCATGATCAGCCGCTCGGCGACATCGAGGAAAGCCCCCCGACGCTCCTGATGGCTCTCAACGTTCACCGTGCGCGGCATGGCCAAACTATAACAGACCGACCGTCGGTTTATTTATTCGCTCAGTGAACCGTTGCTTTCCGCTGGCGAAGCCTCGGGTCAGTGCAGGAAGCTGGAAGCCAGTCCGATGACCGCCCCGGCGGCAACGACGGCTGGGCCGGCCAGCGGCCGCCAGAGGATCACTGGAAAGGCCGCGATCGCCAGGCCGGCGGTCACCACGTCGACCAGCGACGTCCGGGCGAGTTCGATGCAGACCGCGACGATCAATCCGATGACCGCGGCGTTGACGGCGTCCAGGAACGTCTTCAGTAGAGGCCTCGACTCCACCGCCCGCACAACCTGGTTGAGCAGTGGAACCAGCACCAGGCCGGGCAAGAAGATCGCGAGGGTCGCCAGCAGGGCGCCCGGTATTCCCGCAAAGAGGTAGCCGAGGAAGGTGGCGGTCGTGAATACCGGCCCAGGCGTGACCTGCCCGAGCGCGACCGCGTCCACCAACTGGCCCGGGCTCAGCCAGTGCAGGCCATTCACGAAGTCGGCGTCGAGAAATGCGAACAGGACGTAGCCGCTGCCGAATGCCAGCGCGCCGATCTGCAGGAATGTGAAAAAGAGCGGCAGCAGGCGCTCGGGATGAGGAACCGACAGGAAGCCGGCGAAGAAGACGCCCAGGCCACCTGGTCGGGCGGAAAGGGCCATCCCGGCCAGCCCGCACAGAGCGAGCACGAACACGGGGTTGAGTCCCAGCAGATAGAGGACGAGCGCGAGCGGGATCAGGATCAGCAGCAGGCGGCGCTCGAGCAACCTTCGCGCCAGGTCGAGCGCCGCCCAGGCGATGATCGCCACCACCACCGGCCGGACCCCGTAGAGCAGGAGATGGGCGACCCGAGAGCCGCCGAATCGCTGATACAGGAAGGCCAGTCCGAGCATGATCAGCATCGCCGGTGTGATGAAGCAGACGGCGGCGACGAACAACCCGGGCCAGCCACCCAATCGGTAGCCCAGCCACATCGCCAGCTCGGTCGAGCTCGGGCCGGGGATCAGATTGCAGGCCGCGAACATCCGGTTGAAGAGGCCGGCGGCGATCCAGCGACGGCGCTCGACCACGAGTCGCCGCATCAGCGCGACATGCGCCGCCGGACCTCCGAACGCGGTCAGGCCGATGAAAGCGAGGACCAACCCGACGCGAATGGCGCCCGGAGATTGCGTTTCAGGCTGGTCAGGCGCGCTGCTGATAGGCGCCAACGTAACAGCGACGGCGCCTGCGGCTCGTCGCGACGCGGACGAGCTCATTTTGGCCATGATTTCCTAACCTCATGGCGGACGCGCTCCTGACGCGGCAAAGATCGGCGGGCACGCTGGCGGTCGCCTACGGCGTGCCGATCGTGCTCTCTATCGCCCTTGCGGCGGGCGCGGCAACCCGTGTCCTGCCCTTCGACTGGCTGGAGACATTCGGGTTCATATCCGGGGCTTGGGGCGTCTGGCTGCAGGTCCGCGAGAACGTTTGGAACTGGCCGATCCAGCTCGTGTCGAGCGCGCTTTACGTGGTTGTCTTCTTCAACGCCAGGCTTTTCTCAGACGCCGGCCTGAACGTGCTTTACGTCCTCCTCTACGTGTTCGGCTGGTACTCGTGGCTCCGGGGAGGCGCGAACCACAGTGCGCTTGTGATTTCGCGAATCTCACTCAGGCAAGTGTTCGTGCTCTTAGCCATCACCGCTGCCGCCACCGCGGGCTGGACCGTGTTCCTGACCTCGATTCACGACTCAGCGCCGTTCCTCGATGCGCTGACCACCGTGCTCAGCCTGATCGCGCTCTATCTGACCGCCCGCAAGGTCTTCGAGAGCTGGCACCTCTGGATCTTCGTCAACCTCGTCTATATCGGCCTCTACGTGTACAAGCAGCTCGATTTGACCGCCGTCCTCTACGCGATCTTCGCGGCGCTCAGCGTGGCCGGCCTGCTCAACTGGCGCCGCCTCATGCTCGCGACCGCCGGCTGACGGCGAGGGCCGCTATGCGGTGGGGCGCAGTTCGAACACGGGGTGTGCCAGCGCCGCCTGCTTAGGGTCGTTCAGGACATCGTTCAAACCAAGCACCGAGCTGATCACCTTTCCGAACCTGATGCGGCGAATGTAAGGTCCGAGCACCTCGGTAAAGAACCGGACCTTCTCCTCGGTCGTGAGCTCGACCGCCGCGAAGCGCTCCGACCGGTTGCCCTGGGTGATGGTTCCCTCCCCCGCGGCTCGGAGATTGCGCACCCAGTTGACATCCCCGAACGGGCTCTGGATCCAGCGCCTGCCGGCGATCTCGACGACGGCCACAGGAGTGCTGCGGGAGGCGCCGCTCTTCCGCCCGCGCACGGTCAGAACGCCGTTCGGGCCCATCGGGAATCCAGCTCCTAATAGCCGGCTGACAATCCGGTTTGTAGAAAGGACGAATCCAGGTGCGCGATTCGCGGAGCGGTCCGATACCGTCATCGCTGACCTCCTTCTCAATCAAGTGATTGACTGCCAGCATAACTCATCAAGCAGTTGATTGGGGAGCCGGCTGTTAGATGATGCCGAGCCAGGTCTCCAGCTGACGTAGGGCGAGATCGCCCCGGTCCGAACCCGACATCACCGGCAGGCAAAGGCTCGTCAGGGTGGCGATGATCAACGCCGCTACCTCGTCGCTATCCATCTCCGGCTTGAGGTAGCCCTTGGTGACCGCCCGCCCGAGCAGACCGCGCATCGTCGTGTACCAGCCGTCGTTCGTGCCCCGGACGATGGCCGCCATCGCCGGGTCTCGCGCCGACCTCAACGCGAGCTCAGCCATGACGGCGCCGACCTGAGGTTCGTCACGCAGCAGGTCGCGGACCGCCCGCAGATGGTTCCGAAGCTGATTGTCAGGTGAGCCATGCGGAGCGAGCGTCGTCTGAAAGCGGCTCATCGCGTGTTCGACCACACCTCGGATGAGGGCTTCCTTGGTTGGGAAGTAGTAGTGCAGCGTGGCGATGTTGACGCCGACCTGGGCGGCGACATCGCGCGTTCTCAGGCCCTCGAAGCCGCGCTCGGCGATCAGGTTGAAAGCGGCCAGCACGAGCTCCTGGCGCCGGTTCTCCTTAGGGGTCCCCGCGGGCTCTGGCACGGTCGTCAATTAAACGCTTGATGGAGGACGCGAAGACACGAAATTCGCCGGCTTCGCCATAGTGGAGAAGAAGTGTTGCTCGTAGTTCTGCTCTTTTTGGCTGCCGCGATCGTGACCACGACGATCGCGACGGTCCTTCCGAGAGCCGCCTCGGCCAGGTTCTGGGTCGGCCTGCCACTCGGCCTCCTGGCCATCCTCGTGGCGGCCTACGTGGTGGTCACCGTGGTCGTCGGTACGCCGTCGTTTCTGCCCTGGCTGGTCGCCCTCGGCCTTGTCGGCACAGCCGCCACCCGCCTGACCATGCGCTCCTGGAGCTGGCTCGGGGCACAGCTCTTTGCCATGGCCGCGCTGGGCGCGCTCGCCTACGTCGTCTACTCGATCGTGCTCACGTTCGGCGAGGGGCTGGGGCCGGTGGGGGTGATCGTTTCGCTCGTGCTGCTCGTCCTCGAGGTGGCGGCGCTGGCGCTCTCCCTCTCCTATGCCTTCGAGATCGTGGACGTGCTCACGCGGCGCACGCCGCTCCCGGCGCCGCCAGATCCGAATTACCGGCCCCGTGTGGCCCTCCAGGTCCCCACTTACAACGAGCCGGTGGAGGTGGTCGAGCAGACGCTGCAGACGCTGGCCCGCATCGACTACGACAACCTGATCGTGCAGGTCGTTGACAACAACACGCCCGACCCCGCGACCTGGCGTCCGCTGGAGGAGCTTTGCCAGCGGCTCGGCCCGCGCTTCCAGTTCATGCACCTGGAGAACTGGCCGGGCTACAAGGCCGGGGCGCTCAACGAGGCGAACCGGCGTCTTCCGCCCGATGTCGAAGTCGTCGGCATCGTAGATGCCGATTACCGGGTGGCGCCTGGCTTCCTGCAAGCCACGGTCGGCTACTTCGCCGACCCGGA
>CAZHAC010000102.1:0-8373 GCA_964529765.1 uncultured Actinomycetes bacterium
CCTCATAGTCGACGCCGACGGCAGCCGCCCCGTCGGCGGCCGCGGCCTCGGTTTCGCCGACGACCGCCACCACCGGCTGGCCGGCGAAGTAGACCCGCTCGCGCGCGAGCGGCAGGTCGGCGCCGGACACGTCGAGGCGCGGCAGGTCCTCGCCGGTGACCACGGCCACGACCCCCGGCACGGAGAGAGCCGGCTCGAGCTGATAGGCGGTGATACGGGCGCTCGCGTAGGGACTCAGCACCAGCCGCGCGTAGAGCAGCCCCGGAAGTTCGAGGTCGGCTGTGAAGCGGGTGGACCCGGTGACCTTGGCGCGTCCCTCGAGGCGGCGCTGCGCCGTCCCGACGACGCTGGCCGGCGGTCGGGCGGTGACGGACATCCCCAAGATGATATGGGCCCGGCAATCCGCAAGGCTTTGGGCGAGGCTCTGCAGCCGGCAGGGCAGCCGACCGCGGCAGCTGGTCCGGCGCGTGTCGATATTCAGGCTGCCGTCAGGTGGGTTCAGCAGACTGGCAGCCCTTTCAGATGTGGCGACGTCATTTCTTCCACAGTGGACGCGGCCAGTCGCTCGTGGAGGCGGCGATCAGCCTGCCTTTCCTGCTGATCCTGACCCTCGGGACGGTTGATGTCGCCCGCGCCTTCTACTACCGGGAGGCGGTCCTCAACGCCGCTCGACAGGCGCTGCGGGCAAGCGTGTCGGCGACCCAGCAGTCGACGGGCAACACCGCTTGCGCCAGCGGAGGGACGCTGAATACCATGCTGCCGGCGAGCGGCGGGCCGCTATCGGGGATCGCGAGCACGGCCGCCCTGGAAAGCACGAGCAACGGGACCGCACAGGGCACGGTGCTTTCCGGCGCCACCCTCACCGTCATCTGGCACTGCAGCGGATCGAACGCGCTCACAAACACCTCCGCCACCAGCACCGACCCCGCGAACTCCGGGTCCGATGCGGTCGAGGTGCGCGTGAGCTGGACGATGCCGCTGGTCACCCCGTTCACCGCCAATCTGCTCGGTCGCAGCGGTTTTCCGATCGTGGCCGACGTCATCGGACGGGCCGAGTACTGATGTCGCGGCAACCGACTCAGCGCGGGCAGGCCCTGGTCGAGTTCGCGCTCATCTCCCTCATCCTCTTCCTCCTCGCCTTCGTGCTGATCGACCTGATGCGAATGCTGCAGGCGAACAACGCGGTCGCCGAGGCAACCCGCCAGGGGGCACGCCAGGCGATCGCCAACGCCGATGCCGCTGACACCCCGTTCGGCGCCTACGCAGGCAGCTGCTCGGGCACGGTCTTCACCAGCCAGGCCACCGGCAGCGGCTGCCTGACCGACGGCGCCGTCGAGAAGACCGTGGCCGGCATCATGGCCCCGGTCAGCTCCGCGGTCACGCTCTACTCGAACAGGCTCGCGGCTAACTGCCCGGTTCCGGGCGCCGGCCAGACCAGCGTCTGCCTGGCTCCGGGCGAGTCGTCGCCGGCGAGCGGCTACGCCTCCTGCGCCGCGGCCCGCACTGCGCTCGGGCACGACCCGGTGCCCGGCGACCTCGGCGGCCGGTCGCCAGAGTGGGCGAACCCGAAGTTCAAGAGCTGCTTCCTGGTCCAGGTAACGGTCGTCTACTCCTACTCGGGGCTGACGCCGGCCATGAACCTGGCGATCAACCCCTTCAAGACCATCACCTCAACCACCGTGATGCTGGCGGAGTACTGAGTGGTGAACACCAGAAAGGCTCAACGCGGGCAGGCGATCGTGCTGGTCGCGCTCATGATCGTGGTCCTCTTCGGCTTCGCCGCCCTCGCCTTCGACACCGGATACGCGATGGCCGACCGGCGCAACCTCCAGGCCCAGGCCGATGATGCCGCCCTCGCCGGCACCCGCAGCTACCTGCACGGCGGGTCGGCGGCGACCGCCCATTTCGTCGCCATGCAATACCTGGCAAAGACCCTGGGCTTCGCGCTGCCCGTCGGCTCCTGCAGTGCCGTCAGCGCCTGTCCCGCCGGCGCCTATGCGGCCGGGGATTTCACGGTCACCCTCCTGGACGGGTCGTCGAATGCCCTCGACGTCACCATTCAGCATCGCCAGCCGGGCATCTTCAGCAAGCTGATCGGCTTTGGATCGCTCTCGACTGGAGCCGCGGCGCGTGCCACTCCGCCCGGCCCGCAGATGACCAACGCCGTCTACGCGGTCGCCGCGGTGTCCGGTGACGCCCTCATCGATGGCGGTGGTGCTGCTGTGCAAACCGTCGGCGGGCCCGTTTATGCCTACGGCAGCTTCGGGGCCAACAACGTTCCCCACACCACGGGAATCCCCACTATTCAGGCCAACTACGACGGCACGCCGTGCCCGGGCAACCCGGTCAACCACGTCGACAACGGCGGCAATGGGAATAACCTCAACTTCGGCTTCTCACCCTCGCTCGGGACTCAGAACTTAGGCGTTCCGCCGCCACATATGTTCGACAGCTCGGCGCCCACCCTCGCCCAGCCCGCTCCCACTTACACGACTACGGCGCAGGCCAAGGACGGCTCCGGGAACTGGAAGCCGGGCATCTACAACGGCATCTTTCCGTCTGGCGGAAAGATGAACGCCGGCGTCTACAAGATCGTCAACGTCACGTCGACGATCTCGCTAGGTTCGATAACCAACACCATCTACACAGCGTCCGGTACGGCGGATCCCAATGGAGCGGTGGCTTTGATGCTGGACAACACGGATACCGGGGCCCTCGACATCAGTCAGGCGATCCTGAACGGGCTGGACGACCTCTACCCGCAGAACTACGCCGGGTCGCCGCGCGACCCACAGGGAACGCACAACTTCGTCATCTGGGGTGGTAACGGCGCCACCGGCTACGCGGGCGGTGTGACTATCGGACCCCACGCCGGGACCGACATGAGCGGGATCATCTACCTTCCCCAGAGCGCTTATGTGAGCGACGGCAATGCCAGCCCGCTGTTCACCGGCTCGTTGCTCGTCGCCTCGATGACCGTCCACGGCGGTGGGAACGGGCAGCAGCTCTTCCACTGGGTGTGCGGGCTGAACTCGGTGTCGGGCAGCGCCTACCAGGGTGGCCTTGTCCGCTGAGAGCTGAGCGACACTCTCGGGATGAAAGTAATCCCGCAAGACGAGGTCAACGGTCCGGCGGCGGCCCCAGTCACTCCAGAGCGCTTCACCGGTGCCGTGCAGCAGCTCGCCGTCCACGCTCAGCCGGAACCCCAGCCCGTGCGAACCCTGGTCGTGACCTTCAAGGACGGCGCCCACAGCCACTGGCACACGCACGTTGGCGGCCAGGTGCTGCACGTGATCGACGGCAAGGGTCTGGTGCAGTCTCGCGGAGGCGCTCCGGTTGAGCTTCGTCCAGGCGACATCGTGGTCGCTGAGCCGGGCGAGGAGCACTGGCACGGCGCTGCTCCGGGATCGTCCATGCGGCACCTTGCCGTGTCGCTGGGCGAAACGCGATGGCTGGAAGCGCCGGACTAGGAGACCCCCCATTCCGGGGGATTGGTTGCGCGGTCTCCTGTTGTAGTTTTCAGGAACAGTGGCCAACCGGGTCGCCGCCGTTCTCCTCTTTGTCGGGATAGCGATCGCGGCTGCGGCCTGGTACGCATCGGGTAACGCGCAGCCGGCCACCCAAGTCCTCCCCGCCGAGATCATCGTCAACGCGTCACAGGTCGGCTCCGGGAACTGGGTCCGCTACCTGGTCAACGTCAAGAACGTGGGCGACGTCCCCTTCGAAGGTGACGTTGTGCTCGAGAGCAGCGGCGACAACGGGCAGCAGAGTCCGGGATCGCCGGCGGCGGTCCCACCGCCCAAGCTTCCAAGGTCGGTGCCTCGCTTCCCGGCGCAAGCGCCCGACGCCGCCTACCAGGCGCACGTGAAGGTGGCGCCGCGGGAGACACGGTCGATCACGATCACGGCGCCCGACCGCTATAACTCGGTCGCGGTCGCCCAGACACCCGACGGGTCGCTCGCCGGCCAGGCGCCCGTGAGCCGCAGCCGCTCGACCGCGATCGCCCTGCTGACCGACTCCCAGCCGGCCGCCGACGAGCTCCAGGGACTGCCGCTCGACGACATCGGCGTGCGTGCGGCGTCCTACACCGCGCGCACCTTCCCGGCCTCCTCGCTGGGGCTGGCGCCCTACTCGGCGGTCGTGATCGATCAGTTCGACGTCCAGTCCCTGAGCACCGCCCAGCGAGACGCGCTCCGCGACTTCGTAGGCCGCGGGGGTGGGCTGGTCGTCGCCGGCGGGCCGAGCTGGCGGCGGACGCTTTCGTCGCTGCCCGCCGAGCTGGCGCCGCTGCACGCGACCGGCTCCGCGCAGGAGCCGCTGGCCGCACTGGCGGCACTGGCCGGGTCCCGAGCGGCTGGCGTCGTTACCACCGCCACCGGTGAATTGCGAAACGGCTCCTGGCCGGTGATCAAGTCGGAAGATGGCGTCCCTCTCGTAGCAGATGCGGTCTACGGGTCGGGGACGATCACGGTGCTCGCCTTCGACCCCGCCGCCGAGATCTTCGGCACCGACCTCGCTCGTGCGGCCTGGACCCAGGCAATGGGACAGGTCCTGCCCCACCGCACCGGTTACACGCCGGGCGCCTGGACGATGCCCGCGATCACCTTCCAGGACGCGCTCTCCTTCCCCGCATTGCGCACGGCCGCCCTGCCCTCCCCCTGGCTGGTCGGCCCCCTGCTTCTCCTCTACCTGGTCGTGGTGGCGCCCCTGAACTATCTCTTCCTGCGCCGCCGGCTGCGCAGCCCGGACTTGCTCTGGGTCACCGCGCCGATCATCGCCATCCTCTTTACGGGCGGCTTCTACTGGGTGGGCGCCGAACTGCAGGGTGGACAGCAGGACGAACAGCTGCAGGTCCTGCGGCTGGGGCCCAACGGGAGCGTGGCCAGCGTCGACTATCACCGGATCGTTTTCACGCGCCGCGGCTACCACTCCCTGGCCACGACCGAGGCGGCCCTGGCCGCGCCGCTCACCTTCGATCTCTCCGGGAGCGGGGCGCAGAGCCAGGGTGGCTGCGGCGACCGCTGCACGCTCGCCCTGTCGGGCCTGCCGTCCGGGGAAGAACACGTGGTGCCGACCCAACATCCGCTCGCGATCGAACGGGGCGTGGTCTATGGCGGAGTTCGGATTCTCGGGACGGCGTCGGTGAGCCGGCAGCCGATCTCGGTCGACGCACATCTCCAGTCGGTCGCTGGGCGGGTCACTGGCGAGATCGACAACACCGGCGAACGCCCCGTCCATGGCGTCGTCCTCTACTCGGTCGAGAACGGCGTTTATCACCGGACGGCGCTGGCGAGCACGGTCGCACCCGGTGCGCGAGTCCAGGTCAGCTCTCAGGGATCGGTGTTCGACGGCGACCCCGACGCGCCGGTTGCCGGCTCCGTATCTCCCCCCGATCCGGCGACCCGGATTTCACGGGCAGTGGGCGCCGAGCTGCTCGGCGAAGGCTCCCAGAAATCGTGGCTGGTCGGCTTCACCGATCCCGTCACCTCCGTCCTGACCGTTGACGGCGCAACCCCGTCGCGGAACGCCACTACCGTGTTCGAGACGCCGGTTACGGTCGAGCGGGCCGACGGGCCGGTCAGCGATTGGGCGACCCGACGCCTGGTCGCCTCCGCCGGCGATCGGTCTGGAGGCTTCACGGACGTCTACGACCTCCAGCTGCCCGCCCGGCTTCCGACCTCGCTTCAGGTCGGCTACGACCACTCCCAGTTTGGAGCCGTCGAGATCTTCGACTGGTCTTCGGGCGCCTGGCACACCGACGGCTGGAAGGACGATCCGAATGACAGCACTCGAACGCTGCGCCCGCTCTCTCCATCGGAGGTCCTGGGCGCCGCCGGTGGCTCGCTGAACCTCGTGCGGTTGCGCGTCAAGGAGAACCGCATCGGCTGGGGCGCCGGGCTCTACGTCCTCGGACCCTGAGGGATCGCGGGCAGCGAGGCGGCCTACTGGCCGGTGCCGGTGGTTCGACCTCCCGTGCGGACGTCGGCGACCTTGCCACCCTGGTCGAGCCAGATCAAGAGGACCGAGGAGCCGGAGTTGCCGCCCAGCGAATAGACATAGCCACCGTCGTCGAGCCGGCCCAGGAACTTCTGCTTGGTGTAGACGGGCTCCTTCGCTGCCAGCTTGGCTATGCCGTCGTCACCGTCGAGACCAGCGGTATGGAACTGGGCCTGGATGGCGGAGTCGAGGCAGCCCCAGCTGCCTTTCACCGGCTGCCGGCTCGCCATAGCGCTCGCGAAGATGTCGGCGCAGTTCGCTGAGGCCCCGCCGACCGATCCTTTCGGCGCACCCGGCGCCGCGCAACCCCCAGCCGCCACCGCCAGCGCCGCCAACAGTGAAGCGAGCGCCTTCATCTTGGTCAACTCTACCGCGATTCCTTATATGCGCCTCCACATCAGAAGTGATATCGCTGCTGATGCTTCGAGCGCGCTCGAAAATTGCGGAGTGCGCATTTACTTCGCCGGCTCAATCCGCGGCGGGCGGGAGGACGCCAGCCTTTACCAGCGATTGGTTGCCACCCTTTGGCAGCACGGACAGGTCCTGACCGAGCACGTCGCCGGCACTGAAGCGGCTGGGGAGCCCCTCTCCGACCGTGAGATCCACGACCGCGACCTGGGCTGGCTTCGCTCAGCCGATGTCGTGGTCGCCGAGGCAACGGTTTCCAGTCTTGGCGTGGGCTACGAGATCGCCCACGCGGTAGCGCTTAGGAAACCGGTGCTCGTGCTCTTCCGGCCGAGCGCCCGCCCGGCAGCCCGGCTCTCGGCGATGGTCGCTGGAGCTCCTGGGGTGAAGGTGCTCGAGTACGCGGATCCCGACGAGTTGGAGGGACCACTGCAAGACTTTTTCGACACCTGGCGGCGCTAGCGGCCTTGCGATGTAATCTTGTAATTCATGGAACAGTCACAGCTCGAAACGATCGGCGGTTGGTTTGCCGGAAGGCTCCCGGACGGCTGGTTCACGGGAGCACCGAGGGTCACGTTCGAAGAGGGTCAGGTGAAGGTGGTGGGCAGCCTGGAGGCGCCCGCGCTGCCCGATGGCGCCTCCGACGCCAAGCGCGCCGGCGCCGAGACGGGCCGCATCTCGCGCTTTCGCGAGGAGACCCGGCGGTACCGCATCTGGATCGCGCGCGAGGCCGAGCGCCGGTTTGACGTGCTTGTCCAATGGGGCGCAACGTGTGGCGGGACGACGACAGTGTTCTCGCCCGGTGGTTCCGGACGCCGCCGCGGCGAGGAGAAGGGCGGCGGTGAAGCCCGCCAGGTGGAGATCTGATGGCTGTCAGAGACCTGTTGCGCGGACCCGAGGCCGCGGAGGAGGAAGCGCTTGACGCTTACTCCTCGACGGTCAGCCAGGTCGCCGAACGCGTGTCGCCGACCGTCGCCAGCCTGCGAGTGAGCCGAGGCCCGGCGGGCGGCGCCGGGTCGGCTGTGCTCGTCGGCGCCGACGGACTGCTGGTGACCTCGGCGCACGTCGTGGACGGAGCCGCCGCGGGCGCGGCCACGTTCAGTGACGGCCAGTCGTTCCAGGTGCGTGTGCTGGGGACCGATCCCCTCTCAGACCTCGCGCTGGCCCGAGCCGAGGGCGCGGGGCTGGAGCCGATCGAGATCGGCGACGCCGACCGCCTCCGGGTTGGCCAGCTGGTGATCGCCGTTGGCAACCCGCTCGGCTTCGCCGGCACCGTGACCGCCGGAGTCGTGAGCGCGCTTGGCCGCAGCCTGCCCACGGTTTGGGGGCGGGGCCGCGAGCGGCGGATCGTGGACAACGTGATCCAGACCGACGCCGCCCTCAACCCCGGAAACTCGGGCGGGGCGCTCGCGGATGGCCGGGGGCGGCTGGTCGGCATCAATACGGCGGTGGCCGGTGTCGGGCTCGGCCTGGCGGTGCCGATCAACGAGACGACTCGCCGGATTTTGAACGCGCTCGGCCGGGAGGGCCGGGTGCGGCGCGGCTACCTGGGCATCGCCGGGGGCACCCAGCCGCTTCCGCCGCCGGCTGCCGAGCGCCTGGGGCGGCGGACGGCGATCGGCGTGTCTGAGGTCGTAGAGGGAAGCCCCGCTAGTAAGGCCGGCCTGAGAAGCGGTGATCTGATCGTGAGCGCCGGTGGCGTCCCGATCTCGAAGACGGGCGACCTCCAGGCCCGGATGATCGGCGCCGACGCCGGCCGCCCGATCGAGCTCGAGATCCTACGCGGCGGCCGAATCGAGCGCCTGACCGCGATCCCCACGGTGGCCGCTTAGACCGCACGACCGACCCCCTCCCCGCGTGACGGGGAGGCCAACCCCCCTCCCCGCGTGGCGGGGAGGGCTGGGGTGGGGCATCGCGTGAAGGCTGCGGTGGCCGAACAGGCCGCACGGCCAACCCCCTCCCCGCGTGGCG
>CAZHAC010000103.1:0-8293 GCA_964529765.1 uncultured Actinomycetes bacterium
TGCTCCACCCACGGTGCGGCACCGGATTCCTGGTCGTCGTGCTGGTCGTGAGCATCGTCGTCTTCACGGCGGTCGCGGCCCTACATCCCAACTTCTTGTGGCTCGTCGTCTCCCGCATCCTCGGCGTCCCGCTGATTGCCGGGGTGTCGTTCGAATGGATCCGGTTGATGGCGCGGTTCCGGCAAAACCCGGTCGTGAAAGTCATGCTCTGGCCGGTGTTGGGGACGCAGAAGTTCACGACGCGCGAGCCCAGTGACGACATGCTCGAGGTCGCGATCGCTGCCTTCAACGCTGCCCGCGAGGGCGAGACGAAGGCCGCCCCGGCGCCCGCCCTGGCGGCCGGGGGAGCCTGATAAGTGATCGAACGCATCGAATCCCTGGTCCGGCGATACCGCCAGATCCAGGAGGACATGGCACGGCCGGAGGTCGTCTCCGATCCCCAGAAGCTGGCCGACCTTGGGCGGGAGATGAGCGGGCTCGAGGATCTGGTTCACACCTACGAGCAGTACGAGGTCACCCAGCGCCAGCTCACAGAGGCGCGCGAGATGCTGCGCGCCGAGAAGGACCCCGAGATGCAGGAGTACCTGCGCGCGGAGGAGCGGGAGGCCGAGCAGAAGCTGGTCGACCTCGATGAGAAGCTGCGCGTCCTGCTCTTGCCCAAGGATCCCAACGACGAGCGAGACGTGGTGGTCGAGATCCAGGGCGCCGAGGGTGGTCAGGAGGCGGCGCTCTTCGCGGCCGACCTCTTCCGGATGTACCAGCGCTGGGCAGAGTCCAAGGGCTGGAAGATCGAGATCGTAGACGTCCAGGAGACGGGCATCGGCGGCTTCGACAGGGTCGAGTTCGAGGTCCACGGACGGGGCGCCTACTCGCTGTTCAAGTACGAGGGCGGTGTCCATCGGGTGCAGCGGGTCCCGGCGACCGAGTCGCAGGGGCGTATCCACACGTCGGCGGCGACGGTGTCGGTGATGCCTGAGGCCGACCCGGTGGAGATCGAGCTGCCCGAGAAGGACCTTGAGATCGAGACGTCGACCTCGACCGGTCCGGGCGGTCAGTCGGTCAACACCACCTACTCGGCGATTCGCATCCGCCACAAGCCGACTGGCATGGTGGTCAGCATTCAGGACGAGAAGTCGCAGCTGAAGAACAAGGAGAAGGCGCTGCGCGTGCTCAGGACGCGCCTCTACGAGCGCAAGCTGGCCGAGCAGCAGGCGCAGCAGTCGGCGCTCCGGCAGTCGATGGTCAAGCACGGCAACCGCTCCGAGAAGATCCGGACCTACAACTTCAAGGAGAACCGCGTCACCGACCACCGGATCGGATTGACGCTGCACAACCTCGATCGCGTGATGCAGGGCGATCTCGACGAGATCGTCACGCAGCTGGTCGCTCACGAGCGCCAGCAGCAGCTCGAATCGGGGGCCGGTTCGAGATCTAAGTGACGCTCATCGAGGTGCTCAAGCGAGCCACCGGGTACCTCGAGCAGCACGGTTCGTCTTCACCCCGGCTGGACGCGGAGCTCCTGCTGGCGCATGCGCTCAACCTGCAACGGATCGACCTCTATCTGCAGTTCGAGCGGGCACTGGCGGAGGCTGAGCTGCAGCCATACCGCGACCTGATCGCGCGCCGCGGACGGGGTGAGCCGGTGGCCTACCTGGTCGGGCACAAGGAGTTCATGAAATTGGACTTCGAGGTTTCGCCGGCCGTGCTCGTCCCCAACCCGGACACGGAGACGCTGGTGGTGAGGGCCATCGAGCTGCTGCGCGCGCGCGGGGAGCGGGGTGGGGATGGAAGGGGCGGCAGCGTGGCCAGGGTCGCCGATATCGGCACCGGATCGGGGTGCATCGCGGTCTCGGTCGCCCACTACGTGCCGGCGGCCGAGGTGGTTGCGTCCGACGTCTCCGAGGCCGCGCTGGACGTTGCTCGTCGCAACGCCGAACGCCTGGTTCAGGGACGGGTGGAGTTCTTCCAGGGTTCGCTGCTCGACGTCCTGCCGGGCGATTTCGACCTCATCTGCGCCAACCTGCCCTACCTCGCGGACTGGGCGGATCTCCCGGCCGAAGTTCGGGCGCAGCCGGCCGAGGCGCTGTTCGCCGGCGAGGATGGCGCGGAGCAGGTGCGCCGCCTCCTGGAAGCGGCGCCGGCTCGCTTGCGGCCGGGGGGCGTCGTGCTCGCGGAGGCCGACGCGCAGATCTTCGAGAAGCTAAGGCCCCTGGTCGAGCGGCTGTACGAAGGGAACCGAGCGCATCGCGACCTGGGCGGCCACGAGCGGGTCCTCGAAGCCTGGACGGCCACCGAATGACGCGCATGCGTGGGCGAAGCCACATTTCGCGGCGACCCCGAGGCGTGCACTCGTGGGCATATGGGGCTGTCAATCCTCCCTTAACAGGCACTATTGACGCGACCGCTACGCTGAGCGAGTTCCCCCCGGGGCGGGTGGGTTTTTGGGGGGTGGGTGCCCGCGCGCGGGCGAGAATTCCACGCGCGCTCGAAGCACGTATGCGGACGCCGATCCGCCCATCGCGTGGCCTTGAAATGTGCATCCGCCCACGGATGCCCCCATCACGTGGGCTGGAGACGTGCATCCGCCCGCGGATGCACCAAATCCGCTCGGCGAGTGGGAGCACGAGATGCCGACCGACCGCCTGACCACCCGCCCCGCCGACGTCGCCCGCGCTGCCGACCTCGTGAAGCGGGGCGAGGTGATCGCCTTTCCGACCGACACCGTCTACGGCCTGATGGCCCTGCCCACGGCCGCCAATCGCATCTTCGAGATCAAGCGCAGGCCGGCCGAGAAGCAGCTGATCGCGATGGCCGCCTCCCTCGAATCGATCCGAGCGCTCGTCTCGCTAACGCCCCTTGCCGAGGAGTACGCGCGCCGCCACTGGCCGGGTCCCCTGACGCTCGTCCTCCGCCGCAAAAGCGGAGGCGAAGGCGAAACGCTCGGGGTTCGGGTGCCGGACCACCCGGTGGCGCTGGCTCTCTTGAGAGCCATCGAGCAGCCGGTTTTGACCACCAGCGCCAACCTGAGTGGCCGGGCGGCGGCGCTGGTGGCCGAAGAGGTCGCGCTCGACGGCCTGGCGGCGATCGTCGACGGTGGCCGGGCGCCAGGTGGCATCCCGTCGACCGTCGTCGACCTGACGGGGGACGAGCCCCGTTTGATTCGTGCGGGCCCAGTTACCCTGTAGCCCATGGCCTCCCAGACGCAGCCGACGACGCTTACCTTTAAGGCCCTCGACGACCAGGACCAGGAGGTCGCCGACCTCGTCCGGGCTGAGTACCGGCGCCAGAGCTCGACGCTCGAACTCATCCCTTCCGAGAACCTGACCAGCCCGGCCGTTCTCGAAGCCCTGGGCACGCTGCTCACCAACAAGTACGCCGAGGGCTATCCCGGCCGGCGCTTCTACGGCGGCTGTGAGGTCGTCGACGAGGTGGAGAGGCTCGCGATCGAGCGCGCCAAGAAGCTGTTCGGCGCCGCCTACGTAAACGTCCAGCCCCACTCGGGATCGCAGGCCAACGCCGCCGTCTATTCGGCGGTCTGCAAGCCGGGCGATCGGGTCATGGGACTCGATCTGAGCGCGGGTGGCCACCTGACTCATGGATCGCCGGTGAACTTCAGCGGCAAGCTTTACGAGGTCCACAGCTACACGGTCGACCGGGAGACGGAGCGGCTCGATTACGACCAGGTCGCGAAGCGAGCGGAGGAGGTCCGGCCGCGGATGCTCATAGTCGGCTACAGCGCCTATCCGCGGGTGATCGACTTCGCTCGCATGCGCGAGATCGCCGACTCCGTGGGGGCCGTGATGGTGACCGATATGGCCCACTTCGCCGGGCTGGCGGCGGCCGGGGTCTACCCGAGCCCCATTCAGCACTCGCATATCGTCACCACGACCACGCAGAAGACGCTGCGCGGT
Source organism: uncultured Actinomycetes bacterium (assembly GCA_964529765.1). Lineage (GTDB taxonomy): Bacteria > Chloroflexota > Dormibacteria > Dormibacterales > Dormibacteraceae > CAZHAC01. Next base: position 3,912 of record CAZHAC010000103.1, read on the forward strand.
GCGTGGGGAGGGATGATCCTGTCGGCGACCGACGAGTGGGCGAAGGCGCTCGACAGTGCCGTGTTCCCCGGCACGCAGGGCGGACCGCTGATGCACGCCATCGCGGCCAAGGCGGTCTGCTTTGGGGAGGCGCTCAAGCCTGAATTCAAGACCTACCAGCAGAACGTCGTCGCCAATGCGAAGACGCTTGCCGAGGCGCTCCAGCGGCGCGGCCTCCGGCTGGTCTCGGGGGGTACCGACAACCACCTGATGCTGATCGACCTGCGGCCGCTCGGCCTACGCGGCAAGCCCGCGCAGGAGGCGGCGGACCGCGCGGGCATAACGCTCAACCGCAACTCGATCCCGTTCGACGAGGCGCCGCCCTTCAACCCGAGCGGTCTCCGCCTCGGCTCACCCAGCGTGACGACCCGCGGTATGGGAAGCCAGGAGATGGAGGAGATCGCGGACTCCATCGCCGAGCTGCTCGGCGACCTCGACAGCGAGGCCAACATCGACCGCGTGCGGGAGCGGACGCTCCACCTCTGCCAGCGCTTCCCGATCCCCTACGGACTCAATTAGTCACGTGAACGGGTGCGGCGCGCACGAGGAGTTCTTCTCCGAGTGCTTCCGGCAGGCCGTCCTCAACCACATCGGCCCCGCGGTGCCTCCGTTCGCGGTCGCCGCCTTGGTGGCGGCGCTGCTGACGCTGGCGGCGATCCTGATCGGCGGCCGCATGGGATGGGTCAAGAAAGTCCGCGAACGCGACATCCATATCCGGCCGGTGCCGGACATCGGTGGCCTTGCGCTCTACGGCGCGTTCGGCGCGGCGGCCCTCTTCTTCGCCCCCAGCTCCGACTACCGCACCGGGATGCTGCTGCTCGGGCTGGCCGCGGTCGTGATCATGTTCGTGGACGACCGGATCCAGGTCCATGCCTGGATCAAGCTCGGCGTCCAGGTGGCCCTGGCGGTGGTCGCTGCCGAGGCTTTTGCGCCCGACGTCTTCCAGATCACCTACCTCTCGTTCCCGGGACTCGGCCTGGTCCACATCGGCCTCCTGGCCCTGCCGGTGACCGTGGTCTGGCTGGTCGGGATGCAGAACACGGTGAACCTGCTCGACGGCATCGACGGGCTGGCCGCTGGCGTGGCGGCGATCGTCGCGCTCACGCTGCTGGTCGCCGCCTCTACGCGCGGACCGGACGCCGTGGTGGTCCTGTCGGCCTGTCTGGCGGGCGCCTGCGCGGGCTTCCTCCTTTTCAACTGGCACCCGGCGCGCATCTTCATGGGCGACTCCGGAAGCAACTTCCTGGGCCTCGCCCTGGGCCTACTCTCAGTGGCCGGGGTGGCCAAGGTCACCGCCGCGTTCGCCCTCTTCATCCCGGTTCTCGCCCTCGGCATCCCGATCGCCGACACCGCCTGGGCGATCGTCCGCCGGCGCCGGCAGGGCGTGTCCATCGCTCACCCCGACACCAAGCACATCCACCATCAGCTGCTCGACTTCGGCCTCAGCCAGCGAGAGGCGTGCATCGTCTTCTACTGCGCGACCGGAATCCTGGGCGCGGTCGGACTCACGCTCTTCCACCACCGGCGGGTCCTGGCGATCACGATCGTGATGCTTATCGTGGTTCTGTCCACGATCGTGGCCGAGCACCTGGAGCGCGTCCAGTGGCGGCTCCCCGTGCCCTGGCTGGGCCGCTTGCTCGCGCAGCCCGCCTCGACAAACCGAACTAGGTAAACTTGCGTGCGGGGATGCAACCCGCCGGCCCCAGACAGCCCACAGGATCCGAACTGCTCGGCGTGGGCGGCATGATCGCCGGCGCCCTGGTTGTCCCTTTGGTCATCGGCGTGGCGCTCGACGCTGCCCTGGGCATGAGGCCCATCCTGACTTTGGTGGGACTGGCGCTCGGCATCGTGGCCGCTGCGGCGACGACGATCGTGAGGTTCAAACAGTACCTGTGAAGCGAGGAGGGTCGAGCCCGGCCGTGGAAGCTCAGCGTGCTTTGCGCAGCACGGTTGCAGTTTCGGTCGCATTCGCTGCCCTGTCGTTGTGCGGACTTGCAGCGTCGGGACATGCGCGGGCGGGCGTGGCGCTGGCCGCGGGGGTGGTCATCGGAAGCGTCAACGGACTTTGGGCGCAGAGGTCGTTGGGCTCCGAGATCCCATTCCGAGCCGCCAGCCTGGGCCGCCTCGCCGTCCTCTCGGCCGTCGGACTTGCGGTCGGCTTCGCGCTCGGCACCGACGTCGCCTGGTTGACCCTTATCGGCCTTGCCGTAGCCCAGCTGATCCTGGCCGGCGCCGCTTTCAAGGAGATGCTGAGCCACTAATGATCTGGCTAGCCGTCCCGGCTCCCCCCGTGACCCACCCCGCGACCTTCATCTGCTCGGGTTCGCCCTTTTTCTGCGAGGTCAACTACGCCAGCCTGATCTCGACCGGCATCTCGATCGTGCTCACGCTCGCCCTCGGCTTCTGGGTCGCCTCGCGTGTCGAGACGCGAAGGCCGGGCAAGTTCCAGATGATCTTCGAGCTCCTGATCAACTACACGCGGACGCTGATCAGAGACACGGTTGGCGAGCAGCCCCCGTTCCTACTGCCGCTGGCCCTGACCCTCTTCTTCTACATCCTGATCGCCAACTGGATCGACTTCTTCCCGCTGCCCGCTCCGCTCGCCCCGGCCAACACCGACATCAACCAGACGCTGGCGATGGCGATCGTGGTCTTTATCGCATCCCAGGTTTACGCCATCCGAACGCGCGGGCTGGGGGGCTACTTCAGGCACTACATGCGCCCGGAAGGGATGTCGAAGGCGATTCAGATCGCCTTCATCCCCCTCAACATCATCGAGGAGATAGTCAAGCCCGTCACCCTCTCGCTCCGGTTGCTGGGCAACATCTTCGGCGGGATCATCATGCTCTGGGTCCTGACGGCGCTGATCGCCTCGGTGCCCATACCCGGAGGCGTGCCCTACGTCGTCTCCACGATTCTGGTCGTCATCTGGAAGCTGTTCGACGTCTTCTTCGTCGGCACGCTTCAGGCTTTCATCTTCTTCCTGCTGACCATCATCTACTTCGGCCAGGCGCGCGAAGGAGTCGAGGAAGAAGAACACGGTCACGGCGCCGCTCAAGCCGTAGGTATATCCCCGGTCACATCCCAAACCAGCTAGGAGGAGTCCACATGAACCACGCGATTGCACTCGCCGGCGCGCTGATCGCCGCCGGAGTTGCGCTAGGAGGCGGCGCCATCGGCGCCGGTACCGGCGACGGTCTCGCCGGCAACGCGACCATCAACGGCGTCGCCCGCCAGCCCGAGGCCCAGGCCCGGCTGCAGGTGATCATGTTCCTGATCGTCGGCCTGGTCGAGGCGATGTACTTCATCAACCTCGCGCTCGCCTTCGTCTTCATCTTCGCGGTCGCCGCCCCCGTCACCGGCTAGAGATGTACCTCCAAGCCGAAGCCGGTCTGCTGACGATCGACGCCACCTTCTGGATCGAGCTGGCCGCATTCCTCCTGATGCTGGGCATCCTCGGCCGCTACGTCTATCCGCGGATCATGCAGGCTGCCGAAGCGCGGCAGCGCACAGTCGCCGCCGAGCTGGAGGCCGCCGAGAAGGCGCGGCAGGAGGCGCAGCAGGAGCTGGAGCAGGCGCGCAAGCGCCTCGACGAGGCGCGGGCCCAGGCCCAGGAGGTCATCAACGGCGCCAGCCGGTCGGCCGAGCAGCTGCGCGCGGAGCAGAAGCAGCGCGCCGAGGAGGACGCCAACCGGCAGATCGAGCGCGCCCGCTTGGAGATCCAGGCCGAGCGCCAGAAGGCGATCGACTCCGTGCGCGGAGAGGTGGCGACGCTCGTCGTCCAGGCTACCGAGAAGGTGGTCGGGGAGACGCTCGACGCTCAGCGCCATCGCAAGCTCATCGAGCAGGCCATCGAAGAAGTCGGAGTGAATCGTGGCTAGCGCTCGAGCCAAGCGCTACGCCAAGGCCGTATTCGAACTGGCCCAGGAAGAGGGCAAGGTCGAGGAGTGGACGAGCCGGCTGGAAGGGGTCCGGACACTCCTGACCGACCCCCAGGCTTCGGACGTCCTCTTCAACCCGGTGATCCCGTCCGTCAGGCGCGTCGAGGTCATCGACGACCTCGTCGGCGGTCTCGGGAAGGAGGCCGCCAACCTGGCCAAGATGATGGTGGCGACCGGCCGCCCGGAGCTGATCGGCGGTATCGTCGAGGAGTACACAGCTCTCGCCGACGAGGCCGCCGGCCGCGTTCGGGCGACCGCCACTACGGCGGTCGCGCTGGAGGAGAACGACCAGCAGCGACTTTCCAGTCAACTGTCCGAGAGCCTGGGCAAGGAGGTCCGCCTCGAGCTCAGGGTTGACCGGTCGATCATCGGAGGCATGGTCCTGCAGATCGGCGATCACCT
>CAZHAC010000104.1:0-8236 GCA_964529765.1 uncultured Actinomycetes bacterium
TTTGATCGTTGCCGCGTGCCTGTTGGTCGCTCAGGCGATCAATTCTGGCGCCGCCCCGGTCAAGAGCGTCCAGTTGAGCTCCCTCGCCGCCCGCGCGCAAGCCGCGCACTTCGGCTCGTCGATCGTGGCCCACCGGCCTCGCTCGGTGGTGCCCATGGCGATCGTTGCTGAGCAGCCGTCGACTCAGTCTGTGGTACCGCTGGGCCGCTCCAGCATCCACCTCCCGATCCTCATGTATCACTACATCCGCGTGGTCCACGATCCGCGCGACCAGCTCGGATACAACCTTTCGGTTTCCCCGGAAGACTTCAACCGACAGCTCGACTGGCTGGCCGCCAACGACTACCACCCGATCGACTTCAACGACGTTCGCCAGTACTTCGAGGGTCAGAAGCCGCTGCCCTCGAAGCCGATCATCTTGACCTTCGACGATGGCTACCGGGACTTCTATACGACCGCCTACCCGGCGCTCCGAGCCCACAACTTCAAGGCCGTCTCCTACGTCATCAGCGGTTTTGTGGGCGGGCCCAACTACATGACCTGGGACATGGTCCGTGAGCTCGACGCCAACGGCATCGAGATCGGCGCTCACACCTTTTCCCATATCGACCTCACGAAGGCGCCGCCCGGCGAGCTGCACCGCCAGCTGGTCGACAGTGAAGGCGACTTCGTGCAGGAGCTCGGCCACCCCGTGGTCGACTTCTGCTACCCGGCTGGGAAGTACAACCCGGCCGTCGCCTCGGCCGTGCAGGCGGCCGGCTACCAGAGCGCGACGACCACCGACATGGGCACGGTTCACTCGATGAACGACCGCTTTACCTGGTCGCGGGTCCGGGTTTCGGGTGGGGAGCCGTTGGAGAAGCTGATCGGCGACATCGGGGCCTCCGAGGCAACGGTCGCGTTGCCCGTCCAGCCTGCCTACATCAGGTTCCCGGCGCTCCAGCACGCGCCGCTCACCTATTCCTACTCGCGGCCGCAGCCGCTGCCGACACCGCTCGGCGACCTGCCTCTCGTTCCCTGAGGTCGGCGACCGCCCGCAGCCCGCGAGCGGCCATCCGGTTGCGATCCTGCGAGTCCTCGATGACGTGGCGCATCGCGTCCGCCCAGGCCCGGGCGTCCCGGGGCGGCAGCACCATGCCGGCGGCCCCGATGGTGTCGGCAAAGGCGGTTCCCGCGGCCACCAGCGGCGGCGCGCCGGCGGCCATCGCTTCGACGGCGCCGATCGAGCAGCCCTCGGCCAGGCTTGGACAGACCCAGGCGGTGGCGCCGCTGAGCAGGGGTAACAGCGTGGCGTCCGGTATCGCTCCGAGGTAGCGAGCGCCGCCTGCGAGCACCTCGTTGCGCGGGCCGCCGCGGGCCGCCGCCGCTCCCGCCACCACGAGATCGACACGTTCCCCGAGCGCCGGCCAGAGCAAATCCCACGCGCGCATCAGGGTGCCCAGGTTCTTGCGCCTGGAGAGTGTGCCCACGAAGAGCAGATAGCGCTCTTTGAGCTCGAGCTCCGCCCGCACCCGTTCGACGTCCGCCCGTGGCGCCCGCCGCCATCCGGGCCCGATGGTCGGCACCCAGGTCAGGCGGTTTCCCGGCACGCGCAGGTAGTCGACCAGGGCGCGAGCGATGCCGTGCGATGGCGCGAGCAGACCGTCCGCGCGGCGCGTCAGGAGCGCCGTAAGCCAACCTCGCCTGACGCGAACGAGGAAGTTGTGTGAGCGGGGGGCGAGCAGATGGGAAAGGTCGTAGATCGTGGCCACGCTGGGCAGCCGCGGATCGGGAGGCCGCAGGGAGCCGGTCAGAGAGACGACCACGTCGGCCGCGGCCGGCGGCGCATCCCGCTCGACGACTCGTATCTCGTGCTCGCCGGCTTCCGCGAGCATCAGCTCGGCCAGCCGCCGGGCCCACCGGCTCGGGCCGCTCGGCCGTTCACCAGCAGCCGGAAGGCCCCGGAGGTCGACGGCGATGTGCAGTCCGGGCACAGCCGGTCAGCATAATCACGGCCGTGACCGGGATCCCAGGGGCGTCAGCGAGGGTGCTCGGAGTTCGGGTCGACTGCATCGACATGCGCGGCACTTTGGCCCGCATCGGCGAGCTCATAGAAGCCAGTGGGCGGTGCCGGCAGCTGGTGACGGTGAATCCGGAGTTCGTCATGCGGGCGCGCGAGGACTCGGAGTTCGCGGCCATCCTCGAGGAAGCCGACCTCTGCCTGGCCGACGGCATCGGCGTCGTCTGGGCGGCTCGCCGGGCTGGATGCACGCTTCGTGAGCGTGTCACGGGCAGCGACCTGCTCCCGCTGCTGGCGGCCGAGTGCGCCCGCCGGGGCTGGCGGCCGTTCTTTCTGGGTGCGATGCCGGGGGTGGCCGAGGAGGCGGCCCGACGCCTGAAAGCCGCCTACCCCGGGTTCGAGGTGGCGGGCGTCCACGCCGGGACGCCCGCGCCCGATGGCGATCAGGAGGCGCTGGAGCGGATCAATTCTTCGCACCCCGACCTCCTCCTGGTCGCCTATGGCCACCCCAAGCAGGAGAAGTGGATCGCTCGCAACCGGCACCGGCTGACCGTGCCCCTTGCGATTGGGGTCGGGGGTTCGTTCGATTTCGCCGCCGGCCGCGTGCGGCGGGCACCCTACTGGATGCGTCGCGTGCACCTGGAATGGCTCTACCGGCTGGTCCGCCAGCCCTGGCGCGTCCGCCGGATGGCCGTTCTCCCCGTGTTCGCGCTCCAGGTTCTCCGCTCGGCACGCTAAATCCACGGCACGGGAGGCACCCTTCGATACGATCTGGCCCCGTGACCCCCGAGCTTTCGGTCGTCGTGCCGGCATTCAACGAGGAACAGCGGCTGCCGCAGACGCTGGCATCGATTCTGCCCTGGCTCGAAGCCCGGGGCCGGCCCTTCGAGGTCGTACTGGTCGATGACGGCAGCAGCGACCGAACCCTCGAGGTGATGTGCGACTGGGCCGCTCGCCACCCGGCGATCCATTGCGTCCAGCAGTCGCCGAATCGGGGCAAGGGCAGGGCGCTGGCGAATGGGGTCGCCGCTTCCAGCGGAACCCTGGTACTCGTCTCAGATGCCGACTTCTCGACACCGATCACCGAGCTCCCCAAGCTCGAGGGCTCGATCGCGGACGGCGCCGACATCGCCATCGGATCGCGAGCAAAGAGAGGCGCCAGGATCGAACACGCCCAGCCGTTCTATCGAGTGCTGATGGGCAAAACCTTCAACCTCATCGTCCAGGCCCTGATCCTGCCCGGTCTCTGGGATACCCAGTGCGGCTTCAAGCTCTTTCGCGGCGAGGTCGCGCGCGACCTGTTCTCAAGGCTGAGCACGGACGGATTCGGCTACGACGTCGACGTGCTCTACCGGGCGCGCCGCAACCGGCTCCGGATCAGGGAAATACCCGTCCGCTGGAAGAACTCGCCGGAGACCAAAGTGCACGCGATCCGGGACTCGGCGCAGATGCTGCGCGACATCCTCCGCCTGCGCCTGGGTGGCGGGCGATGAGCGCCCGCGCGGGCGACCTCACCCGGGAGCTGACCGGCGAGCGGCGCCTGCGCCTTGGCTCATGGGCACTGCCGCTCGGGCTCGCGGCCGCCCTCGCCGTGCTGACGCTCTTGCCTTACCTCTACGCCTGGAACGCGCAGCCGCCGGGCAGGGTCTTCATGGGCTTCTTCTTCCTGGGTGACGACGCCAACACCTACCTGGCCAAGATGCGCGAGGGATGGGAGGGCGCCTGGCGCTGGACCAACCGGTACTCGACGGAACCGGGCACCGGCGCCTGGTTCTTCGTCTTCTGGATCTTTCTCGGCCACCTCGCAGCCTGGACGCACGTGTCGCTCATGTTCATGTTCCACGCCGCGCGGGTGGCCGGCGCCTTCGCGCTTCTGGCAGCGGCCTGGCTCTTCATCCGCGAGTTCCTGGATCCGGCGGTCGAGCGGCGTTTCGCGATCTGGTTCCTTGCCATCGGCCTCGGCTGCGGCTACGTCATCCAGGCCCTCGGTCACCCGGTGGTGTTCGGTCAGCTGACCGACACGCTGGACTGGCGGATGCCCGAGCTGAGCGCCTTCTACTCGGTGCTTGCGCTTCCGCACTTCGCCTGGGCCGCCGCCTTCCAGGCCCTGGGCTGCGTCTTCACGCTGCGTGCAGCCGAGCGGGGAAGCCTCCGCTATGGCGTCCTTGCGGGCCTGGCCTGGCTGGGCGAAGCATCGATCCACGCCCAGATGCCGATCCTGCTCGGTGGCGCGTTCGCCGTCGCACTTCTTCTCCGCCGCGTGACAGTCCGCGGCTATGCCGCGGCCCTCCTTGCCTTTGCGATTGCCGGGCCCTATGTCATCTACTCCTACTGGGCTTCCAATCACGTGCCAGAGGTCCTGCGTTGGAGCGCGCAGTGGCGGAACAACCTGCCACCGGACGGGCTGAGCTTCGGCCTCGCGCTGCTCCCGCAGGGTTTTTTGGCCGCGCTCGCGCTGCCCGGAGTCCTCCGCCGCCGTACCCGCGGCGACCTCCTGCTCCTGGCCTGGATCCTGCTTCTGGCGGTGATCCTCTGGCTACCCAACCCGGCCGGGAATCTCCGCCGCCGGTTCTTCGACGGCATCTACCTGCCCCTCGTCGTGCTTGCCGCCCGCGGCCTCTACGAGGTCGTGCTTCCGCGCCTGACCGGCCGTGCCCGCCGCCTGCTGCCCTTCTCCTATGTCGCCTTCTCGGCGATCGGCAGCCTGTTCCTGCTCCTCGCGCCCTTATTTTTCGCCACCAGCAGCCAGTACTCGCTGACTACGGACGAGCTGGGTGCGCTCAACTGGCTCGCCGCTCAGCCCCAGGGCGTCGTGCTCTCGGAGGGGCGCATCGGGCTCTATGTACCGGCGTACAGCCCGGATCCCGCCTACGCCGGCCAGTACAGCGAGACCTACGATTACGCCGTCAAAGCGCGCCAGGCTCGAACCGTCCTTTCCGGCGCCGAGGACGCCGCTGCTTTTGCCCGCGACCATGGCGTGACCTATCTCTTCTGGACCCCCGAGGACGGTCCTGTGGGGCCGAGCGGAGTGGGGAAACCCGTCTATGACCGGCCGGGAGCGCGAATCTACCTGGTCCGCACGTAGATGTCGGCGACGCTGTCCTCGTAGACCAGCTTCCAACCCGGCTCGGTCGCCAGGACGTCGGTGAGGGCGGCGCCGTGGTTGAAGACCACGTAGTCGACGCCGTAGTCGTCGAGCGTCTTGACCCAGCCCGCGCGCAGGGCTGCGACGTCCTGATAGCGCTGCAGCAGGTTGTCGCCCATCAGCTCGGCCTCGCCGAAGATGAAGACCCTGCGTGAGGGGTCTGGGTAGAAGCGGTAGGCGAGGTAACCACCCCACCCGTACTGATTGAACATGCGCGTGCCCAGCTGGTCGGGGTGGGCAGCCATCCAGTTGGCGGCCGCCACGGGGTACTCACGGCGGGTGATCGATGCCTGCTGGGCGAGATGCGCGGCGACCTGGCCGGCGGTGGCGGCCGCGATGACCACGAGCGCGAAGCCGGTGGTGCCTGCGAGCAGGGGTCGCTGCGGGATGTTGCCCAAGCGCCAGCCGCGGCGATCGGCGAGTTCTCGCCAGACCCCCGACCAGGTGCTGATCAGAATCGGCGTGGTGGCGGCGACGAAGAGGGCCACGTTGCGGACCGACTGGAGCGCGAGCGCGAGCACGGCCAGGCTGAGCAGGAGTTCGTAGAGCGAGGGCCGCCGAAGGCTGAAGCCGATGAAGAGCAGCATGATCAGGGCCTCGAAGACCCTGAGGTCGTTGCGGTGGAAGTCGGGCGAGAACCACTCCACGATCAGCTGCTCCTGGGCGGGGCTGCCAACCGTCTTCAGGACCCACGGGTAGATCGCTGGTCCATACGGGTTGACGAGTGCGGCGAGCAGACTGACCGCCCCGATGATGGCCAGCCGCTTGACGTGCGCCTTGGCCGCCATGTCTTCGCGATCCAGGAGCCAGCGGATCCCCTCGGCAACGATCGCCACGCCCAGGAAACCGAACCCGATCACGAAGCCACCATGGAGGTTGACCCAGAGCACGGTCAGGAGGGGCAGCCAGTTGATCATCCGGCTCCGACCCGCCAGGTAGGTACGCAGCCAGTAGAGCTCCAGGCAGACGAAGAGGAAGGTGATCATCTGCGCGCGGGGGCCCCAGATCGGCGACGCCGCGGCCACGGCCAGCGCCATTCCCAGCCCGGCCACGATGTACGGCTGACGGCCAGGGCGAACGGCGCGAAGGATCAGCCACAGACCGGCCCAGGTGATCAGGCCGAATGCGATGGAGATCGCCGCCATCCCCCCGTGGGCGTAGGTCCACGCGATCAGGATCTCGGTCAACCATTCGTGGTCCGTCCACACGCGATCGCTTGCGGTGAATGTGAAGATGTCGTTCCGGGGCAGTCCGTTCTGCAGCATCCACTGGCCAATCCGAAGGTGCCACCAGAAGTCGGGATCGGCCTCCGGTGAGGTGACCGCGGCAAAAGAGGCGAGCATGACGCCTCCAATGACGAGGACGCGGGGCGTCAGCCGGCTTAGGAGTTTGGTCAGCGGAGTGGGAGCAGTCGGCGCGGGTCGGGCAGGTAGCGTGGGACCCGGCGGGCGTAGGCCGCGTACTCTGGGAACGCGCGCGCGAGCACGCGCTCTTCGGCGCGGAGGCGGATGTACTGCGAGAGCAGGAACAGCAGGCCGAGGATCGCGCCAGGCCAGCTGACGGTGGTGATCACCACGCCCAGCGCCGCTACCGCCTCGCCAAGGTAGACAGGGTGCCGGCTGAGCCCGTACGGCCCTCCGGTCACCAGGCGCCGCGCCTCGGGAATGATCGAGAAGGACCGGCGCAGGTAGGCGAGGGCCCAGAGCGTGTAGGCCAGCCCGGCGCTGATCAGGAGGGCACTCGGCAGCAGCAGGTAGGTCCGGAGTTCGGCTCGCGGCAGATCGCCGACCGCGAGAATCGCGAAGGACCCGAAGAAGCTGGCCGCGACGATGCCCGGGCGCGCGTCGCCTGCGCGCTTGGGCAGCCGCGTTATGTAGACCGCGACGAGCATGGCGTAGTAGGCCAGTGCGAGCACCAGGTCGAGAGGGGCAAGGTAATCTGACGGCTGCGCGCGCGCCGGCGTCGCCGAGACCGCGTTCCTCACCTCAAGGACCTTGTCGACCAGAAAGATGCTGAAGAAGAGTGCCGGCACCGTGCGCCCGAAGACGATGTCGAACCAGTACGCGCTGCGGCTGGGTCGTATGGGCGCGCGCGCACTCACGGTTTCGATTGCCATGTGGCTCGGTAGCCTAGCAGCCCCTATTCCGGCCGCAGCGTTCCTAAGGAACTTCGCTTGACCGGACTGGGAGATGGCGTTCCTCCGGAAAGCCTGATCGACTCCGAGCTGGCGAGCGCACGCGAGGCGGCGGAAGCGCTCGAGAAGGAGCTCTCCGAGACCGACGAGCAGCTTTCGCATGCCCTCGTCATCAGGCGGCATTTGGCACGAAGCCCGGAACGGTTCGCCGCCCACGAGCGGGAGGACGTATTCGAGCGGAGCGAGCGGCTGACCGCGAAGAAGGCGGAGCTTGAGACCTGGCTGAAGGCCGCCAGGGAAAGGATCTCGTTCCTCGATCAGGTGCGGCGCTCGCTGCTCGCCGAGCGGGCGCGCTCTGAACAGGAGTTGGCGGATGCACGCCAGGCTGCTGACCAGGCGCAAAAGGCCGGCGAGCAGGCACGCGTGGAGACGCAGCAGCGGCTCGCGCAGTGGCAGTCGGAAGCCGCGAAAGCCATCGCCGAAGCCGAGGCACGCGCTCAGGCTGTGCCTCCGATCGGAGGCATCCCGGGCGCGCTCCCGGCGCTCGAGATCCATCAGGCGGTCGAAGCCGAACGCCTGCGCATCGCGCGCGACCTGCACGACGGTCCGGCTCAGGTGCTTTCCAACCTGGTGCTGGAAGCCGAGATCATCGAGCGGCTGCTCAAGCGCGATCCGGATCTCGTCGTTGCTGAGCTCCAAGAGTTCCGGAATTCGATCAAGAACGCGGTCGCCGACGTCCGCCGCTTCATGTTCGACCTCCGGCCAGACTCCCTCGACGACCTCGGGCTGATCGCCACACTGCGCCGGCTGACCACCGAGTGGCAGCAGCGGACCGGCGTCGTGTGCCGCCTCAACATAGTCGGCGACGAGCGGCGGTTGCCGCCGCCCATCGAGGAGGCGCTCTTCCGGATCATCCAGGAGGCGCTCAACAACGTCCGTCACCACGCCGAGGCGCGGA
>CAZHAC010000105.1:0-8234 GCA_964529765.1 uncultured Actinomycetes bacterium
CGTGCGAGCAGCTGGCCGGCCGCCAGCAGCCGCGACTTATGCGGGGTACGGTGGCTTTCGTCGTCGACCAACCGCATCTGCTCGCGCTCCAGTCCGCGCGCGACGAGAGCGGCTCGGAGCCGGCCCGCCGCCTGATCGCGCCCGACCAGGCCCGTGAGCACGGGGATTCCGCCCAGCGAGCGGATGTTGGCGGCGACGTTGGCGGCTCCGCCCGGGACGTCCTCCTCGCCCGACTTCACGACAACAGGGACCGGGCCTTCCGAACAGAGGCGGTCGACGCTGCCGATGATGAACGTATCGAGGATCGGATCTCCGACCACGAGCACCCGCCGGCCCGCCATCCGCTCGGCAGCCTCACGGAGGGGCGTCATGCCCCTGGAAGCTACGAAGGAGCGAGCAAAACCGGACGCAAAAGCCAGTGTTCGGTCACCAGCATGCGGGGAGAGGAGTTAGAACTCGAAGCCGAGCGTGACCAGGCGCCAGGGGGCGAGCGCGAAGTCGAGCCAGCCGTCAAGGTAGCGCTCGAGGTGACCGATCTCCTCCTCGGCCAGATTGAGCAGCAGCGCGCGCTGGAACGGGCGTCGTGTCCGCAGCCGGACCGGAGCCTCATTCGGAGACTCGTTGAGCAGCCGTATGACCAGACGCTCGCCGTCCTCCGCGCGCTTGACCGCGGTCACCACCACGTCGCCGATGACCTCGACGAAGGCGCCTTCGTCCGCGAGCGGCTCGGAGCGGGCCGGGAGCGGTGGTTGGATGGGAAAGCCCTGCATCCTGAGCGGCACCGCCAGCGGCTCGGCATTGAACGCGTGTGCCTGCATGTGCGAGCGCGCCTCGATCCAGGTCCCGGCGTGAGGCACGATGCTGTAGCGCGCCTCGACCTCACCCAGCATCTGCGCTTCGGGCGTCCCGATCTGCGGACCGGCACCGCCGACGCGGGCCAGGAAGTCTTCGCGCGAGAGCCAGCCGACCGAGCGAAGCAGAGTGAGGGCAATTACGCCGTCCGGTGAGGCGGAGAACTCGGGCAAACCTCGGTTGGCGATCGTCAGCCCGCGCTCGCCGTCGCTCACGCTGGAGAACGCCTGCTGAGGATGCTCCGGGACGGCCGGCTCGGCGGAGCCCCGCTCGCCCTCGGGCAGGGCGGCCGGGCGATCCACGACCTCGAACACGCTCTCGGCACTCGAGTGCACAATCGGCGCGCCGAGCGGGAACGTGGCCTGGAGCCGGTGGTCGCACGCCGGGTTGACGAAATGGGTCCGGATGTCGATTCGGCGCGCCCCGGCGGCCAGGGTGACGTCGCTGTGGATCGCAACTGGCACGTAGTCAGGCGACCGGCCCAGGCGATCCTCCGTGAGACTCGACGGAAGTGCCCATTCGCGCGTCACGCGCAGCGTGGCGCGGGCCGGGCCGGCTTCAAGGAGAGTCAACTTCGCCTGACCCTCAAAGGTGAGCAGCTGGTCGCCGACCGGCGCCGAGTAGGCGTAGGTGTCGCCCTCGTCGCCCCCGTCACGGAGCCCATTCAGACCCCGGTACTCGAGGCCGGTGGCGTGGTCGAGCACGTGCAGCGTGCCCGACGGCTCCACCGTCACCCGCAGGTGCTCGTTCTCGAGGACGCCCGGACCGACACGAAGCCCGGAACCGTCCTTCGCGCCCTTGTCGCGCGCCACAACTCCGGTGACGGAGTAGGTCCGGACGCGGGTGGGCACCGGGCGGCCGCGGCGCTCGAGGATGTAGCGCCGCCAGCCGAGCCCGGGCAGGTCGCGGGCGACGAACGAGACCTCGGTCCAGTCGTTGTGCTCGACCCGCTGGAGCTTGCCGCTCGCTTCGGGCCGCGCCTGGAACGGCACCTCCTCCCCGTAAGGGTTCCGGAGTAGCCACTCCCGCTCGTTCACCCCATACCGCGACCAAAGCCGCACGCTGACGGCCTCGGTGCGAGTCCAGTTGAGCGGGTTGAAGACGACCAGCGGCTGCTCGTCCGCGCCCCGAGCCTCCGGTTCCCGCCCCATCCACAGCTCATCGGCCGCTCGCAGCGCGAGCAGCTCTCCCACCTGCTGCGCCTGGGCGAAGCGGGGCAGCATCTCGCGATGGACCTGGTCGATCGAGCAGCCGCAGATGGAATCGTGAGGGTGGTTCTGCAGGAGGTGCTTCCAGGCCAGCCACAGGTACTCCTGCTCGTAGCGGCCGCCCTCGATCCAGTTGAATGCCTGGAGCGGCTCGGCGTAGCGCTCGAGCTGGGACTGGGTGTCCCGGTTCAGCCGCTTCAAGTGCAGCCGGGACGAGAGCACGCCGGGCAGGAGGTGCGCCTTCCGGCCGTAAGCGCGACCCTCGCCGCGCCAGGTCACCTCGGGCCTGGGCAGCCGCTCGCGAACCATCTCCAGGTACTCCTCGAGCGAAGCCAACCGGTACTCGATGCCCTCGCCGTCGACGTCCAGAGCAACCGCGGCGACAGTTTCCGCCAGTCGGGGATCGACTGGCAGGTGGTCGCCGCCGTACGGCTCGAGGATGATTCCCGAGGCCGCGTAGGGCCGCATGTGCTCGGCGTACTGGCGCAGCCTCTCGACCGCCTCCGAGTGCTCGCGCTCGGGATCGTCGGGATACCGCGTGTTGTGTGACCGGTAGTACTCGAGGGCCATGTAGATGCCGTAGACCTCAGTGCGGTCCGGCGCCTGCCACCGAAACTCCGACTGCATCTCCGATGGGAAGCGCCCATCGTCGTTGTAGAGCCGCGGGTAGCTCAGCTGGCCTCCCGGCTCGCCGAGGGGCCGATCACCGAGCCGGGCGGCCGGCGGCGGCGCGCCAAAGCCACGCCAGACGACGGCCGAGTCGATGCCGAATCCGCGCAGGATCTGCGGCATCTGGCCGATGTGGCCGAACTGGTCGGGCAGGTAGCCGATCGGCCGCGAGCGCACACCCAGCGAGCGGGCCACTCGCTCGCCCATCCAGAGATTCCGGATCGCCGCCTCGCCCGAGGTCAGGAAGGAGTCGGCGAGCACGTACCAGGGACCGACGTGGATCCGCCCACTGTTGATCAGGCCGGTCAGCCGCTCCCGGTTCTCGGGCCGGACCTCGAGGTAGTCCTCGAGGATGATGTTCTGGCCGTCGAGTACGAAGCACCGGAGCGCGGGGTCGTGATCGAGCGTCTCGAGCAGCCGGTCGACGGTCTGCACGAGCCGGAACCGGAAGTCCTGGAAGGTCGCCCACCACTCGCGGTCCCAGTGGGTGTGGTGACAGAGGACTACGACCGTTTTGCCGGGCGCGTGGGTCGGGGCGGCTTGAGTGTTGCTGGATGACGAGTGCTGAATCGTGGGTCTCCGTGAGAGGTGGCGTTAAAGCTTGAGGTCGACCTGCGGATGTTAGCGAACGCCTGTGGAGAAGAAGCGCGGTTATGTGAACGCAGGTTGAGGCTGGAGAAGAGGCTTAGGCGGTTGCCAGGAGGAGCTCCAGGCGGTCCATTGACTCGACGATTCCGCCTTCCATGCCCCTGGCAACCGCTTGATCGCGGTCCTCCACGCTCTGGAAAACGGCAAGCGTGGTCAGCCGGGTACCGCCCCCCACCTCGTCCAGCGTGGCGGTCTGGAGAACCACGTGACCTGGCGTTCCCTCGTACTCGAACGTCTCGACGATGCGCTGCGGAGGCGTGACCTCGTGGTAGACGCCACGGAAGGCGTGGAGCTTGCCCTTGCGATCGCGCTGCAGGATCCGCCAGCGGCCGCCCCACTTCACCTCCATCACCTCGACGGTGGTCGTCAGACTCGCCGGCCCCCACCACCTCGGAACCAGGTTCGGATCCGTGTAGGTCTTGAACACCAGGTCCCGCGGCGCCTCGAACACCCTGGTCATCACGACCTCCTGCCGGCCCGGCTCGATCGTCAAAACCGCCTTCGTCATCTCACTTCTCCTTGACCGCGCCGTCCGGCACGTCCCCGCCTGCTCCTCCCCAAGGACGAGGCCAAAAATCGTTCCGGCAGATGACGACGGCCCGCCCCGCCGTCCATAGCGTCTGAGCCATGCAAGACATGGTCATCGAGACCTCAGGTCTCACCAAGCGTTTCGCGAACGGGGTGCTCGCGGTCGATTCGGTCGACATGCACGTCAGACGCGGAGAGGTCTACGGGTTCCTCGGCCCGAACGGCGCCGGCAAGACGACGACGCTGCGCATGCTGCTGGGCCTCGGCCGGTCGACATCGGGGACCGCCCGCGTGGCCGGCCACGCACCCGGCGACCCAGCCGGACTGGCTCGGCTGGGAGCCCTGGTCGAGGCGCCCGGGTTCTATCCCTTCCTATCCGGGCGGGAGAACCTCAGAGTCGTGGCCGACCTGGCGGGTGTCAAACAGGGTCGTGTCGACGAGGTTCTGGAAATCGTCGACCTCGCCGAGCGCGCGTCCCGAAGGTTCGGCACCTACTCGACCGGGATGAAGCAGCGCCTGGGCGTAGCTGCGGCTCTGCTCAAAGACCCCGAACTCCTGGTCCTCGACGAACCGAGCAACGGCCTCGACCCGCAGGGCATGGCCGAGATGCGCACGCTCATTCGAAGCATCGGCGAGGGCGGCCGGACCGTCCTGCTTTCGAGTCACCTCCTGACTGAGGTCGAGCAAATCTGCGACCGCGTGGGAGTGATCAGCCGCGGGCGCCTGGTCGCCGAGTCGACCGTACCCGAGCTGATGGGCCGGCCCGGAGTCCTGGTCCGCGCTCAGCCCGTCGAACGCGCGCACGAGCTGCTCGTGAAGTGGCTCGGCGCGGATTTCGTGACGCGCCAGGACGGCGCGCTCCACCTCACCACGGAGCCGGGGCGGAGCCTGGACATCAACCGCTACCTGATGGCGGCCGGCGTCGGCGTGAGCGAGCTCCGGCCGGACGAAAAATCGCTGGAGGAAGTCTTCTTCCAGCTCACTGGAGAAAAGCAGGGATCATGATCGCAAGCATCAAATCGGAATGGCGGAAGAACTGGCGGCGGCCGGCCTTTCTTATCGCTGCCGTCGGGGTCGCGGTGGTCGCCGCCATCGCGTACGGCTCCGGCTACTACGAAGCGCTTCACCCAGCCGCCGGTGCCGCCCGCCGGCTTGCGGTTGAGCGCTTCACCCTCTACCCCGACCAGTTGGTCAATTACCTGATCGGTGCAGCCTTCCCGTTGGGAGCCGCCCTGGCGATCGTTTTGGGCGCAATTTCCGCCGGCTCCGACTTCGGCTGGGGCACTCTGAAGACGGCGTTGACTCAGCGGCCCGGACGCGTCGCGGTCCTCGCCGGCCGGGTGGTCACATTCCAGGCCTGGATGGTGATGCTGACTCTGATCCTGTTCGCGTCCGGGGCCGTTTCGAGCACGGTCATCGCGCTGGCCGACGGTCACTCACTGGCCTGGCCGCCAATCATCGACATCCTCAAAGGCCTGGGCGCGGTCTGGCTGGTGCTCGCCGCCTACGGGTCGCTGGGGATCACAGTCGGGACTCTGCTCCGGCAGCCCGCCGCGGCGGTCGGCGTTGGACTGATCTACCTGGTCATCGTGCAGGGGCTCCTCGTGCGGTTCCTGACTGCGATCGGCGGGGATACCTATCGGGGCCTGATCAACGCTTTCGACGGCCAGAACGCTTCATCTCTACTCCAGTCCTTCTCCTCCGCCGCCCACCCCCCAGCGCCCCCAATCGGTTCCACGCAGGCCGTGATGGTGCTGGCCCTCTACGGCGTCGCCTTCATCGGAGCGACGATGGCGTTGATGGCCCGGAGGGATGTCGGATAGCACCGAAGGCCGTCAGCTAGAAAAGACGTGACTTCGAACGTTCTTCGTGGCCGGCCCTGGTCCTGGATCACGGGCCGGCCACGCCTTGTCGACGGCCTGCTGGTGGCGATCGTGCTGGTGGCGGGTCTTGCCGGCCGTCTCGGCGACTACAACCGGCTTTCGCTGCCGGCCATCGTGATCGGCGTGCTCCTGGTCCTCCTCCAGGCGCTGCCGCTCTGGTGGCGGCGACGGTGGCCGATCCCGGTCCTCGGGATCATTTTGGCTGCCGTCCTGATCGAGCAGGCGCTTGGCATGTCCGTGAATATCTCTCGGGGAGCCATCGTCTTGGCCGCCTACGCCGCGTCGGTTTATGGACGCTCCCCCGAGCGCGGCTGGGTCGCCGCCGGCGCCATCGCCGTGGTCGCGACAGGCCTCCTCGCACGCGCCGGCGCCATCCCCATGGTCCCGTTCGGCCTCCCCGAAGGCGCCGGCAACCTGACCGAGATCGGGGCGACATCGCTCGTCGCGTGGGTCATCGGCGACTACTTCCACACGCGCCGCCGTCAGTTCAGCGAAATGATGGCCGAGTCGAGGCGGGAGGCGGCCCAGGACGAACGGCTCCGGATTGCCCGCGAGCTGCACGATGTAGTTGCCCACAACGTGAGCGCTATTGCGCTCCAAGCCGGTGCCGCCAGAATCGGCGGCGGCGATGCCAAAGGCCAGGTCCTGACAACCATCGAGGCGACGGCGCGCGACACCTTGGCCGAGCTGAACCGGTTGCTCGGTGTCCTGCGCAAGCCTTCGGAAGATGTTTTGCTCGCGCCCCAGCCCGGGCTCGCCGACGTCGAAGGGCTGCTCAGAGTGGTGCGTGCGTCCGGCCTCGAAGCCCACTTACGCGTGACCGGCGAGCCGCGAGCGCTGCCCGTCGCCGTCGACCTCTCGGCTTACCGCGTGCTACAGGAGGCGGTGACGAACGCCATGCGTCATGCACATGCTTCCCGAATCGACATCCACGTCGACTACCGGCCCGATGCGGTGATGCTGACGGTCAGCGACGACGGCGCCGGCGCGACCGCCGAGAAGATCCAGGCGGCAACGGGTCACGGACTGGTCGGAATGCGTGAGCGCGTCGGGCTCTTCGGCGGGGAGCTGGAGACCTCCGCGCCAAGCGGCGGCGGATTCCGGGTTCGGGCGAGTCTGCCGCTGCCACAATGACGTCCCCGATTCGCGTCGTGCTCGCGGACGACCAGGAGATCGTCCGGACTGGGCTCCGGATGATCGTCGAGTCGCAGCCCGACCTGCAGGTGGTCGGTGAGGCCGCCGACGGCGCCGCCGCGATCGAGGTCGCACGCCGCACCCGGCCCGATGTGGTGCTGATGGACATCCGGATGCCTGTGCTCGACGGGATCGAAGCTACGGCTCGGATCACCGCCGCGCCCGAAGAGCCAGGCGTCCGCGTCCTCATCCTCACCACCTACGAGGCCGACGAATACGTTTTCGACGCCCTTGCTGCTGGGGCGTCGGGCTTTCTACTCAAAGCCTCGCCGCCCGAAGATCTGATCCGTGGAATCCGCGAAGTCGCCGCCGGCGACGCACTGCTCGCCCCCTCGGTGACGCGGCGTCTGATCGAGGAGTTCGCGACTCGGCCGGCTCGCGTGGGCCGCCCGGGTTCCGAACTGAACACGCTGACCGAGCGCGAGCTGGCCGTCCTGCGTGAGGTCGCCCGCGGCCTGACCAACGCCGAGATCGCGGCCCGGCTGCACGTGGCCGAGACCACGGTCAAGACGCACGTCGCGCACGTCCTCGACAAGCTCGAGCTGCGGGACCGGGTTCAGGCCGTCATCGTGGCCTACGAGAACGGCCTGGTCGACCGGTAGCGCCTTGGCGCTTTAGGACGGTGCTGGAAGGATGCGCAAACTCCCCGGCTTAATTGCCACCCACACGTCTTCACCACCGTCCAGGTGGAAGTCGATGGGTGCGGTGGCCTTCAGCTGCTGGTTGCCGACGGTGATCGTGACCAGCAGGTGGGAGCCCAGCGGTTCGACGACCCGAACGTGCCCTGGGAGGGCGCCCGCGCGGCTCGACCGGAGAACCTCCAGGTTCTCGGCCCGCACGCCGACCAGGACCGGATCGCCCGGCCGCAGGCCGTCGCGTTCGTTCATCTCCAGGGAATGCCCCTCGACCGAGACCCCCTCCGCGGACACCTCCCCGTTCAACAGGTTCATCGGCGGGCTGCCAATGAACCCGGCCACGAACGGGTCGCGCGGCCGGTCGTAAACGGCCATCGGCGCATCGACCTGCAGAATCTCGCCCGAGCGCATGACGGCCGTGCGATCGCCCATGCTGAGCGCCTCCACCTGGTCGTGCGTCACATAGACGGTCGTCGCCTGCACGTCCTGCAGGAGGTGCTTCAGCTCGGCGCGCATCTGAAGCCTGAGCAGCGCGTCGAGATTGCTCAGCGGCTCATCCATGAGGATCACCTCCGACTCTGTGGCGAGAGCGCGCGCAACCGCCACCCGCTGCCGCT